>NZ_SCOG01000020.1:0-63653 GCF_005502545.1 Microbacterium sp. Beta
ATGCAGCCGATCAGCGACGCGAACAACAGCAGGTAGATCGCGGAGAACCACACCGACCCGAACACGTCGTGCAGCTGCAGCAGGTCCACCGCCCACATCCAGCCCGGGTTGGTCTTGTCGAACTGGATCACCCCGTTCGGGTCGGAGGAGCGTTGCGGGATCAACGACCCGGGGATCGCGGCCACCGCGAGCAGCAGCAACAACACCAGGGCGGTGCGCATGCTGGTCAGCTGCCGCCACGCCCACCGCGCCCACCCCGACACGCTCAGGCGCGGATTCGTGGGCTCGTCCACCGGCCGGTCGACGTGATCGGCGGGCAGCTGCGGGGCCTGCTCACTGCGGATCGACACGCGCATCCCCCCTCCCCCGGACGGGTGCGCGGCGGCGGGCGCGCCAGGAGGCGTGGGCGAGCAGCCCGACCCCCAGTACGGCGGCCACCAGGGCGGTGAGCACGTTCGCTTTCAGCCCGCCGGCGAGCAGCTCGGTGGGATCCAGCCGGATGGACTCCAGCACCGCCCGCCCCGCCCCGTACCACAGCAGGTACACGCCCAGACTCCGCCCGGCGCCCAGCGTGATCCGGCCGTGCCGGCGACGGTGATGCTCGAGCAGCACGATCACGGCGGCACCGGCCAGGTTCCACAGCAGCTCGTACAGGAACAGCGGATGAAACAGGGTCCCCGCCGGGGTCCCCGGCGGGATCGCGGGGGCTGAGGGGTCGATCTGCAACCCCCACGGTAAGGCGGTGGGCGGGCCGAACAGCTCCTGGTTGAAGTAGTTCCCCAGCCGCCCCACCGCCTGGGCGACCAGCATCCCCGGCGCGAGCGCGTCCAGGAACAGCAGCACCGGGATCCCGGCGCGACGGGTGCCGATCACAATCCCGACCAGCCCGCCCAGGATCGCACCGAAGATCGCGATCCCGCCCTCCCAGATGTAGAGCACCCGCCACAGGTCCGCGCCAGGGAAGAAGTAGTCGCCGGGATGGGTGAGCACATGGTAGATCCGGGCGCCGAGGATCCCGAACGGCACCGCCCACATCGCCACATCCACCACGACCCCGGCCGGGTGCCCGACCGCCCGCAGCCGACGGCCGGTGATCAGCACCGCCAGCACGATCCCGGCCAGGATCGCCAGCGCGTAGAACCGGATCTGGAACGGACCGACCTGCACGAAGCTGATCCCCGGGCTCGGGATCAGCGCCGGAGCCACAATGAGGAGTGCGTCCATCAGGACCTCACCCTCGCCGGAAGCCACGCCAGCGGGTCCACCGCTTCGCCTCCGGTGCGGATCTCGAAGTGCAGGTGTGCGCCGAAGCTGCGCCCACTGTCCCCGACCCGGCCGACCATCTGCCCCACCCGCACGGTCTGTCCCGGGGTCAGGGCGAGGGACCCTTCCCGCATGTGCGCGTACGCGCTTTCCACGACCTGCCCGTCGATCTCGTGCCGGATCACCACGTACACCCCGTACGCGCCGCCCTGCTCCGTCGCGGTGGTGACCACCCCGTCGGCGATCGCCTGGATCGGGGTGCCGATCCCGGGGGTCATGTCCAGTCCGGCATGGAAATTTGAGCAGGACGGGCATGGCGGGGTGCGGTACCCGAACGTGCTGCTGATCGGCACTCCCACGGTGAACGGCCACTGCACCGCCGATGCCGGGTCGTTGGTGAATGTGTCCGCGGTGTGCGCGTACGACTCGGTCCCGACGGGGGCGGTCACCGCCACCGTGTAGTCCCCGCGCACCATCACCGTCCCGGTGACGGTGTCGGGGGTGGTGAACGACTGGGCGCGCACCGGGGTGCGGGTCGCCTCGACGGCGAACACCGGCTCCGGCGTCAACGGGATCAGCAACGGCAGTCCGGCGATCGACGCGACCGGGAGCATCACCGCGCCGGCGAGCATCCGGGATCGGGTGAGCGTGCGGCGCGGCGCGTGTCGAGGTGTCCGGGCGGCACGGGTGGGCCGACGGCGTCGATCGCGTCGCGTCTGGACGGGTGGGGAAGACAGGGCGGCTCTCGCCGCACGGCGCGTCCCGGTACCGGGAGTCGGGGTGGAGGGGGCGGGTTCGGGCATACAAGACTTTCCTGGATGAGGGGGACGATGAAGGTGCGCACGGTCGCCGTCACACGGTCCAACCGGGAGCCGCGGCCCGGAGTGCACGGCGAGAATCCGGGATCGGATCACCCATGGCGCTGCCGCAGACGGGTCGCGCTCGCCTGCGGGCCGCACATCGTGGACCGTCGGCGACATCACGCGCCGGCGGCGGCTCAGGCGGCGGGCGCGGGCGGGGTGCTGATCAGGTGCGGCTGATCGACAGCACGATCAGGGAGGGCCGCAGAAGAGGCGACCCGGACGTGAACGAGCCCGACCTGCCGGGGAGGGATCGCAGCCACGCCAGCAGCGACATCCACCCGTCCCGGGCCGGGAGCACCAGGATGAGCAGGGTCAGCAACGCGAGCAGACACGTCACGGCAGCGAAAGCATGAGACGTCCCGCAGACCGTCTCATCGCACGAGGGCGTCGCCACCCCGCTGACCAGGACATCAGCGGCGGCATCGGGGGCCGCAACGACTGCGGAGGCGGACACGACAGTGCCCGCCTGGTCCTCTTCCAGACTCAGCGAATGCATCGCAAGCAGCCCCGCGATGATCGCGGTCACCGCGGCCAGGTAGAACCACAGGGCACGCCGGGACCCGAGTGCCCGCCGTCGCGCCACCACCTGGTTCACCGTCGACGCCCCTTCCTCGATCACGCCCAGCATACCCCGGGCGGGTAGCCATCCCCGAAGCGATACCCATCCTGGATACCCCGGATGGGTATATGCTGAGTGGTAGGGGGCACCCGCTCCCGTGCGTGGTGTTCTGACCGTGTCGCGGAGGCAAGGCACCGCTACCCTGGACGGGAAGGAGGTCGGTCGTGAACGTGATTCGCTCGCACGCGCGTCTGACCCCCGGGGTGCGACGGCTCCTGCTGGCCGCTCCGATCGCCCTGGCGATCATCACCGGGCTGCTGTCCATGCACGTCCTGACCGGTTCCCACCAGCCCGCCCTGGCATCAGAGACCAGCGCGATGAGCACGCACAGCCAGGTCGGCTCCGCACCAGCCGCCGCCGACGATACGCCGATGACCGCAGCTGCGGCGGAGGGCGCTGGAGGGCATTGCCAGGACGGGTGCGGCAGCCCTGCGGGGATGCCGGATCACTCGATGCTGATGATGGTGTGCGTGCTGGCGCTGCTGGCCGCGGTGATCGTCCTGCTCGCCCCGACGTCCCGTGCCCTTCTCACATACGCCGTAGCCCGCTCGCGCTCCCATACCCGGACTCTGCTGGCCGGATTGCCGCATCCCCGCCCGCCTTCACTGCTTGTCCTGTCCATCAGTCGCACCTGATTCCGCCTGAACCCCGGCGACCCTTGCCGGGGATGCTGCACCCTGCCCTCCCGGGCACTGATCAGACCCTCACCGACTGAATAGACAAGGACACCCCTGATGCGTTTTCGTACTCTCACGCTGACCGCCGGCGCCCTGGCCACCGTGCTCGTGCTCGCCGGCTGCGCCCCCACCGACGGCACCATGCCCGGCATGGACCACGGCTCCGGGGGGATGACCAGCACCGCCCCCTCCCAGTCCGCCGCCGCGTTCAACGCCGCGGACGAGATGTTCGTGACCATGATGATCCCGCACCACCAGCAGGCCATCGAGATGGCCGATCAGATCCTCGCGAAAGACGGCATCGACGAGCGAGTCGTCTCCCTCGCCGAGCAGATCAAGACCGCACAGGACCCGGAGATCCAGACCATGAAGGGCTGGCTGGAGGAGTGGGGCGTCCCGTACGACGACTCCATGTCCGGGATGGACGGCATGGACATGGGCGGCGGGATGATGTCGGAGGACGACATGGCCGCTCTGGATGCCGCGACCGGGGTCGAGGCGACCCGCCTGTTCCTGAACGGCATGATCGCTCACCACCAGGGCGCCGTGACGATGGCGCAGTCGGTGCTCACCGACGGACAGAACACGGACGTGGCCGCCCTCGCGCAGCAGATCATCGACGGGCAGACCGCCGAGATCACCACGATGCAGGACATCCTCGCCAGCCTCTGACCCGGTACCCCTCGGACGGGACCCGCGCTCCCGTCCGAGGCCCCACCCTCGACCCCTGTGCGGTCACCGGTATCCGGCGTACCCGCACGGAAAGGCCCTCCGTTCATGATCTCTCCCACCACCCGCAGACTGGCGATCACGGCCACCGTCACCGTCGCGCTGCTGCTCACGGGCTGCAGCACCACCCCTGCGGAGCCCGATGCACCCGCGAGCACCGCGGCCGGGTTCGGGCATGTGCACGGCATCGTCGACGACGGTGACGGCACCGTGCTGCTGGGCACCCACACCGGCCTGTACACGCTGGGCGAGGACGGCACCGTCACCGGCCCGGTCGGTGGCATCGATCTGGACGCGATGGGACTGACCGCTACCGGTGACACCCTCTACGCGTCCGGACACCCCGGCCAGTCCACCCCGGCGGAGCTCGGCGCCCCCAACCTCGGCATCATCCGCAGCCTCGACGCCGGCGCCTCGTGGGAACCGGTCGCGTTCACCGGGGAAGAAGACTTCCACGTCCTCACCGTCACCGGCGACGGCACCCTGTACGGGATCGGATCCTCCCGCCCGCTGCTGCGCACCAGCAGCGACAGCGGGCAGAGTTGGGCGGACGGTGCCGAGCTGCCCGCCGTCGACCTGGCCGCCGCGACCGACGGCACCCTGTACGCCGCCACCCAGGACGGGCTGCAGCACAGCACCGACGGTGGCGCCACCTTCACCCCGGCGCCGGACGCGCCAGTGCTGTACCTGGTGGAGACCGACCCAACCGGTGGGGTGGTCGGAGTGGACACCGACGGGATGTTGCGACGTCTGGTCGGCACCGGTTGGGAGGACGTCGGCACCACCACGGGAACCGTCCAAGCCCTCGGGGTCACCGGGGACGGTGCGATCGTCCTGGTCGATGACCGCGGCGTGGTCTGGATCCGCGACACCACCGCCACCGTTCTCATCCCGGCGGCAACACCATAACCACCGTCATTCGCACCTGGCGCGACCCGAGCGGCCGCGGATCGGAAGGAGACCGACCATGACCCCCACACCGGCACCCCCCGCGTGGGCGCACCGCACCACTGATGCCACCGCCGAGCAGTTGGCGGCGGTGGATGCGTGGTGGCGGGCGGCGAACTATCTGAGCATCGGGCAGATCTACCTGCAGGGTAACCCGCTGCTGCGCCACCGCCTCATCCGGGACGACATCAAGCCGCGGCTGCTGGGCCATTGGGGCACCACCCCGGGCCTGAACTTCCTCTACGCCCACCTGAACCGCGCCATCCGCGACCGCGACCTGAACACCCTGTACGTGACCGGGCCCGGGCACGGCGGACCCGGCATTGTCGCCAACGCCTACCTGGACGGCACCTACACCGAACGCTACCCGGGCATCGACCGCACCGAAGAGGGGCTGCGGGCGTTGTTCCGGCAGTTCTCCTTCCCGGGCGGGATCCCCTCGCACGCGTCCCCCGAGACGCCGGGGTCGATCAACGAGGGCGGGGAGCTGGGCTACTCCCTGGTGCACGCCTACGGGGCCGCGTTCGACAACCCCGACCTGCTGGTCGCCTGCGTGATCGGTGACGGGGAGGCAGAGACCGGGCCGTTGGCGACCGCGTGGCACGGTAACAAGTTCCTCAACCCCGCCGCGGATGGGGTGGTGCTGCCGATCCTGCATCTGAACGGGTACAAGATCGCCAACCCGACCGTGCTGTCCCGCATCCCCGAGGAAGAGCTGGTCGCGCTGCTGCGCGGCTACGGCCATCACCCCCACGTCGTCACTGTCGGCTTCGATGGCGAGACCCCGCAGGAGTCCCACGCGACGTTCGCGGCGGTCCTGGATGCGGTGCTGGATGAGATCGCGGACATCAAGGCCGCCGCGGCGGCCGGGACGTTGGAGGGGCGGCCGGCGTGGCCGGCGATCGTGCTGCGCAGCCCGAAGGGGTGGACCTGCCCGAAGATCATCGACGGTCTGCCGGTGGAGGGCACCTGGCGGGCACACCAGGTGCCGCTCGCCGAGGTCCGCGACAATCCCGAGCACCTGCGGATCCTCGAGGACTGGCTGGCGTCCTACCGCCCGCACGAGCTGTTCGACGTGACCGGCGCCCCCCGCCCGGCCACGGTCGCGATCGCCCCGGACGGGGATCGGCGGATGAGCGCGAACCCGGCCGGCAACGGCGGACAACTCACCGTCCCGCTGCGGCTCCCGGACTTCCACAAGCACGCGCAGCCGGTCGACCCGGCCGAGCGGGGTGCGGGAACCGGGGAAGCGACCCGCGTGCTGGGCGAGTGGCTGGCGGGGGTGATCCGGGACAACCCGGACAACTTCCGCATCTTCGGCCCGGACGAGACCGCCTCCAACCGGCTCGCCCCACCCGTCTACCAGGCCACCGGCAAGCAGTGGAACGCGGCCGTGGAGCCCGTCGACGAGCACCTGGCCCCGACTGGGCGGGTGATGGAGGTGCTCAGCGAGCACCAGTGCCAGGGCTGGCTCGAGGGCTACGTCCTTACCGGCCGGCATGGGCTGCTCAACTGCTACGAGGCGTTCACCCACATCGTCGACTCGATGTTCAACCAGCACGCCAAATGGCTCGAAGCGGCCCGGGAGGTGTCGTGGCGGGACCCGATCCCGAGCTTCAACTACCTGCTCTCCAGCCACGTCTGGCGGCAGGACCACAACGGGTTCTCTCACCAGGACCCCGGGTTCATCGACCTCGCCCTGAACAAGAGCCCCGACATCGTCCGCGTCTACCTGCCGTTCGACGCGAACACGCTGCTGTCCACCTACGACCACTGCCTGCGCTCGGCCGGGTACATCAACGTCGTCGTCGCCGGGAAGCAGCCCGCCCCGCAGTGGCTGACGATGGACGAGGCGATCGAGCACTGCACCCGCGGGCTCGGGATCCTGCCGTGGGCGGGCACCGAAACCGAAGGCACCGAGCCGGATGTGGTGCTCGCCGCCGCCGGCGACGTCCCCACCCTCGAGACCCTCGCCGCGGCGGCGCTGCTGCGCGAGCACATCCCCGACCTGAGAGTGCGGGTGGTGAACGTGGTCGACCTGACCCGGCTGCAATCCGAGGACCAGCACCCGCACGGTCTCCCGGACCGGGAGTTCGATGCGATCTTCACTCCCGACAAGCCGGTGATCTTCGCCTACCACGGCTACCCGTGGCTGATCCACCGACTCACCTACAAGCGCGCCGGACACCAGAACCTGCACGTGCACGGCTTCCAGGAGCGCGGCACCACCACGACCCCGTTCGACATGGTCATGCTCAACGACCTCGACCGGTACCGGCTGACGATCGACGTCCTCGACCACGTCCCGGGCCTCGCCGCCCGCCACGCGGAGCTGCGGCAGGAGCTGCAGGACGCCCGCCTGCATGCCCGCGCCCACACCCGTGAGCACGGCACCGACATCCCCGCCGTCGCCGACTGGCAATGGCCCCACCCCGACACCACCGACCCCGCCATCCGGAAGGAACCGAAATGAGTGACACCAGAACCGTGACCCTGCAGGTCAGCGGCATGATCCGCGCGACCTCCAAGAACGTCACCGAAGCCCACCTGAGCCGACAACCCGGAGTGATCGCTGTCGACGCGAACCCGGTCTCACAGACCGCGACCGTCACCTACGACCCCGAGACCACCTCGGTCGCCCACCTCCAGCAATGGGTCATCGACTGCGGCTACCATTGCGCCGGCCAGTCCGTCCCCGACCACATCTGCCCTCCCACCGGCGACGCACACGACCACGGCGCCCACGACCACGCCGGCCCCTCAGCCGACGGCGCACAAGAACCGCAGGCGGGTCACGACGCGCGCCAAGGCCACACGGATCGCACAGGCCACGCAAACCACGAGGGTCACGCAGGCCATCACGACGACCCCGTCCACGATCACGCCGCTGGCCACGACCACACGCACGCCCCGTCGGCGACGGCGGATGACGGTGAGCAAGCCGGTCACCACGTCGAGCACGCCGGTCACACCGCGGCCGCGGGTGGGCACGATCATGGTGCAGCGTCGGGTCACAGTGCGCAGGAGATGATGGGCCACGGTGGGCACCACGGCGGGATGTCGATGGACGCGATGATCCGCGACATGCGCAACCGGTTCCTGGTCGCGCTGATCCTGTCGATCCCGATCACCCTATGGTCTCCGATCGGGCGGGAGGTGATCGGATTCGAGGTGCCGGCCCCGTTCGGGCTGCGCGATGACGTGTTCATGCTGATCCTGTCGCTGCCGGTGATCTTCTACTCCGCGTGGATCTTCTTCGACGGCGCCTACCGGGCGCTGCGCGCGAAGACCCTCGACATGATGGTGCTCGTCGCGGTCGGAGTCGGCGCCGGCTGGCTGTACTCCCTCGCGGTCACCCTCACCGGCGGCGGTGAAGTGTTCTACGAAGCCGCCACGGTGCTTGCCACCTTCGTGCTGCTGGGGCATTGGGTGGAGATGCGCGCCCGCGGCGGCGCGAACGACGCCATCCGCACCCTCCTGGAGCTCGCACCCTCGCAGGCGGTCGTGATCCGTGACGGGCAGGAAGTCGAGATCCCCACCAGCGAGGTCGTCCCGGGGGATCTGATGCTGGTGCGGCCGGGGGCGAAGATCCCCACCGACGGTGTCGTGGAATCCGGAGAGTCCGAGGTGGACGAGTCGATGGTTACCGGCGAATCCATGCCGGTGGACAAAGCGCCCGGGTCGGAGGTGATCGGAGCGACCGTGAACACCGTCGGCACCCTCCGCGTCACAGCCACCAAAGTCGGGTCGGACACGGCGTTGGCCCAGATCGTGAAGCTCGTGCAGGAGGCGCAGAACTCCAAAGCCCCCGGACAGCGCCTCGCCGACCGGGCAGCGTTCTGGCTCGTCCTGGTCGCCCTGATCGGCGGCACCCTCACCTTCCTGGTGTGGCTGCTCGCCGGCGCTGCAATCCCGATGGCGATCCTGTTCGCCATCACCGTCGTCGTCATCACCTGCCCCGACGCCCTCGGATTGGCGACGCCGACGGCGATCATGGTCGGCACCGGGCTCGGCGCGAAACGGGGCGTGTTGTTCAAGAACGCCTCCGGGATCGAAACCGCCGCCCACATCGACACGGTCGTGTTCGACAAGACCGGCACCCTCACCAAGGGGGAGCCGGAGGTCACCGACTACATCCCCGTCGGCAGCGACGAGCTCGAGACCCTCTCCCTCGCGGTCGCGTTGGAGCGGGAATCCGAGCATCCTCTGGCGAAAGCGATCGTGAATTACGCCGACACCCGCGACATCCCCCGTCGCACCGCGACCGCGTTCCGAAACGTCACCGGGCAGGGCGCGATCGCCACCGTCGACGGTCGACAGGTCGTCCTCGGCAACCCGCGCCTTCTCACCGGGGAGGGGATCGACATCAGCGGGGTGCAGGCCGCTCAGCAGGACCTGGCTGGGTCCGGCCGCACCGCGATCCTGTTCGCCGTGGACGGGCAAGTCGCCGGGATCATCGGTCTCGCCGACGCACCCCGGGACACCGCAAAGACCGCGATCGACGCTCTCCACGAGCAGGGCGTCGAGGTCGCAATGCTCACCGGGGACAACAAGCCCACCGCCGACCGGATCGCCGCTCTCCTCGGCATCGACACCGTGATCGCGGATGTGCTCCCCGAGGACAAGTCCGCGAAGGTCGCCGAGCTGCAGAAGACGGGCAAGAAGGTCGCGATGGTCGGCGACGGCGTCAACGACGCCCCCGCCCTCGCCCAGGCCGACCTCGGCATCGCGATCGGCGCCGGCACCGACGTCGCCATCGAGACCGCCGACGTGGTCCTGATGCGCTCGGACCCGCTCGATGTTGCGATCGCACTCAAGATCGGCAAGGGCACACTGCGAAAGATGCGGCAGAACCTGGGCTGGGCCATCGGATACAACGCCGCCGCCCTCCCCATCGCCGCCGGCGTGTTCTACCCGGCGTTCGGGATCATGCTGTCCCCGGAGATCGCCGCCCTGTCGATGTCCGGTTCCTCCGTGATCGTCGCCGTCAACGCCCTCCTCCTCAAGCGGCTCCGCCTGCCCGCCCAGGCGCCCGCTGCGACGACCATGCAGAAGGAGCCCGAACATGCCTGACCGTCCGCTCTCTCCCACACCGTCCTCCCCGATGCTGCTGACCCGACGAGGTGTGCTCGGACTCGGACTGGGCGCCGTCGCGGCAGCCGTGCTCGCCTCCTGCACCCCCGCGCCGCAATGGGTGACACCCACCGGCGCAGCGGTGTCCGGCACGGAGAAGAACCGCGGCGGCACCGGCCGAGTCACCACCGTCGACCTCACCGCCGCCCCCACCACGCTCGACCTGGCCGGTACCGCCGCCGCCACCTGGGCGTTCGGAGGTATCCCCGCCCCGGTAATCCGGCTCACCGCAGGCGACACGCTGAAAGCGACCGTCCGCAACCAGCTCGACGCGGACACCTCCGTGCACTGGCACGGACTCGCCCTCCGCAACGACATGGATGGGGTCCCTCCGGTCACCCAAGCCCCCATCGCCCCGGGCGGACAGTTCGCATACGAGTTCGTCACCCCGCATCCGGGCACCTACTGGTTCCACCCCCACGTCGGCCCGCAACTGGACCACGGCCTCTACGGTGCGCTCATCATCGACGACCCGGACGAGAAGGTGACGTGGGACGACGAATGGGTGCTGATCCTCGACGACTGGCTCGACGGCGTCACCGCCACCCCGGACCAGGTCCTCACCGACCTCTCGAAGGGCATGGGAGACATGGGCGGGATGGGCGACATGTTCATGCGGATGGGGAACCTGCTGATGGGCGCCACCTCCGACCTGCTCGGCGGCGACGCCGGCGACGTCTACTACCCGCACTACCTCATCAACGGCAAACCCAAAGCCGACCCCGCCCAATTCACCGGCACTCCTGGTGCCCGGGTGCGGATCCGTGTCATCAACGCCGGCAGCGACACCGCGTTCCGGTTCGCGATCGGCGGCCACACCCTGACGATCACCCACACCGACGGGTTCCCGGTGGATCCTGTCGAGGTCGACAGTGTCCTGATCGGGATGGGCGAACGCTACGACCTGCAGGTCACCCTGGACGATGGGGTGTTCCCTGTCGTCGCCGACGCGGAAGGCAAGCAGGATCGCGCGTTCGCGCTCGTTCGCACCGCCGCTGGCACGGCTCCGGCCAGCGACGTCCCCGTCGCCGAGCTCGGCACCGGCAGGGTCGGCACCGCTGCCGGACTGAGCGCGACCGCCTCCGTCACCCTGCACGAGGCGTCCCCCGACCGGGTCGTGCACCTCGCGCTGACCGGGGGGATGGAGGCGTACGACTGGGGGATCAATGGGCGCCGGTTCGACATGAACGACCCGTTGCGGGACGCGCACGCGGTCAGTATGGGGGAGCGGGTGCAGTTGCGGATCCGCAATGACACCGAGATGTGGCATCCGTTCCACCTGCACGGCCACACCTACCAGCACGCGAACGGCGGCCCCCGGAAGGACACCTCCATCATCCTCCCGGGCCAGACCCTGACAGTCGACTTCGACGCCGACAACCCCGGCCAGTGGGTCGCGCACTGCCACAACATCTACCACGCCGAGACCGGCATGACCACGGTGCTCGGATACCAGTCATGAACCGCGCGTTCATCCCCAGCACGGGAGGATGATCGCGCGGGCGATCGGACGGCGGCGGCGGACGTCAAGTCTAAGTGGACTTCCTACTCTTATGTAGGGATCTGCCATTTCGCGCGGAATCCTGCTGACGAAACTGCTGCCAATTAGCGTGGAATCCCCGAGTTCTCCGCCACCTTGACCGGGAACCTACACAACTGACCTGTAGGTTCCGCGTGAAGATGGCAAAATCCACCGCTACTTGTCAGTCACTTGGCAGTACTGCCAACTAGCGAGGGTCCGCGAGGCTCGCTAGCAATGGAACGAACGCGGGATGTCGGAGGCTGTGAGTAGCCTCGGTCCATAGTCGGTACTCCTCACACCGTTGCCACCAAGACCAAGATCGCAAGGACCAGATGGAAACTCTTGCCAGTCAGTTCGAAGACGCTGTATCGAACGTGACGATCAGCCCGGACAAGCAGAAGCTCGCGATCGCGGCGCACACCGAGGTGCGAAACCTTCTCGAGTCTGATGCGGTTCTGCGTGAATGGGGAGTCGACTCGATCCTGATTGGTTCGTATGCACGCCAGACAGGTCGACACCCCGGGAAGGACGTTGATATCTTCCTGCGCTTTACCAAGTTGTCGATTCGAGACAACCCCTCGTTGATCTACGACCGTGTCGCGCAGTTGTTGATCCGTCAGTACGGGCGGGTCGAAGATGGTGGCAGGGTCACGCTGCAGGCGAGGAGCGTGAAGGTGGATTTCGGTCCTCCTTCGGCCCGGCCCGACCTCGGGTTCAGTGTGGATGCCGTACCGGCAGTGCCGTGGGGTGAACACTGGGGAATCCCGGCTCGAGATCGAACGGACTGGTCTGATGCAAACACGCGATGGATGAAGACGAGCCCCGTGGCGTTTGCAGATGCGTCGGCGGCGTTATCGACACGGACAGCGAGCCCGACCGTCGGTGACCGCAATGCCTACAAGCCGATCGTGCGGCTCCTGAGGCAAGTCCGTCACACGCATCTTGGCGAAGCTCGTCCCGGCGGACTGTACGTCGAGATCGCCGCCTACTACGCCTGGGAGGCGAATCGCGTCAGTGGTGGGTCTTGGGCGGAGCTCCGTGCGGCATCTCTCCGTCAAGTAGGCATCGAGTTCAGTAAAGCGGTCACCAACGGAATGGCTGATCCCATCCTTGGTACTTCACTCACGCCGGGACTTTCTGCTCAACAGTGGCGCACAGCCGCGAATCTGTTCATCGAGTTGGCCGACAAAGCGGACGAAGCGTTGTCTTCTGACCGGTGTGGCGCAGCGAAGATCTGGCGTGACATCCTGGGCACAAACGAGCGCGGACAGATCCTCCCGTTGCCTCCGGGATGCGCGGCGGACGGAAGTGTTGTTCCTCGCATCACCGCGGTGTCGGCTGTGGGTCCGACACAAGCGCGAGGATTCGCACTGTCCACATGACTGAGAAGCTCCGCCGGCCGTACGTGCATGATCAAGCGGCTTTCGAGGCGTTCTGCTCTGAACTCGTGCGCGCCGGGTTCAGTCCTCTTCCGGATGCGAATCAGGCGCGATGGACCGGGCCCTTACCTGAAGTACTCTCCGATCTCACCGACGCGGACGCAATGTCCGTCACGATCGTCGACGGGTGGCCGGCGGTCGCGGCGAAAACAGCAGTCCCAGGGCTGATTGCAGATCACGTCATGCCCGGAACGGGGTACATCTGTCTATGGGCAGACGACGACCCTGGCCAGCTCGCCGGGCAGACGTGGGAAGGGCTTCGAGGGCGACTGGAGCAATGGGCTGAGAGCGCCAAGACAGCCTTCGGTCCCGAAGGCGGCGCGCTTGACGCCTGGGCGATGTTCGAGGGGCTGTCGCCCCGCCGGGCTGAGATCGACTTGCCGGGCCTCGTGGGAACGAATCCAAGGAACGGTGACGTTCACGTCGTTCATGGCAAGGCAGACGTGCTGCTCACCCTGACTCGGGGGCCGGCTGCCGATCATCCGCTCGAAGGCGTGGTGCTCTACCGTAGTGTCGTCCGGCAAACGCCACGAACCTTTGACGCATTGCTGTCCTGCTTGACTCGTCGCCAGCGTGAGAACCTGATGCATGGAGTGGGGAGACGCGCCGCCGTCGAAGAGGGCAGGGCGAGCGGCGGGTACGATTTCGCCGTCCTCGTATGGCCGAAGCATGGACAGTTCGAAGCTTTGGTGCTTTCCTTCTCCGGCGACAAAGACTCGTTGGGTGCCGTGCCACACATAGCCTCACCCCGAGATGTCGCCAGCAGACTACGTCGGGCGGGAGCAGACGCGGCGATCCTCCGGACCCGGCGTGTTCTTCTCGTAGGCGTCGGGGCCATCGGCGGACAGGTCGCTCTCACCCTCGCCTCCAGCGGTACCGGCGTACTTCATCTCAGCGATGATGATGAGCTCCGCTCGGTGAACTTGGTTCGTCACGTGTTGCCCGCGCACATGGTCGGATACACGAAGACGTCCGGACTGAAAGTCTTGATTGAGAGCGCCTCCCCCTGGTGCGAGGTCACCACCCGGGAAGGAATATCGGCGAACCCGGAGGAGGTAGCGGAAGTTGTTCGAGGCTTCGATCTTGTGGTCGACTCCACGGGCATGTTCGCGACCACGTTGGCCATCGCGCAAGCGTGTGCCATTGAGCAAGTGCCGTTCCTCACCGTCGCGCTCTTCCGGGAGGGGCGAGCCTTTCGAATCCGGCGCCAACTCACCACAGATACCCCGCTTGTGCGACGTGCACCACCCGAGTATCCGGTCATTCCCGCAGGGGAAGAGAGTGGGTTGACGGGCTTCCTCGAACTCGGGTGCACATCACCAGTGCACAACTCGCCTCCGGCAGCGGTCACCCGTGCCGCAGCTGACACCGGTCTCGCCGCAATCGCCATACTTGCGGGCCGCTCGCGCGATGCAGAAGACACCGTGACCGTGCTGGACGGCCTCGATGCAGAGCCTTTCGATCGACCCGGAACGTACGGCTTCCCTGCGGCGCCAGGTAAGGCTTCCGTTGCGGAGGCTATTGATGAGTAGGCCGATGGTTCTGTTCTCAGAATCGACGCTGGAGCGGATCGACCTTGCGGCGACCCGCTCGCATCCGCTCGAAACAGGCGGCATTCTCGTGGGAGTTCACACCGGAGGACTTCAATGGATCACGGACATGGTGGAGATCTCAACAAACGCGCGCGGGCGCACGAGTTACCGCATTCCTCGCGGGGCAACACGCTCCGCGGTTCGCGGGTTGCGCGAGCGCGACCCGCGTTTAGGGTACCTGGGCGACTGGCACTCACACCCGATGGACGTGCCCGCGAGCCCAACAGACCGCGCGACACTCGTAGCGACCTCTGCGAAAGCGATGGCGCCAGTAATCCTCTTGGTCGCACGACGCGTTGGAAGTAGCTACTCACACGATGTCCACCTCGCACGAGGCGTCGTCGTTCGGCCCTGTGATGTTTCTCTTGCCGGCGACCTACCAGAGCCTACGAACGAAGGGAAGCCTTGACCATGGCCCAGCCATTCGACCTCTCACGTGCCTACGCCGCCAAGCAGCAGCACATGCTTACCGGACTCGGCATCATGCCGACATTTACGAATCATCCGGGCACCAAGGGTGACTCCACTGAGGCCCGCTGGGTCGAGGTGCTCGCGGAGTTCTTGCCGCGACGATATGGGGTCGGACCAGTCTTTGCAATCGATTCGCAAGGTGGCCAGAGCGATCAGATAGATCTGGCGGTCTACGACCAGCAGTACTCGCCGCTCTTCTTCGATGACAACGGGGTTCGTTTCGTGCCGGTGGAGAGCATCTACGCCGTCTGCGAGATCAAACCCGTGATGAATAAGGCAAACCTGGACTATGCCCGAGACAAGGTGGCCAGTGTCCGAGCGCTACACCGTACGTCAGCTTCGATCAGGCATGCCGGTGGCATTTACCCGCCGCAGGATCCGTCTAGCAAGCCGATCCTTGGGGCATTCCTCAGCACGGATCTGGAGTGGACCAGCATCCGAGGGGACGCGGCACAGGACGCGATCACTGCGAACGATCCAACCGCGCTTGACCTGGGCATATCGGTGCGCGGCGGAGCATTCGATCAGACTGACCAGCTGACGTTTGCGCCGGACGGGCAGGAACTCATCTGGTTCGCAACGCATCTCTTCCGCGCATTGTCCAAGCTTGGAACGGCGCTCGCTATCGATCTCGATGCCTACTACGCGCCGTTAGAAGAACGAGGCGTCCTCGACAGCGATGACCTTCTAGATCAGGTTGAAGAGGACTCGGGGGCGGGCTCCGCTTGAGCGACGTTCCCGCATGCACGCGGATTAGCGCGCTCGAAGATCGGGCGGGGCATCGGGGATCAACTCGTCCACGGAAACGGCGAGTACTTGAGCCATCGCGATCAGCGTACGAAGCGTGGGATTCGCTGGGTTGCCAGGCCTCGACTCGCCCTTCTCATACTTCTGATAGGTGTAGCGGGTGAGCCCGGAGCGGTAGGCGACCTCTTCTTGGCTGAGGCCGGCGCGCTCGCGCACGGAACGAAGCGTGGTCGCGAAGCGCTGGGAGTAGAGGCTCCACTCCTGCTCAGTCGCTTCGTTCCGACGGGTCACATTCTCAGCGTGCTGAAGGTGAAGCCGCGGTATGGCCTAATCGGTATGGCATAATTTGGGAGGCCATACGAAACAATCCTTGCTCTCCGGATTTCCTCCGCTGCTCCTGCACGTGTGCTGCCCTTCTCGACGACAGCCGGTCGCATCTCGGGAGAGGCCCGTGCGTGCGATCGTGATTGAGATGGTGGCGGTGGGACCCGATCCCAACCCGATCTGGTGGAGAGGAATCGGCTCGCCGGCTCCTGCATCTTGGGTGTACGTCTTCGAGGACTTCACCGGCGACGACACGGCGGAGTCGTGGGCTCTCGCCGCGGCGGTCTTCGTCGCTCAGACCCGTCGACGGACGGGACTGAGTCCGACATTCGCGGAGCTGTTCGCTCACCTCCTACCGGACACGTGCGGGCTACCGGCTCCCTTTCCGCCAGGCCTGGAGTTCATGGAGCGGCGTCGTGCCATCTCGGGGTTTCGTGGGCATGTGGCGATCGAGTGGCGGCGTCGCAACATGATCGCGTGGGATTCCGGAGTGACGCGAAGCCTGCGTGTGGGGCGAGCGTTCAGAGAGCTCTCTCGCGCGAGGAACAAGAGTGGCAGGGGGCGTGAAGATCGCGATGTCTGACGCCAACAGCAGACTCGACGTCGATGTGGTTAAAGGGCAGGTCACGCTAGGGAGGCCCGCATGAACGACGAGTATCCGCCGAGCATCCGGAAGATTGTCGCGCGCATCGATGCGGGTTGGCCGCCCATCGTGGACGTCAACCCTGGCTGGTACACACTCCTGGAACGCCTTGATGCCGCGCTCGTGGAGATCGCACCCGATTACCGTGTGCAACAGGTCAAGTCGAAGTTCGGCTCGCTGAGTTACTCCGCGAGTCCGTCAGACGACCCGTACGACTACAACGAGGCGTTCATCGAAGCGATCCGAGCTGCGGAGTGGGCCAGCATCGAGGTGTGCGAGCTCTGCGGCGCTTCGGCCAAGCAGTACGTGATTCGCATGTGGGTCTGGACGGTGTGCGACGAACACGCGGACGCGCTGAGGTCCGTGTCGCACTAACCGCTGTTGCGCTACGCGTACTGGCGGGCGGCGTCCCACCAGGGGTTCTCGTTGATGACATACGGCCGGGTGCGTTCCCCAGGGGCCGTTCCGACGAAGGTGATGAAATCGGCGTCTCGGAGCTTCTTCATGAGGGAGGTCACGATGCTGTTCGGAAGTCCCGTTCGCTCGACCAGCAGTTTCGCTGAGAACTCGCCGTCGATGCGCACGATCGACACAACCAGATCGAACATGTGACTGTTCCCGAAGAACAGTTTGGACTGATCTGTCGATAGAAGTGCGGTGGCGGTCATATAGCGAGTTTCCCACACGTGCCGGACATCGCTCTGGTCGTCACTGCATAGTTCATTTGAGCTGTACCAATATCGGGCTATCATCAAGCTGGGCGCTAATGAATGTCATGTTCATCAGGCCATTAAGTGCGAATCGCGAGTCGCTTTTCATGGTTTGTTGTCAATATTCGCAGCCTGCTGAATACTGACGAAGATTCGGTGCGATACGACGCTCCGTACATACACCCGCTGCTCGCATCGTGGATCGTATGACACGTTCCCGACTCCGCGATACGCGATCCAGAGAGCACGAAGCACGACACCGCCGGTGGTGCCGCCGATGATCGCAGAGACAGTGATCCGAGTCCGCCGCCAGTCGGGCGAGGAGATGGCGGTTCCCCTATCCGAGGTTGGAGCCAGACATCTCATCGACGCCCGTCCCTGGCGCACGTTCCGTTGGTACCGAGGGCAGCGTCATCTTCCGGGAACCTACTGGTCTGCGCGGATGGAGGCGCCAGTCGGCTACGAGTCGCGGCTCGAGCTCGCCAACCTCATCCTGATGGATTTCGACTCCGACGTTCTGTCGATTGTGTCGCAACCGTTTCTCGTCGAGGGATGGGATGGGAAGCGGATTCGCCGTCACGTGCCTGACTACCTGCTCCGTCTCCGGGACGGCGGCATCCGCGTGATCGATGTCAAGCCCACGCATCGACTTGACGTTCCGAAGGTCCGCGATTCTCTCGGATGGACGAGACGCCTGATGGCGGTCCCCGGCTGGGAGTACGAGATCTGCTCTGAGCCAGACCCCACACTCAGCACAAACGTGCGATTCCTCAGCGGATTTCGTTGGAGCGACCGGTTCGAAGAGGCCGAGGTCGAGAGCGCGCGAACTGCCGTGAACGCGCCCACGACGTTCGCTTCGGCTGTGGGACAGGTGTCGCTTGCGCTCAACAATCGAGCTCGCGCTCGAGCCGTGGTGCTGCACCTGCTGTGGCGCCGGCTGCTCGCGAGCGATCTCACGCGAACGCTCGATAACGACAGCGAGGTGATCCCGGTATGACCACGTCGCATGTCGTGCGAATCAACGCGCCGATCGCTTTTGATGGCTCGCGCTACGTAGTTACCGAGATTCTCGACAGTGCCGTCGTCCTCCGCGCCGTGAACGGCCACTTCCGGCGAGTGGAGATTGCTGAGCTCCTCCGGCCGCTGTCTGACGGCGGCAGGGCGCGACTTGGCGACATAGACCTACCAGAGGATGCCGGGGAGCCTGGCGTCCTCTGGGCGGATGCCTCCGACAAAGCGCGGGAAGCGGCACGGGATCGTGCTGCCCACATTCGCGAGGCCCTGACCGGATATCGCTCGGGTGACTCCTCCACAGCACTCGCGAGCGAACCCAAGGTCGAGTTTGCACCCGACAAGAGCAGGGGAAGCCGCGTGACAGCGAAGGCGGCCGAGCTCGGGGTGAGCCAGCGCACATTGGAGCGATGGATCGGCGAGTATCGCTCTTCCGGCGAGTTCGGTTTGGTCGACGGACGGCAGAAGACTCCTGATGGACCGGCGCCCAGCATCGATGCACGGTGGTTGTCGATGGCGAAGGTCGTACTCGACGAGCAGATCAACGAGCCCAAGGTCACTAAGAGGATCGTGCTGAGCCGGATCGAAGCACGGCTCGCGAAGGTCCATGGGGTGGGTGAGGTTCCAGTTCCGGGTCAGAGTACTGCGTACAAGGCGTTGGCGGCGCTCGATCGTGGTCGCAGCACGTTCGAGGGCTCGACGAAGCGCAAACGCTCCAACGCAAACAGACCCCAGGGAGCGTACGGAGAGATCCGCGCCACGCATCCGGGCGAGTACGTGCTGATGGACACGACTCCGCTGAACGTGTTCGCGTTGTCGCCGGTAACCGAAAAGTGGGTGTCGGTCGACTTGACCTTCGCGATGGACCTCTACTCGAGATGCGTGCTTGGCATGCGGCTCTCGCCGGGGTCGACAAAGTCGGTCGACGTCGCCGGCGTGCTGGTCGAATCGCTGTATCCATTCGAGCCATCGCAGGATGACATGAACAAGGGGCGGTGGCCGTACCACGGCGTACCGAAGACACTGATTGTCGACCCCGATCGTGTCATCGTCGCAGGGCGATTCATGCCGCCGCCGACGATCCCACAGTGTCTCGTCACCGACCACGGGAGCGCCTACGTGTCTGAGCACGTCACGAGCGCGTGCGCCCGTCTTGGGATCTCGATCCAACCGGCACGTGTCTACACGCCCACTGACAAGGGCCCGGTCGAGCGTTTCTTTCGAACCCTCGATTCGCTGCTCCAAGAACTTCCCGGATATAAGGGCGCCGACGTCGCCTCCCGTGGCCAGGACCCGGAGTCCGAGGCCGTCTATACACTTCCTCAGCTCGAACAGATCATCCGTGAGTGGGTGGCAACCGTGTATCACGTGCGCCCGCACGCCGCTCTCGCGGACCCGGGGATGTTCGGCGTGAAGATGAGTCCGGCAGAGCGCTACTCGCAGGGGCTGGCAGTGACGGGCGAGCTTCGGATTCCGCGGAACCGCAACTATCTCCTCGAACTACTACCA
Organism: Microbacterium sp. Beta; assembly: GCF_005502545.1. Taxonomy (NCBI): domain Bacteria; kingdom Bacillati; phylum Actinomycetota; class Actinomycetes; order Micrococcales; family Microbacteriaceae; genus Microbacterium; species Microbacterium sp. Beta. The sequence goes on from NZ_SCOG01000020.1 coordinate 20,201, forward strand.
GTGGCGAAGAGGCAGTTCAATCACTACGGCGTTGAGCTCAACGGCATCCGCTATCGCGGTGAGATCGTCGCGAAGTACCGGAATCGCACTCGCGGCAGCGATGGGGATGTGCTCTGGCCCTTCTCGTATGACCCGGATGACGTGCGCCGGATCTACTTCCGTGATCCCGATGACGGTACCTGGCACGCGCTGCGCTGGCAGCTGAAGGGGGCGCAGTCGGTGCCGTTCAGTTCCGAGGCGCTTGAGCATGCGAAGCGTCTCGCGCTCGAGATCGCGGATGGCAAGAGACCTGACGTCGATGCGGCCGCTGCGAAGCTGCTGGCCGACTGGGGTGCCGGCCGAGATCTCACGCCGACTGAGCGTCGCGTGAGCGCACGTCTGGCATCACAGTTGGCGGAGAACCACAGAGGGGATGAGGGCGCATGGTCATTGCGGACGGTTCAGCGGATGCTCGGCACCGCGGTCGGCGAGTGGCCAGACGACGAACCAGAAGCGCCCGCGCCAGCCATACCGCAGGGCGGAGACGATGACGACGATGACGATCTCTTCGCCGCTTTCGTGTTCGGTGACGATGAGCTCATGGAGATGATGTGACCAGCGCGCAACCGCTCCGAGGGAGCTTCTCGACGTACGAGAGTTGGAGCCAGTTCACCGATCGGGAAGCTCGGACGATTCCTGACCGACTCACGACGCCGCAGCTCGTTGGCCTGAGCGACAGCGCTCGCGCCGACTACAACCGGCGTCGTCGAGAATGGCACGCCAACATCGTCTTGCGGTCCGAACAGGTCGACCGCCTCCACCAGGATCTGCTGGACATTGTGGACAGCAACCAACAGGACTCGGACCGGGTCAAGAGTGCCGCGGCGATTGACGCACCTCCAACGATGGGTAAGACGACCGCGCTGCGCATGTTCGGGCGTGACTTTCACCGCCGGCGAGTCGCGGAAGCGGGCGAGTACCTCGACCCGGATACGCAGACGACGAAACACATTCCCGTTTGCCACGTCACCCTGGCCGGCAAGCCGACGATCAAGGCGTTGCATCAGATGCTCTTGGGCTTCTACGCTCACCCGAGCGTTCGGAGCGAGCTCCGGCAGTCGTTGACTCTGTCACGTGATCTCGCCCGTGCCGCGGCCGACTGCATCGCCAGGCACGATACGCGGCTCGTCATCATCGACGACCTTCACTTCCTCAACATGAGGACCAACGACAGCGTCCAAGTTGCGAACCAACTCAAGTGGCTCGCTAACGAGTATGACGCCACTTTCGTCTTCGCTGGAGTCGCGTTACGAGAGAGCGGACTTCTCAAGGAGGGGCGCACAGGGGAGGATACGGCGCTCGCGCAGACATTCCGCCGCTGGACGGTACTTGGCATGAACAGCTTCTCGCTGCAGACCCAGGCCGACAAACGCGAGTGGGCGAGGTTGATGGGCTCCTTGGACAAAGCGGTCGTGCTCGCAAACGGTCACGATCGGATGATCCAGGAACTGGCGACGTACATCTTCGTCCGCACAGGCGGCAACATCGGTTCGCTCATGGATCTGATCCGCCGCGGAACGACCAGGGCGATCCGCACCGGTCACGAGAAGCTCGATCGCGCGCTGCTCGACACCATCCGGCTGGATGAGGGTGCCGAGTCCGGGCGTGCCGACCGTGAGAAGAAGTTCGATCGAAAGCTGAAGCGTGAACTGGACGACGGATCAACGGAAGAAGCTGCGTGATGACGGCGGAATTGCGCCGACTCCCGTTCGTCGTACGACCGCTCCCTGACGAGCCGTTCGGGTCCTGGTTCGAGACGATGGCGGCAACGCTGCGGACGACGTGCGGAGATCTCGCCCGCGCGCTCGGTCTGCGTGTGCTGGCGCAAGGCCCGTTGGGAAGCACCTCGTGGTCCGTGCAGCTTGATGACCAGCAGCTGGCCAACCTGGAACGGACCACAGGACTGACGCGTGAGGTCTTGCGCGCCACTACTCGCGAAGGCTTTGCGGCCAACGCCGTCCAGTTCGACCGGCGTGGGGCGATATCGCTCTTCAGCCCGATCAGCGGGGCATCCGGGCGGTACTGCCCAGACTGCTTGCGCGACTCGAACGGTCGTTGGCGACTGACGTGGCAGTTTCCGTTCGGGTTCGCGTGTGTGCGCCATCATCGGCTCCTCAACGACGTGTGCGCGGCGTGCCGAAAGTCTCCCCACCGGACGGCACTTCCGCACCGTCTCGTGCCGACACCAGGCGCGTGCCGCAATCCGATAGGGCGCTTCGACAACGGACGGGTGAGATCCTGCGGCGCTGATCTTCGTGATGATCACTCTGATGCGATGGATGCCGGCGCTGACGTGCTCGATGCGCAGCGACTCATCATGCGCGCACTGTCGAAGCCCCGTACTGCTGATGGAATCTGGTCCTCGGGTCCACAGCCGGCGAGTCGTGTGCTCGGGGACCTTGGCCTCCTCGCCGGTTTCGCTCGTCGCGACCTGGAGGAACGGGGTCCAGACGAAAGTCGGACATCATTGGGCGGCGCCGGTCCGATTCATCGCGCGTCCGCTTATGCCGTCGCATGTCGGGCGGTGCATGACAGTGCCCTGCTCAATGAACTGCTCCGCGACAACGTCAACGTCAACACCTCGTACGACGGGCTATCGCCGCAGATGCAGACCTTGATCGCATCTACCCGAGGTACGAAACGTCGAGCCACGTTCGTCCTTCAGACGGCTTTCGATGGTGGCGACGCGGCAGCTCGCGCAGCCAAGATTCCCGCGCTTCTCTGGCCGGAGTGGACCGCGCGCCTTGCGCCTCGACGTGTTGATCGCAGGATTGCAGCGGCGGCCCTGTCTGCCGCGGTCGTCCTGGCAGGAAGCAGACTCACGCACGCCGCGAGCCTGGGCCTGCTTGATCGGGACGCACCGAGTCGCCGAGTCACCAACGTGATGCGTTCGCTCGGCAGGAGCGGTGCGGAGTCTGAAACTCTGCCGACGCTTCTGCAGCTTGCTCGGTTCCTGGATGCGGTCGATACGCCTATTGACTATGCCCGACGACGCTCGCTCGACTACACGGAGCTGCTGCAGCCAGAGGAGTGGGAGAGGATCGCCATCGCGCAGAACGTGCATTCCGGCTTCCCGCGCAGAGCAGTACTCGCTCGTGCATACGTGCATACGTGCATCGTCTGCTGAGCGGTGATCGAGTCCAACGCCTTCCGCCGCTTGACACTGCGACGGAACCCGTCACCGACTCGGAGGTCGACGGATTCACACGGAACGCGCCCTTTCGGGTGCTTTCCGCTCTTAAAGACGTCGGGGCGTCGCATCTGGACCGCCTCGGCATCGAGGAGCCGGTGTCGTGGCATCCGAGCCCGAGCGCGCTTGGCTTAGAACCGTTCAAACCCGATCGAGCAGGTGACCGCGAATGGGTCGCGCGGCGTCCGGTGCGCGGTGCGAGTGGCGGTCCCGAGGACATCGCGATCACCACGGCACACGACGAGGGCCTTTCAATACGTGCCACCGCGGTCAAGCTCGGTCTCTCGCGTCAAACGGTCGCTCGGACTCGAGGCGCGCGCGGTATCCCCTCGGGACCCGGTCGCCAGCCGCGATTCCACGTAGACATCGAGTGGCTACGCGAGCAGTACGAGACGGAACGACGGACCGCGGCGAGCATTGCTCGCGAGCTCGGCTGCAGTCCGACGACGATCCGGAGGCATCTCTGCGTGGCGGGCATCACGCGGATTGCGACGTAGCTCGCAACATTGCGGAGTGGACATCAGGAATCGCTGAGCATGGATCAGGACCGGTGCGCGGCGAGCTACGGGCTGGCCCCGGCCGCGGCAGTTAGGCCGCGCGATCCGCAGCCGGGAACCTCGAGTGGATCGGGACGGCCCGCTTCCTGCGGCCTCGGACGGAGCGCACGGTCTTGCGACGCACGCGAACTCTCTCAGCGGTCCGACGCGTCCGCCGCAGGGAGCCATGGATCTATGCTGTCGGTGTTCACGACGTCGACGATTGCCTGCGCGACTGCATCTGCATCCTCGTGCTCCCAGAAGCGAAGCACAGTCCAACCCGCTTCGTGCAAGAGCGTGGTTGTCTCGCGATCGCGTTGAACGTTTTGCCGGAGCTTTGGCACCCAGTAGTCGGCATTCCGCTTGGGCAGGGTCGCGTGCTGGGGGCATCCGTGCCAGAAACATCCGTCGATGAAGACCGCAATCCTCAGCTTCGTAAACACGATGTCGGCTCTCCGCCGTCCGCCGATGGGTGCGAAGTCAACTCGGTAGCGTAATCCCATGGCATGAATGCGGCGCCGTACGGCAACCTCAGGTGACGTATCGCGCCCACGGTTCGCGAGCATCGATCGCCGTGACCCCTCGCTGCTTGCCCAGGACATGGAGGCACAGTAGCCGCTCAGCCGACGAAAGTCCGTGGGTGCCGCTACTTTGAGGGGAGACGGATCGAGAGAGCGATTGGTACGGAGGATGTCGAAGACGACCGAGGCATGGACTCCTGACGCGGAGCTCGTGCGCGAGATCGGCGAGCAGTTCGAGAGTGCGATCGCGGCCTACTCCGCAAAGCCCACACTGATCACTGAGCATGCAAATCATGAAGAGTCCATCCGGACAGGCGGGTACGCGAACCGGACGCTCCTGGAGCTCGTTCAGAACGCCGCCGATGCCATGGCTGGCGGTGCCCAGGATCTCGGGCCCGGACGGGTGGAGATCGTGCTGGACCCCACGACGAACGTTCTGTACTGCGCGAACTCCGGCCGGCCCTTCTCCAAAAACGGTCTCATCGCCATCACCCACGCTCATCTCAGCGGCAAGCGAGGAGATGAGATCGGTCGGTTCGGACTTGGATTCAAGTCTGTGCTGGCAGTCACCGACTCACCACAGGTTCTGAGCCGTTCAGTGTCGTTCGAGTTCAACTCCGCCAAGGCGCAGTCAGCGATCAAGGGGATCGGCTCCGCCGACCGGCGGCTACCCGCGCTCCGTACGGCCACACTGCTCGACGCGGATCGGCTCTTCGACGAGGACCCGATCGCCAGGAATCTCGCTGAATGGGCGAGCACCATAGTCCGTCTGCCGGGTGTGCACGACACTGCGAGAATCCGTCGAGAGATGGAGACATTCACGTCCGAATTCCTTCTGTTCGTCAGCGCAGTGCGGGAGGTCAGGCTCACTGTCCTCGGAGACCGAGGGTTTGCGACAAGCCACGTGTCGAAGGACCTCGGGAACGGCCGGTACAAGATCGAGCGTCCTGACTCGACGGGTGACGAATGGCTCGTCAACGAGCGGATGCACGCTCCGAGCCCGGCGGCTCGACGCGAGGTCGGCGAAGCGGTCTCCCGCAACGAGATCAAGGTCAGCATCGCGATACCCGTCAAGCCCCGCCGAGCCAACCCCGAGGCCGGGGACGCTGGCACGCAGATCGGCCAGTTCTGGAGCTACTTCCCTCTGCAGGATCGGACATCGGCCACCGCGTTTTTCAACGCCCCGTGGAGTGTGAACGACGACCGCACAACTCTGCTCCGGAACGGATACAACCGCGAGGTGCTGGCGACGCTCGCTGAAATGTTCGTCGAAATCCTCCCGAACGTCAGCACGGCCGAAGACCCGGCTGCGCAACTCGATTACCTCCCGGCACGTGGGCGCGAAGCGACCTTTTTCGGCGACGAGGTACTGTGTGCGCTGGTGCCGCCGATCGCCGCAGTCTCTAAGCTGATTCCAGACGCGTATGGCGAACTTAAGGCGCCGGCAGACCTCGTGCCGCTGGATTTGACATGCGAATGGAAGGGTCTGTCTGCGCCGCTGAGAGATGACTCCAACAACGGATACCGTGCCTGGACGGAGTCGCCCAACACATCGTCGAACGTTCCGCACTGGAAGTGCTACGCCTCGACACAGCGCTTTACCCGGCTCCGCCAGCTCTTCGCCGTGAGCGTCGATCCGGGGAAGTTCGATGAGGACGGGCGCGACATGAAACGCGCGCTGGAGTTCGTGCCGAAGCGCGGTATTCAGTCCTGGCTCCGGGAGTGGGCCGAGGGCCAGGATGTCGAGTCCGCGGCGAACGCCCTCAAGGTCGTCATGGCGAATCGCGGTGCAGAAGAGGCGGAGAAGGCTCGAGTCATCCCGACCACGAACGGGCTCCGTGCGTTCGCGGATCGCTCACTGGTGTTCCTTTCGAAGGCGGACGACCTCGACATCGAAGGTGCGGTGTTCGTCGTGCCGGAGTTCCTGGAGTACCCGGAGATGGAGAAGATGCTCCGTTCCGCAGGATTCCGAGATCTGGACCCCGTCGCGATCCTCACTGCTCGGCTGGCCAAACTGACGACGGGTGCTACTCCGGAGTTGCAGGAGAAGTTCTGGGATGCGGCTCTCGGAGTGAGTGCCAGGGATGCCCTCTCCGCGGTTCGGGCAAATCCGACCGCGCAGGTCCTCGTTCCGACGCGCGACGGAGGCTGGCTCTGGCCGCAGCAGGTCCTCGACATCGACGGCGAGCTACCCTCGGCCGACGGAGGTCTCCTGCTCGATCGGCAGCGATGCGTCCCCGCCCTCGCCCACGACTTAGGCGTCGTCAACGCACCAGTCCGCGACTACTCGTTCGAAGACGAGTCCGCAGCCGACGACTACCGGGACTGGGTGATCGCAGACCTCAACAGCAGGCTGACGCCGGGAGACCGCCCGATCGAGCGGATCACCCTCTACCCGAGTCAGGGCCACTCGGCGGGACCGTTCTCGGCCCTGTTTCTACTCCAGGAGGCAGAGGCCTCGGAACAGTTGCGCGAGGCATGGACGAGGGGGCTCCTCGAGTTCGGGGATGCGCCGTGGGACTGTGAGGACACGGCGACGGGAGTCTCATACCGCGTGAAGTCGCCTGTCCGCTGGGCCGCCGAGCGTGCAGGCCTGCTCCGAACCTCGCGCGGGTTCAGACCGATCACTGATGTCGTTGCGCCGTCGCTGGTGGAGTATCGCGATCTGCTGCCCCTCTACGATGGGCCCCGGAGCGTCGTCGATACGCTTCGTCTGCCGCAGGAGCTCGGGGTGATCCCGGCAGCGGTCCTTCGTGATGCGCTTGCCGTCGAGCTGCTTCCCCCGGGATTCGACGATGCACTGCTCGTCCGGTTCATACTCGACGTCGTTCCGCTCGCCTATCCGGAGGGGCGGCCGCCTCGTGTCCCCGCGCGGGTGGGGCGTGTGCTCGAGTCGCGCCCTTCGGGCACGATATACGTGGCAGTCGACGACGAGCAGCGCGACTATCTCGCCCAGCACCAGAGGCCGTACCTGAAAACGTCCGAGTCACAAGCGGAACGGCTTGCGACGGAAGTCGGGTGCAAGCGCTTCGAAGACAGCTTCGCATTCTCGATCCGCATCGACGGTCAGCAGGATGCGGAGCGACTGCTCGACGTGTTCACCGGTCTCCGCGGCTGGCCGAGCGGGGACGACTTGAGCAGCGCGACTTTGGCGAGGGCCGAGTCGGTCGCGAAGTGGGTGACCACAGAGGACGGCGTCGAGACCCAGTCGCTCGACTCATACCGCGACGGGGTAAGCCTTGTGGTCGTCACGGCCTTCGATGAGAAGGCGACTCTGCGTGCAGCCAATGAGGCGTTCGATTTGGGCCTTAACAATGCCGATATCGATCGTGTGCTGAAGGTCGGACTCGATCACCATCTGGAGCTGATCCGACAGGATGCGCTGGCAGCGTCGACCGACATCGCGCGTCTCGAGGTGTACTTCGGCGAGGACGATCTGCGGGAGAAGCTTCCGAGAGGGCTATGGCAGGGCCTGGAGGCTCAGGGCCTGGTATCGAAGAAGACCTCGGTCGCCGAACTGTGCTTGTCGGTGTACGGCAAGGACACGATCCGCGAGCTCGCCGATCTGTTTCGTCGAGAGGGCTTCCCGGATGTCCCCACGCAATGGGCGGGCGGAGCCGCGACGATCAGCTGGCTCAGGAAGATGGGCTTCGCCTCGGAGTTCGCTGGCCAGCGCACGCAGCGACAGGACGCAGAGTTCGTCGTGCCCGGGGCGACGATCCTGCCGCCCCTCCACGACTATCAAGTGCGCATCAGCGCAGACCTTCGATCGACGCTCCTCGAGGTCGGTGAAGCGGCCCGCCGCGCCAAGGCGATGGTTGAGCTTCCCACCGGTGCTGGCAAGACTCGTGTGGCGACGCAGACGATCCTCCAGCTGTTCATTGACGGGGAGCTCCACGGACCGGTTCTCTGGATCGCACAGTCACAGGAGCTGTGCGAGCAGGCGGTGCAGACGTTCAGCGAGGTCTGGCGAGGGCTCTGCACCGAGCAGCGAGTCGACCTGCCGCTGACCATCGGCCGGCTGTGGGAGAGCAACGATGTCCACGAGCCGGACACCGCTCTCAGCGTGGTTGTCGCCACGGACGCGAAGCTCGAAGTGATCCTCGGCAGCGCCGAGTACGAGTGGCTGAGCAAGGCCGCCGCGGTGTTCGTCGACGAAGGACACGTCGCAGGCACGTCGACACGGTACACACGCATACTCTCGTGGCTCGGCGTCGACGGGCGCAGCTTCGAACGACCGCTCATCGGCCTGTCGGCAACGCCGTTCAAGGGGACCTCTGTACAGGCGACGGATCAGTTGGCCGCTCGCTTCGGACGGAAGAAGCTTGCCGCGTTCGAGGAGAATCCGTATCAGGAGCTTGTGGCGATCGGAGTGCTCGCGAAGGTGAAGCACGACGTGCTTCAAGGCGCGCAGGTCCGACTCTCCGACGATGAAGCGCGCGAGGCGATGCGGACCAATCGCGTGAGCGTTCAGGTGCTCGACCGTGTGGCGGCGGACCACGCCCGCATGGGGGTTCTGGTCGAGAGCATCATGAACCTGGAGGCAGATCGCGGACGTTCGGTTCTCGTGTTCACACCGAACGTCCTGTCTGCGCAGGTGCTCGCTGCGACGTTGCGATACCGCGGCGTCGAAGCCGCGTCAGTCAGCGGTCAGACCGGCCGACAGGAACGGCGTGACGTGATTAAGCGCTTCAAAGACGGCGAGATCCAGGTGCTCGCCAACTGCGACCTTCTGACGCAGGGCTTCGATGCGCCGGGTGTGACGGCGCTCTACATCGCGCGCCCGACGTTCAGTCCGAACGCCTACATCCAGATGGCCGGTCGCGGTCTGCGCGGTCCGAGAAATGGCGGCAAGGACGTGTGCCTTATCGTCGATATGGCCGACAACTTCGGCAGCACCGACATCAACAATCTGCTCGGTTTCCGCGAGTACGAAGAGCTGTGGCAGGAGCAGCAGTCGTGATCCTCAGCCCGGACCTTCGGGACATCGAACTCACCGCGCAGAGCGACGCCGAACGCAAGCTGGCTCGACTCCTCCACGCCGTGCCGAGGGCCGACGCGGTCGCGTTCCACTCGGTCAAGCTTCGGTCCGCTCCGGGGAAGCAGATGGCCGAGGCCGACTTCATCATCCTCTGGAAGGGGGTCGCGATCATCGCTGAGGTGAAGGGCGGTGGTGTGAAGAAGTTCGACGGCGCCTGGTACACCATCGATAGGCACGGTGACAACCACAAGCTGAAGTCGTCGCCCATCGACCAGGCTCGAGATGCGATGTTCGCTCTGAGGGAGATCCTCAAGGAGGACGGGCTGGGTTGGTATCCCTCGGAGGCTATCGCTGTTACGCCGGATATCGATCATCCGCCGACGGACGTCGCATGGAAGACCACGCACTGGCTGGCGAAGGAGTCCATGACGGTCGATGCTTTGACCTCTGCGCTCGACGCGGTGGCCAGTGCGTCAGCGAGCGCTCCGAGAGGCGCGTCCACAGTTCGAGTCGATCAGCTGCGCGAGCGACTCTTCGGAGAGTTCTCGCGCCTGCCAGTCATCGACGCACAGCGTGGCGCCGTGGTTGATGAACAGAACACCGCCACGTCGGAGCAGGCGAGAGTTCTCGCCGGTCTATCGAAGAATCAGCGCATCCTCGTGCTGGGCGGTGCCGGCACCGGGAAGTCGGTCGTTCTTGCAGAGGCGGCGAAACAGGAAGCCGCGGCCGGACGTTCCGTTCTCGTCACGTTCAGGTCGCCTGGCCTCCGAACGTTCTTCGAGCCGCGCTTGGTCGGGCGAGCGATCGAGGTGCGCGAGTTCGGTGCGATCGACCCTTCTTTGCAGTTCGACGTGCTGCTCGTCGACGAGGCGCAGGATCTGATGTACGCCGATGCAATGGATATCTTCGACCGGGTCGTCGTAGGCGGCCGAGGGCAGGGTCGCTGGAGGATGTTCCTCGACCAGAACAACCAGGCTCATGTGGACGGCCGTTTCGATGAGGAGGTCTTCGAGATCGTCCGAGTTGAAGGCATCGAATACGACTTGAGCAAGAATGTGCGCAACACCCGTGCGATCGTCCACCTGGTCCAGGAGTATCTCGGCGCCGATGTCGGCGACCCGGGGATCGTGAATGGTGAGCGGATCCAGTGGGAGACCGTAGCCGAGGGGGAGTCTCGGGCTCGGGCGATCCGCGTCGCGAAGTCCTTCAAGAAGGAGGGCGTGAATGCTTCCGACATCTGGGTCATTCCGGCGGCTGCGGTCGAACCGCTCGATGAGACCGTGGACGGTATCCGGGTTCTCAGCCCCAGGGTCGCCAAGGGGCTCGAAGCGGAGCACGTCCTCGTCTGCGAGCTGCCGACGGAGTACTCGGACTCCGCACTCGCAGCGCTCTATGTCGCGGTGACGCGCGCGCGTGTGACACTCCATGTCTTCTGCACCGATGCCGACCGTCGACGCCTGCAGGCGCTCGTGCGCAGGATGGAGGTGCCTTCGTGACACTCACCCCAGCTCAAGCGCGCGCGCTGGACCATCTCCGTGCTGCCTACGTCGGACCCGAGCAGGGCGAGGACGAAGTGCTCATCGAGAACCGACCCTCGCTGCAGTACGCGGTCGGCATGCTCTTCCCCTCCGATGACGAGGCGGCACCGCTGGGAAGCGTTACTGCAGGAGAGAACGATCCGCAGCAGCTCGTCATGGCCGACGTCGAAGAAGGCGATGTCGAAGAGGACGAAGCGACGAACCCGATCGCCGAGGATTGGCGACCGTCCTCCGCTGCGATCTCCTTCGTCACGGATTCGGAATCCGTGCGCTGCGACTTCTCCGCCGGCACCTATGCGCTGATCGAGGACGACGGCCCGCAGCGATGGCAACGCACCGGTCACGAGTTCCGCAACATCGAGCTCACGCGAGGAAAGACGCAGCTGCGGCAGCTGGACGCCGGCGATGTACCGTTCGAGATCGGCACCCGGTGGCGGCCATACGGGTCCTCGAACTGGCTCGTCACGCTTCATGTCCGACTACGGACGAAGACGACAGGCGAGGATCGAACCGATATCCCGCTCATGCTGTTCCAGGTCGATCTGTCCGCGCGGCCGGTCGATGGCGCCAGCATTCTCGAGTACGACGCGTCGCGTGCGATCGACGTCGACCCGGAGGCCGCTGAACTCCGTCTGAGGTACCGGAGCCGCAAGGTCTTCGCGGTCGGACACGGAATGGCCGCGGACTGGGAGACGGACGAGGGAGGGAACTGCGTTCGTATCAAGCTCGACCCAGTGCCGCACTTCGTCGTGCCGGCGATCGAGCAAGCCGGAGGGGACAAGCTCAACGATCGTGCTCGACCCGCGCTCGACCTGGCGTTCCTCGCAACGATCGGCTTGGAGCCGGCATCAGTGCTGGAGGCACTCGGTTCCTTCGTCGACGCCTTCTCCGAGTGGGTCGCGGATCAGCAGGTGCAGTCTTCAGAGCTCGGCCCGGACGCCGAGTCGATCGCCGGGCGCGCGGGCATCACGGCCGAACGGATGTGGCAGGGAGTCGACCTGCTCGCGAATCCTGAGTCGACCGCGCTCCGGTCAGCGTTCTCACTCGCCATGTCTGCCATGCGCCTCCAGATGCGCCAGGCGGCAATCGGTCGCGGCGAGAAGGATCCGCAGCCGGAGTGGCGTCCGTTCCAGCTCGGCTTCCTGCTGGTGGCGCTGGCATCGACAGTCGACGACACTCACCCTGATCGATCGTTGGTCGACCTGATCTGGTTCCCGACCGGCGGCGGAAAGACCGAAGCGTACCTGGCTCTCGCTGCTGTCGTGATCTTCCTGCGCCGGATCGAGCACGGAGGGGCCGGTGGCGGCACTGCGGTGATCACGCGCTACACTCTGCGACTGCTCACTTCGCAGCAGTTCCAACGCGCCGCCTCGTTGATCTGTGCGATGGAACTGCTTCGTGCGACGGACTCCAGAGCCAAGGGGATGGGGAGATTCTCGATCGGACTCTGGGTCGGGAACGAGGCGACCCCGGGCACCCGCTCCGACGCGAGGTATGCCCTTGACCGGCTCTACAAGGCTCAGCATCCGCAGGATGCGAACGAGTTCCAGATCACGGAGTGCCCTTGGTGCCTGGCCGAATTGGTCCCGGTCAAGAAGGACGACACGCGCCGGCTGTACGGCGCCCGCAAAGTGGGCAACGATGTGGTCTTCCGATGCGTGGACTCTGATTGTGAGTTCTCGCGTCGCGATCTCCCGATGAACGTCGTGGACGAGCTGCTCTACGAGGAGCCGCCGACCTTCCTGCTGGCCACGGTCGATAAGTTCGCCCGTCTTCAATTCAAAGACTCCGCCGGACGGCTCCTCGGCATCGGTACGCCTTACCGGCAGCCGTCGCTCGTCATCCAGGACGAGCTCCACCTGCTGTCCGGCCCGCTCGGTACCACCGTCGCAGTCTTCGATGCTGTTATCCAGCTGCTGCTGAATCGAGCGGGCTCCACGCCGAAGATCGTCGCCTCGACGGCGACGATCCGAGCATCCGGGTCTCAGGTGCGGGGTCTGTACGGCCGACAGGTGGCGCTCTACCCGCCAGCAGGCCTCGACGGCGACACCACGTTCTTCGCCAGTCCGGTGGCCAGTGGCGAGGGCCGGCTGTACGCCGGAATGATGCCGCAGAGCGTCTCGCAGGCCACCGCCCTCGTTGCCGCGGCTTCGCCACTGCTCGAGCTGCCAGGCATCCTGGTCGGCACGGATCGCATCGGAGATCAAGTCGACCCCTATTGGACCTTCGTGATGTATCACAACAGTCTTCGGGAGCTCGGGCGTACGGGGGCGTTGCTCCTGGACGATATCAACGGTCGTCTCGGAACCCGTGCGGATCGGCTTGGGCTCGGACTTAGGACTGTGCGTGCGGACCGGGTGCTCGAGCTCACGAGCCGCCGCGGACCTGAAGAGCTGCCGAAGGACCTGCGCCAGCTCCGCCTCAGCGTGGACGAATCCGGCGAGGCTGTGGACGCGGTGCTGTCCTCGAACATGCTGTCGGTCGGGATCGACGTTCAACGACTCGCTCTGATGCTGATGGTCGGACAGCCGAAGACGACGGCGGAGTACATCCAAGCCACGAGTCGAGTGGGCCGCGGGTCCGTGAACGGCATCGTGGTGACGTTGTTCCGGTCGAACCGAGCTCGTGACCGATCCCATTTTGAGACCTTTCGGGGCTACCACGATGCGTTATACAGAAGCGTCGAGCCGACGAGCGTGACACCCTGGTCCCTCTCCTCTCGAGATCGCTCACTCGCGGGGGCGCTTGTCTCGTTGTTCCGCCACTCACTGCCGGTGCTCGCCGGGGACAGCGACGCCGGTGCATTCGATCTGTCCGACGACCGCTTCCGGAACTCGGTCGTGACGTTGATCGGGCGTTTTCTGAACCTGGTCCGGGAGTCCGAGGAGGAGGAGGAAGTGGATGCGGTCGGCGACCAGGTCTGGAGGCTTCTTCGGGAATGGGATCGAAAGGCCCAGGAAGCCCGCGACGCCGGAGAGCGTCTTCGATACGAGCACCGTCAAGCGGCGGACCGGGCACTGGTGAAGCGCTTCGGACAGACGGGCGATGAATGGCTGGTGGGCGACTCGATGCGCTCCGTCGAGCCGAATGTCGCCGTCGAGGTCCAGGAGCCCGAGCGGGAGGTGCAGCGTGCAGAAGATCCTTCATGATCTCCGTCTGTCGGAGACCGTCTCGCCGTTCGGCGTGGGCGCGATCGTCGACATTCGGGGAGAATCCATCATCGCGCCCGACACATCATGGTGGGATCGGAAGGTCGCACCGGAGATCCACTGCGACCGCCTCGTCGACCAACTCGTGCAGATCGGGCACCCGCGTCCCGTGCTCCGCCAGGCCCCTTCGCATGCCGGCAGAGCGGGGCAGGAGACCGCGAGTCTTCCCTACTGGCGATTCCCGGCGTGGCGCTTCTGCGAGCGATGTCTCAAGCTCTCCAAGCTCACGACGATCGACAAAGGGCGGTTCCGGAACCGGTGCGGATGCGGCGGTGTGCTCGTTCCGATGCGGTACGTCGCCGTCTGCAAGACGGGTAGCCATGTACAGGATGTGCCGTGGTTTATGTGGGCCCATCGTGGGCGCGACAAGGGCATGACCGAGGAGGTCCGCGTCTGCCGCGCGTACAAGGAACTGCGTTTCGTGCGTTCCAATGCGAGCGGCGAAGGTCTCGCATCTCTCCGCGTCGTCTGCGACGGGTGCAAGCGGTCGCGTTCCCTCTCGGACCTCGTAGGTGAAGGTGCGCTCCACCGCGACGGGATCCGGTGTAACGGTCGACAGCCGTGGGAGCCAGAGGACTCGGTGTCCGAGCCCTGCGAAGCGGACCTCGTCGCGGTCCAGCGCGGGGCGACTGGAAACTATATCGCCGACCGCGTCTCCGCGCTCGACATCCCCGAGGAGAAGACGCGGTCGGAAGATCTGATCGCAAAGATCCGGGCTCACGACTACTTCCAGCGCCTCATCGATGACAACGGCGGGCCGAAATCCGAGATGATCGCCGAATGGATCGCGGAGGAGATCGGCGCCGGTACCGACACGGTCTTGTCTGTCGCCGGGGGAGAAGAGCACTCAGCTGACACCGGGATGCATGCGCTCAAGGACGGCGAGTGGGCTGCATTTGTGAAGAAGATCGCTGGTGGCAAAGATCAGGATGTCAGCGACTTCGTCGTCGATGGCTGGTCCGACGAGTCCATCACTTCCGGGCCGTCTGAGCTTCGCGGTGTGATTGCCGGGATCGGGCAGGTACACCGCGTCCGCGAAGTGCGCGCTCTCAAAGGGTTCCGCAGGTACAGCCCGAGCGCCTCCTTCATCAGCGCCGACCTGGGTCAGGATCCGAAACAGCGTCCGGTGTACCCATCGCTGGAGCTCTTCGGCGAGGGAGTTTTTCTACAGTTCGACGAGCTGGCGTTGCAGGCGTGGGAGTCCCGTCCAGACGTGCAAGCCCGTGCGCACATCCTTATGGAACGTCGTGAACAGCTGGAGTGGGCTCGCTCGCGCCTCGACGTCCCGGAACCCCGCTTCATCGCGCTGCACACGATCGCTCATCTGTTGATCCGTCGCCTCGCATTCGCCAGCGGCTACTCGTCGGCGGCCCTGCAGGAACGGGTTTACGCAAGCACTGAACGACCTGATCACACGGCGGGCATTCTCATCTACACCGCGGCCGGCGACGCGCAGGGGACTCTCGGTGGCCTTGTTCGCCTCGGAGCCCCGAACCTGTTGATCCCCCTGCTCATTGCAGCACTGGACGATGGCGACGTTTGTTCGAACGACCCGGTGTGCATCGAGAGCGATCGGCAAGGATCATCCCAGCTGAACCTTTCGGCCTGTCACGGCTGCGCCCTGGTGAGCGAGACCTCCTGCGAGACGGGTAACCGACTCCTGGATCGGCAACTCGTTCTCGGCGGAAGCGAGGTGACGGGGCTGCTTAGTGGTGTGCTCCCCGAGGTGCGGGCCGCCTTGGGAGCAGGTTCATGAGTGCGCCGGCGCGCCGGCGGGCGGGTGGGCTGAAGGCTGATTACGATGACGAAGTGACCCGTGAGATCAGAGTGCTGGACCTGTTCGCCGGGGCGGGTGGACTCACGGCGGGGCTTCATGCGGCCTCGGACCGATTCCGAACCGTCGGCGCAGTGGAGGTGGATCGTGCAGCCGCGGCCTCGTATGAGGCGACCTACGGTGAAGGCATCGTCTACGCAGGTGACATCAAGACATGGCTCGCCGAGGAGGAAGTGCCGCGCGCGGACTTGATCATCGGAGGCCCTCCCTGCCAGGGATTCTCCAGCCTTGGGAAACAGGACGTAGAGGACGAGCGCAACTCGCTCTGGCAGGAGTACGCGCAGACGATCCGGCGCGCACGACCGAAGTACTTCGTGGTCGAGAACGTCGCCGAGTTCAAGAAGTCGCCTCAGTACCGACAGTTCAAGGAAGCAACCTCCGAGGGCGGAATGCTCGCTGAGTACGACTTCCGGGCGGAAGTCTTGAACTCTGCGGACTTCGGGGCTCCGCAGTCTCGACGACGAACGGTGATCATCGGCTACCGCAGAGATCTTGGCTTTCCGGGCTTCCCTGAGCCGACGCACTCGGCCGCTCCCGAGATCGACGGACTGAAGCCATACGTGACCGTGAAGGACGCGCTCGGTCGCCTGCCCCGCGTTCCCGACCGTGACGAACTGTTCGATCGCCGTCGGACCGAGTTCGCGGGCAGGCAGTACGCAGGGGCATTCTCAGTACGCGATCTGCACTGGAGCCGTAGGTACACAGATCTCTCGCTCAAGCGGTTCGCCGTGATCCCGGCCGGTGGCAACCGACGCAACCTGGAGCCGTATCCGGATCTGATGGCACCGTGCTGGACCACGCACAAGACGGGCTCGGGGGATGTCATGGGTCGTCTCCACTGGGACCGTCCCGCGGTGACGATTCGCACCGAGTTCTTCAAGCCCGAGAAGGGGCGGTACATCCACCCGGAGGAGGATCGGGCGATCACTCACTATGAAGCGGCCGTGCTTCAAGGGTTCGGCCCCGCGCATCGGTTCGTAGGTTCGCGCACGGACATCGCACGGCAGATCGGCAACGCTGTGCCGATTCCTCTTGGTGCCGCGATCGGCCGCCTTCTCTCGGACGTTCTCTGACTCACGGCATCAGCAGTGCGGACTGAAAGTGACAAGGGTGCGCGTACCGGACGCCGGGAGGTCGGATCACCGGAGTGGTGCGCCCGGCTCTTGCGTTCGACGCTCGACGATGCCCTCCCGCTGATCGCCGACGCGCTGGCTGCTGGCGCCGATCTCGTTGAGGGTGCCCCGCGCACGGCGCTCCGCGAGTTCGTGGAGGGGCATGAATGCGCTGAGTTCCTCGCCGAAGTGGTACTGCAGAGCAAGATCGATATGGAGCGCTCGATCCGCGCGGTGGCTGACCTCGTCGGTGGAGTCATCACGCTTTTCGAATCCGGCGGCGCCCCTGTGAGCGCTATGGTTCTCGCGCGATCGGCTGGCGAGGCGATCCTGCGCTTTTGCCACATTCATGACCCAAAGGTCTCACCAGCCCACACCTTGTTGCGGATGAGCGCGTACCAGCTCGAGTCGATCGAGGACAACCTTCGTACTGCGGAGGCGTTCGGCGTTCACGGCGACAGTGACGCTCGTGAGTCACGTGAGAACATCACCACCATGCATGGCTACCTCGAGAGCAATGGGTTCGTGCGCCTCGCCGGACAACGTCGCGCTGAGTTCACAGTGAACCTCACCTTCTGCGAAGAGACCGAGAACGTCAGCTTCAACACCACCGATGCGTACAAGCGCTACCTGCCGGTCGGCTACTGGGACTGGGCGCTGGGTTCGGGCGCAACCCACACTCGAGGGTGGTTTCTCCCGAACGTCGTGGGCACATACGATGAGGCGCCATTTATGGATAGCCGGGAAGTAGCGATCACGGTGACCTTGCAGATCCTCGAGCTCGCAAGTGCCTTCGCAGCGGCGCTTGGCGGGCACGCGGGAACGGACGTAGACGAGTACCAGCGGAAGATTCATCAGCGTCGGATCGGAGTCACGGCAACGGACTTCACGACCGGGCAGCCTGTCGGTCATCGTGAGTATGGGCAACGGCAAGTGTCACCGACGTTTCCTCTTGGTACGGACGGGTCAAGCTTCCTCGAGCGTCAGTAAAGCCTGGCGTGCAGTCCGGCTCGGTGCGTCGGGTCCCGTTCATGCTCTGAACTCAGTTGGATCGAGCGCGCGAATCAGGTGAGAGACTCGCTGTTGATCAGGCATTGGCCAGTACAGGTGCCGTCGGTCAAGCAGGCAGTGGATAGCACCGGCGGCCGCGAGCGCCTCGAGTAGGTCTCCTGGGGACATGATCAGGAGGCCGAATGGGCGAAGCGCTTCCTTTGCCGCGAGCACCCCCTTGTCGCGTGTGAGGAAAACATGGAGGCGGCTTTGAACGGCTTCAGCAACAAGGCGGCGGTCGTTCCCCGCGGGGACCATGGCGAGGGCGTTCTGCAGTGCAGATCTCGGGAGCAGGAGCGTGTCGATCCGCAGACTCTCGTCGTCGGCGACCAGGGCGAGTGCGTCACAGAACTCTCGCCATGCCTGCCGCCGTCTCGCGCGTCGTTCATCGGACAGCGGGGTTCGGGAATCGGCGATCGTTCCTTCGAGGATGTGGAATCTGATATCTCGGACAACCCATAAGCTGATGATCACTTGTAGGGCCTCAAGCTCTTCGCCGTACTCGCCCGGGCATCGTTCCGCGAGGGACTCGTTGTCCCAGAGGGCGGCCCCATGGTCGAAATAGTCGAGCAGAAGGTTGGTGTCCCATGCGACGTGTAGCGGTCCTCGCCCGGATCGACCGAGGAAGAGATGCCGAGCCTGGTGGTAGACGAAGTGCGGGCCTTCAGGGGTGGGCACCTTTATCGGCCAATCGAGTGTGCCGGAGCGGCGGATCCTGTAGATCATGTTGCTCGTCATCTCCGCCCCTCGGCGTTCTAGATCCACAACCCGTTGGTTGTGATGAAGGAAGCTGATGGACGCCACCAGATCATGATCGCATCGGTAGACGTTGACTCGCCGCGCTAAATAAATCATCCGACAACGTTTCCAGCACGGAGCTCCACGAGGCGCCGCTGCGGGCCGAGCCCCCCTACTACTGGCGCCGAAGCTGTGCTGATGCGGAGCCAGAGGGACAGAGCGGCGTGTAGGAATCCGCCATCTCATGTGGAATCCCGACCGGAAGCCACTGCCAATTACCGTGGATTCCCGAGTAACGGCTGCCATCTCGAGCGGAAACCTACATGACCCGGGGATTCCGGCGCTGATCGCGTTCCACCTCTGAAGGTTGCCGACCGAAACGCATACGCTCACGCAACATCGGATGCGGTGGGGTGGACATATGAACCCCTCTGCTCGCCCTCGTGCATCCTCCGGTCCCCGGCTGCTCGTCGCGGGTCTCGCGGCGCTGGCGGTCGTCGCCGTCACACTGACGCCGCGCCGATTCGCGGGTCCTGCCCGCGCGCTCTTCATGGACTTCGCCCACGTCTTCGCCGCGCCGCTGGTCGAACTGATGAGCTATCTCCAGCTGGAGAGCACTCTCAATGCTCTGCTCTTCGTGCCGCTCGGAACCGCAGTGGCGCTCGCGCTCAGCAGGCGCCTCTGGATACTCGCGCCCGTGTTGGTGTTCGGTGCATCGTTCGCGATCGAACACGTACAGGCCTCGATACCCGGTCGCGTTCCCGACGTGCAGGACATCGTCTGGAACACGGTGGGCGGCGTCGTGGGAGCAGTCGTGGTGGGGATCGTCCGAACAGTTCTCCGGCCGATCCGCCGATCTCGCGCTGGCGACGGGAAGTAGTCGTTGATGCTGCTCCGGTAGCGGTCGGCCCGGTCCTGGCCCGCACGAACACCGAGTCGGCGCCGAGCCCGCGTTCGAGCGGAATCGGCAGGATCGAGTCGATCGTCGGCGGTTCTCGGCCTGGTCGGACATACGCCGGTCGCTCAGGATGGACTCTCCGAGATGGACGGGAGAGCATCACGGTGACTGTCTATTGGGTGAACACGTTCACGAGCATTCGAGATCACGAAACGCTTGCGCGGTACGTCGAGCGCGCAGGTCCCGCGATGCGGGCCGGGGGCGGAAGGTTCCTCGCGCGGGGTGCGCCTCTCGCAGTGCTGGAAGGCGAGTCGGCGTTGCGCACGACGATCATCGAGTTCCCGGATCTCGAGGCTGCGGTGGCGGCGTACCATTCCGAGGCCTATCAGGAGGCGCTGCGCATCCTCGGTGATGCCGCGACGAGGGAGATCCGGGTGATCGCGGCGGTGCCGGCGGCGGACTGAGCCCGGCGACAGTGCGCCTCCGCACCCGAGAGGATGCGGAGGCGCACTGCGGAGCGCCGGGCTCAGCCCACCGGTTCCGTCGTGAAGGTCACCGCGAAATCCGGAATCTCCTTCGGGAGGAAGGATGCGGAGCCGACCTCGACGGGAGTGGTGTCTTCGATGGACACGTTCCCGGGACCGGGGGGAACCCGGAGCAGGAACTTCTCGATCCGGAGGATGGAGCCGGTCGGGGGATTGACCGTCAGGCGGAAGCGGGCGTCGTCGGTCTCGTACACCAGGATCTTGTCGGCGGAGGCGTCGTTCTCAACTGCCATCCCGTCTGCCAGGGCGAGTGCCTCCAGGAACGTCGCGCGATACTCCGGGGAGGCGGAGAGGATGGGCACTGAATGTCCGAGTTCGTTGAGCATATGCTCCGCGGCGGGGATGTCGAGCCGTTCCTCGATGCTCGCGTACAGTCCGTTCGACTCCGGTTCGCCGTCCATGGGCATCCTCGCCGCTTCTGCTTTGGCAGCGATCAGTTGATCCTCCATGCCGGTCGTCCATGCGGCGAGGAAGGCCGCGGGGTCCGACGGGAAGTCGGTGGTCGACACCGGGAGTTCCCCGATGGGAGGGGCGTCGACGTCGACATCGCGCACCGTGAGGGGCTCCGCGCCGATGGGGAAGGATGACCCGTAGTACGAAGTCCAGACGCGGTGGACGGCCGTGGCGTCGCCGTAGGTCTCGGTGGCGTGCAACTCGGTGTGCGACGTCTGTGACGAGCTTCCGTCCGCCGCATGGAGATACGTCACAGCCGATTCGGTGACGACGGCACCCGTGGCATCCGTCCTGAAGCTGCCGAACGGAGGGGACTGCTCATTCCGACCACCGACGAGGCGCAGGTGTCTGGTCGCCATGGTCACCTGGACCGGCTGCGCGGCAGCCGATCGGATGGAGGCCGCGGTCTCGTTGAGATAGGTCGATGCCGAGGCGGCCGGCGGTTGGCCGACGACTCCCGGCGGGATGAGTACGGAGGCGGCGACGGCGACCGCGGCGACCGCCGTGCCCGCGAGGGAGATCCCGATGATCCGTCCGAGTGGGCGGCGACGTCGCGACTGCGCGATCGCCTGGTGGAGGGCGCGGCGAGGTGCCTGCGGCGATGTGGGGTAGGTGGGCTTCATCTCCCGCACGGTGTCAAGGATGTCCATGGATGGTCTCTTTCTCGGCAAGTCGGATGTGGGTGGTCGCCGCGCGCGGCCGGTGGGGTGGAGCCGCCGGCGGCGGAGGAGCGGCGAGCTTCGCCCTGATGCGGCTGAGGCGTGAACGCACGGTACCGACCGGGATCGCGAGCGCCGCGGCGATCTGCTCGTATGTGAGATCGCCGCGGCGTGCAGGAAGAGCACCTCGCGGTCACGGGCCGTCAGCGCGGCGATGCGGGGGTAGAGGCGCTCGATCTCGCCTGCTGCATCGAGCTGCGAGGAGGAGCGGTCGTGATCGTCGGCAGCCACCTGGTCGTGCTGACCGACGGACGCCTGCAGCGCGCGCCAGTGTTGCGCCTGGTCCCTTCGGTGCTGTCCGAGGACATTCGTCGCGATGCCCATCAGCCAGGGCAGCGCGGAACTCCGCGTCAAGTCGTAGCGCCTCCGCTTGCGGAACGCGATCAGGAACGTCTCGCTCACGATGTCATCGCTCGCAGCCGGTCCGACGCGGCGGGCGACGTAGGCCGAGACGGCGCCGATATGTCGCTCGAAGATCTCGGAGAACCGTTCCGCGGCCTCGAGCGATTCGCGGATGATGTCGTTGTCGTTGCTCACACTAGGTATTCGTTCGGCACGGAGATCCGGTTCCATCGGGCGGCCTGCGTCGGCGACGAAAGTGCATCAGGTGTCGCTCTCCGCCCGCTCTCCTCCCGGTGATCGCGGCAGGACCCGGGTGGTCGCTCCCGAAGCGGCGACCACGACCGCGAGTGCCGCGAGACCCCAGGGAAGCGTCGCCGCCACCGCGACGGCTCCGATCAGCAGCGGCCCACCGGCATCGCCGAGCTCGCGGCCGAGTTCGGCCGTGCCCATCGTGCGCCCCATCCGTTCGGGTGGTGTCGTCTCGGCGAGATGCGCGAAGGCGAAAGGCGTCGAGACGCCGATCCCGATGCCGAGCAGGGCGGCGGCGACGTAGAGACACGGGAGCACGGAGACGAACGCGGCGACCAGGATGCCGGCCGTGATCACCGCGAGGCCGAGTGTCATCGCGGTCCGATCGCTCAGGCGGCCGCTGTCGCGGAGCCTGCCCGCCCAGGGCTGGGTGAGTGCCGAGCTCAGCGCCAGAACCGAGGCGATCGCGATGCTCGCGAAGAGGGGAGCACCTTCACTGCTGGCGAGAGCGGGGAGGAAGCCGATCGCCGCACCGAGCGCGCCGGTGGACGCGGCGAGCACGAGCGTCGGGATGAGGAAGCCCCGCTCCGTCGTCTGACGGACCAGGTCGGCGACCGTGTACCGGGGTCGAGGTAGCGGCTCGAGTCGGGGCAGGGAGATCGCCACCCAGATCGCGGTGAGGACGGCGAGCGCGCTTAGGCACGTGAAGAGGAGGGGGAAGCCGCCCAGGAAGATCAGTGCGGCGCCGAGGAGAGGACCCAGTGTGTAGCCGAGGCCCTTCCAGGATCCGTATCTGCCGAAGTATCGCCCCTTCGCGCCCGGGGCCGCGAGCCGTGCGACCGTCGCCGAGGAAGCGGGCGAGAACGCCGAGGCTGCGGCGCCCTGCCCGAGCCGTGCGATCGCGAGGGCTGCCGTGCTCGACGACCACACCCCGACGAGCGATGCGACGCCGAAGGCCAGAAGCCCGAACACGATCACCGGCTTGGCGCCGATCCGGTCGGACAGCGAGCCGAAGACGGGTTTGAGGAACACCTCGGCGAGGTCGTAGATCGCCAGAAGCGCTCCCAGACGCAGGAGGTCGAGACCGATGTCCCCGCCGGTCGCCCCGATGCCTGCGGCGATGCTGTGGGCGCCGAACGCCGTCACGAAGCCGGCTGCATACAGCGGTGCGACCTGGCGGGTCGCCGGTCCGATCGCGGTCGGCAGGCTCACGTGTGGACGGCCTGGTAGACGAGGTCGGCGAACCGGGCGAGATCCTGAACGCACGCGGCCAACTCGCGGTCGGCGTCCTTGGACGAGGCGGAGTCGAACACGTCGCGGGCGCGGATCGTGCGGTGCCAGCGCTGCAGTCGGTCGAGGCTCTGCTCCTCCTCTTCGAGCTCGGCCAGCGTGAACTTCTTCTTCTCGATCTCACGCGCGATCTCGGCGCGGTACTTCGCGCAGTCGGCGACGAACTCCGCCCAGTCGTCTGCTCTCGCGGCGTCGAAGAGCTTCCGAAGTGCGGCGGTGTCACCGCCGTCGGCCTGGGTGCGAAGCACGAGGATGTCGCCGTTGCCGCGCTGTGCGAGCGCGCGCGCCCGGTCGACCCCCTCGACGCACGCAGGCACATCTGGCGTGACCCAGGTGCCCTGCCCTGCGGGTACCGCACCGAACTGACGCAGCTCGCGCCAGACCGCGACGCGATGCCGCGAGGGTGATGCGGGTACCTGCACCAGGAGCACGAGCCAGCCATCCGATTTCGTCACACTCGAAACTGTAACAGGTGTTACATCCATCTGTGGGCGAGACCTCGATAGCGTGGAGTCCGATCATCGCGAGAGCGGGGAGGGCCATGGCTCAGCAGGAGACGGAGGATGCGCGCGTGCGCGACGGGTATGCGGCGCGTGCGGTCGAGTACACGGAGTTGTTCGGCGACATCGCGCAGATGGATGACGTCGACCGGGAGCGCATCGGTCGCTGGGCGGACGGCGTCGACGGACGCATCCTCGACGTGGGGTGTGGTCCTGGACACTGGACGGCGTTCCTCGTCGAGCGCGGTGCCGATGCCGAGGGCATCGACCTGGTGCCGGACTTCATCGCCGGCGCCTCGGCGCGATTCCCCCACATCTCGTATCGGACGGCGTCTCTGGCCGATACCGACATCCCGCCCGGTTCCTTGGGCGGCGTGCTGGCTTGGTACTCGCTGATCCACGCGACTCCGGATGGGCTTCCGAATCTGCTCGAGGCCGCTCGCCGCGGGACCCGTGAGGGCGGACATCTGCTGGTCGGCTTCTTCGACGGGGCGGACGGGCAGCCTTTCCCGCACGCCGTCACGACGGCGCACTACTGGTCGGTGCAGGGTATGTCGAACCAGCTCGAGCGCGCCGGCTTCTCGGTGCTCGACAGCGAGACCAGGGTGCAGGAGAGAAGGCGCCCGCACGCATCGATCAGCGCGGTCGCGATCTGATCGATGCGCACGGTGCCTGAGCGGATCAGGCGAGACCGCGGAAGAACCTGCGGATGTCGTCGGCCAGCAGCTCCGGCTCCTCCATCGCCGGGAAGTGCCCGCCCGCGGCGAACTCGCTCCAGTGGTCGATCGCACCGGCGGGATCCATCGTGCGCCGGATCAGGGGATGCGCGTCGAAGACGGCCCAGCCGGCGCGCACCCCGGAGGGCATGACGAAGTCCAGCTGGGCGTGCTCCGACTCGTAGAAGAACTGCGCGACTGAAGCACCGCTGCGGGTGAACCAGTAGAGACTCACGTTCGTCAGGAGCTGGTCGCGGTCGACGTCCGGCGCCCCGTACCCGCCGTCGATCCTGCGCTTGAACTTCTCCACGATCCACGCGAGCTGGCCGACGGGCGAGTCGGTGAGGGCCGGTCCGACCGTGTCGGGTCGATGGTTGTGCATGCCGACGTAGCCGCGTTCCGCAGCGCTCGCAGCATGTGCGGCCTCGAGCTGGGCGAGCTCTTCCTCGGACAGACCATCGGGGGCGGGGAACATGGTGCCGACCAGTCCGAGCCACACGCGGTCGCTGGCGAAGTGCGTGCCGATGACGTGCTCCGGGTGCAGCGCGGCCAGTCTGCCGATGATGCCGGTGCCGACGTCCGTGCCGTGCGCCGCGAACTGGTCGTAGCCGAAGCGCGTCATGATCTCGGTGTAGGCGTCGGCGGTTCGAGCCAGATCCCACCCGGTGCCGGAGAGCGGGTTCGAGAACCCCAGTCCGGGCAGGGACGGGATGACCACGTGGAAGTCGTCCGTCAGCAGCGGGATCAGTCGCTGGTACTCGATGAACGACGCCGGCCAGCTGTCGCTGAGAAGCAGAGGCGTGGCTGCCGGGTTCGCCGAGCGCACATGGAGCACATGGAACGTCTGACCGTCGACGACGGTCGTGAACTGCTCATGCGCGTTGAGGGCCCTCTCCTGCGCCCGCCAGTCGAATCCATCGCGCCAGTGATCCGCGAGCTCCTGCAGGTAGGGAAGCGGGATCCCCCGGCTGAAGTCGGTGCGATCGTCACGTCCGGGAACGGGGAGCGGCCAGCGCGTGCGGGTCAGACGATCGTGCAGGTCATCGATGGCATCCTGCGGGATGTCGATGCGGAAAGGGCTGAGGGAGGTGTTCTGTGTCATGCTGTTGACGCTCTCAGGCAATGCGGAAGACCAGCTTCCGCATTTGCTGAGAGGATCAGACATGCTCGAGACCTCGGCCCGTCTGCTGGAACTGCTGTCATTGCTTCAGCTCAGACGCGACTGGACGAGTTCCGCACTCGCCGACCGACTGGGTGTGAGCACGAGGACCGTGCGCGCCGACATCGGCAAGCTCCGCTCGCTCGGTTATCCGGTGGATGCGCGCCCCGGCGTCGCGGGCGGATACCGCCTGGCCGCCGGAACCGCGATGCCTCCGTTGCTGCTCGACGACGACGAGGCGGTCGCGGTCGCCGTCGGGCTGGGGGTGGCCGCCACCTGGCGGCTCGGCGTCGAAGAGACCTCGCTCACCGCCCTCGCGAAACTCGAGCAGGTCATGCCCTCGCGACTGCGCCGTCGCGTCGACGCGATCCGTGAGGCGACGAGTGTGGTTCCTGGGGCCGAACCCCCGCTCGACCTCGCGGCGCTCAGCACGGTCGCCGCGGCCGTCCGTGCCCATGAACGGCTTCGCTTCGGCTACACGAAACCCGGCGGAGACGAAGAGAAGCGGCACACCGAACCGCAGCGCCTGGTGAGCTGGGGGTCGGTCTGGTACCTGCTCGCGTGGGATCTCGATCGAGACGACTGGCGCATCTTCCGCGTCGATCGCATGGTTCCACGGGCGTCGACCGGTGTGCGCTTCCGGCCCCGCGCGATCCCGGAGGGCGACGTCGTCGAGTACGTCGTCCGCAGGGTGACGAAGGCGTCCACCTCATGAAGCTGAGGCGGTACCCCCGGGCAGGCGGAACGTCGTCCTCGGGATGTCGTCCACGAAACGGTGCGCCAATGCGAAGGCCTGTTCTTCGGTGAGCCGGTGCTCGGAGACGAGTGCCGCCAGGTAGCCGGCGTCGAGTCGTCGTGACATGTCGTGCCGGGCGGGGATCGAGCAGAAAGCCCTGGTGTCGTCGACGAACCCGCTCGTCTTCGTGAACCCGGCACTGTCCGTCACCGACCGCCGGTAGCGGGCGATCGCGTCGGGGGTGTCGAGGAACCACCACGGCGCACCGGCGTAGACGGACGGATAGAAGCCCGCGAGTGGTCCGATCTCACGGCTGAACGCTGTCTCGTCGACCGTGAACAGCACCATCCGGAACGTCTCGTTCGTGCCGAAGTCGTTGAGGATCGGGGTGAGCGGCCGCGTGAAGGCGGCGACGTCCGGAAGGTCGTGTCCGCTGTCCGAGCCGAACCGTGCGAGTGTGTCGCGGTGGTGGTTGCGGATGACGCCGGGATGTAGTTGCATCACCAGCCCGTCGTCGGACGACATCTCCGCCAGTCGGTAGAGCATGTTGCGGCGGTACGCCGTCGCGTCTTCCGCCGTGACTTCGCTCCGGAGCCCCGCGGCATGGATGCGCTCCGCATCGGCACTCGTGAGCGGCTGCGATCCGGCATCGAGCACCCCGGTGTCGGTCGCTGTGCCGCCCGCTGCCCGGAACGCGGCGCGGCGGCGGCGCAGAGCCTCGAGCAGCCCGGCGTAGCTCCCGGCATCCGCACCCGCCGCCTCCGACAGATCCGCGATCGCGCTCGCCCACCCTGCGGACGACGGATCCATGTAGCGGTCGGCGCGGAACGTCGGGAGCACATGCCCGTGGAAGGAAGGATCGTCGCGCAATCGTGCGTGAGCTGCGAGATCGTCTGCGGGATCGTCGGTCGTCGCGAGCACTTCGATGCGGAAGCGATCGAACAACGCCCGCGGATGGAACGCGGCGGTGTGCAGCTGCGCGTCGATGTGTGCGTAGAGCTCGTCGGCGTTGCCCGCACTCGGCTGCTCCGTCACCCCGAACACCTCGGCCAGCGAGGTCTCGAACCAGTAGCGCACCGGGGTTCCGAGGAACACATCCCAGTTCGCGCAGAACGCCCGCCACACTTCTTGCGGATCAGCGGGCGCGGCTCCCCGGCCCAGCGCGTCGAGGGGCACGCCGACTGCGTGGAGCAGACGCAGCACGTAGTGGTCGGGCGTGATCAGCAGTGTCGCAGGGTCTGGGAAGGGCTTGTCGTCGGCGAGCAATGCAGCATCGACATGGCCGTGCGGGGAGAGGATCGGCGCGGCAGCGACGGTGTCGTACAGCCTCCTGGCGAGCTCTCGCACGCCGGGGTCGGCGGGGAGGAGTCGGTCGACGTGCGGGCTGAGTTCTCTGCTCATGATTCTCCTCCAGGGGTACGGCGCGGTGCGGAGCCGGTCGACTCCCGCACGGTCAGATGGGTCGGCAGCGCGGCGATGTGGCGGCGGGTGAGTGCGCTCGCGCCGATGCGCTCGCTCTGCAATCGATCGAGCAGCATCGATACCGACAGCCGTGCGGCCTGTTCGACCGGAGCGGTGAGGGTGGTCAGCGGCGGGTTGCAGAAGTCGGCGCCGAAGATGTCGTCGCAGCCGACGATGCTCATGTCCTCCGGAACACGCACGCCTCGTTCCTTGAGCCGGATGAGCATGCCGATCGCGAGGAGGTCGTTGAACGCCACGCACGCGGTTGCTCCGGTGTTGAGTGCCGCATCCGCCGCGGCGGCGCCCGCTTTGGTGCGCGGCTGGTACGGCCCCACCTTCGTGTACTCGATGCCGAGCCGCTCGCACGCGGCCGCCACGGCCCGCCAGCGCAGGTTGCTCGCCCAGCTCGTCGGAGGGCCCGCCACGTAGCAGATGCGTCGATGGCCCAGCGAGGCGAGGTGCTCGACGGCCTGGTCGAAGCCGAGCGGTGTGTCGATGAACACCGACGGCACTCCCGGCACCGCCCGGTTCAACGCGACGAGCGGGAGCTCGGCACTGAGCTCAGCCAGCCGCTCATCGGACAGGCGGGAGGCGGTCAGGATCGCACCGTCGTACGAGCTGCGCAGCTCTTCGAGCGTGCTCTCCTCCATCTCGGGCGACTCCTCGGTATGCACGAGGATCTGCGAGTATCCGGCGACGCGAAGAGCCTGCTGCGTGCCCCGGATGATGCCGAAGTAGAACGGGTTCGTGACGTCCGACACGAGGACGGCGACCATGCGGGTCGATGGTGTCGCCGAGGCGTTCGACGCGGTGACGGGGGTGTAACCGAGGTCCTTCGCGATGCGGATGATGCGCTCGCGGGTGTCGGGGTTCCCGCGACCGGGGACGGCGAGTGCGCGCGAGGCCGTGGAGATCGCGACGCCGGCGGCATCGGCCACGTCTGCGAGGGTCGGCCGGTGCGGAGGCGGTGTGAGGGACGACATGGGGCAACAGAATCACAGGATGGCAATTACTGGCAATGGATTGCTAACAATTGCCACGCTTGCCTACCTTGGCGGAGACGCAGTCACGTCCACTCACTGTCTCGAAGGAGAGTTCAATGAAGTCTCGACCCCTGATC
Organism: Microbacterium sp. Beta; assembly: GCF_005502545.1. Taxonomy (NCBI): domain Bacteria; kingdom Bacillati; phylum Actinomycetota; class Actinomycetes; order Micrococcales; family Microbacteriaceae; genus Microbacterium; species Microbacterium sp. Beta. Next base: position 49,137 of record NZ_SCOG01000020.1, read on the forward strand.
GCCCTCGGGGCGATGACCGCAGCAGCGATCGCGTTGACCGCATGCTCGGGATCCGGCGCTGGTACGGATGACGGCGGCACCGGTGGCGCTGTCGATGGGACAGGCCAGACGCTCACCGTGATGATGGCCGCGAACGGCCTCTACCCCGAGCAGCAGAAGGAATGGTTCGGGAAGGTCTCCGATGCGTTCGAGGAGAAGACCGGAGCCACCGTCGAGTTCGAGACCTTCGCCAGCGCCAACGACGAGCTCACGAAGATCCAGACCTCCGTGCTCTCCGGACAGGGCCCCGACGTCTACGGTCTCGGCACCACCTTCACACCGACCGCCTACGCGACGGGCGCCTTCGTGAAGCTCACGGATGCCGACTGGGACAAGGTCGGCGGCCGCGACCGCTTCGTGCCGTCGACCTTGGGAATCTCCGGCCCGAGCGAGAAGGATGAGATCGCTATCCCGTTCGTGAGCCGACCGTTCGTGATGGCCTACAACACCGAGCTGCTGGCGGCTGCCGGCATCGAGGAGCCGCCCACGACGTGGGACGAGCTGACGGCTGCGGCCGCGAAGATCGAATCCGGGGATGTGCACGGCCTCGCGATCGGCTACGCCGACAGCTTCGACCCCTGGAAGTTCGTCTGGGGTATGAGTGTGCAGGCGGGCAACCCGCTGATCGACGTCGACGCCAAGAAGGCGGAGATCGACGACCCGGCCGTGGCCGCCGCCTACGACACCTACTTCGGCTGGTACCAGGACGGACTCGTCGACCCGGCATCGGTCGGGTGGAAGAACGCGCAGGCCGTCGCCGCCTTCGCCGAAGGGAAGGCCGGCTTCCTGCCGATGACCTCCGCCAACTCCAAGCCCACGTTCGCTGGCTCACCTGTCGCCGACTCCTACGCCTACGCGCTCCTGCCGACCATCCCGCCGGGGGAGACCGAACTCCCGAAGGGCGGAGAGGAAGCGGCGAGCATCCTCTCCGGTGACAACCTCGTCGTCGCGCAGTATTCGCCGAACCAGGACCTCGCATTCGCGTTCATCGAGATGCTGACCAGCACCGAGTCGCAGCTCGACTACTTCGACACGTTCGGCGAACTGCCGACGGGCGTGGAGGCGGCGGCACAGGTCGAGAAGGACAACCCCGATCTGAGCGCCAACGTGCAGGCCGCCTCGCAGTCGGTGGCCACCCCGTTCACGGGCGCCTGGGGGGACACGCAGCTCGCCCTGACCAACGTGGTCGTCCAATCGCTGCCCGCCCTGCAGGGGGGATCGCTCAGCCAGAGCGCGATCGCCGCATCGATCGCCGAGGCTCAGGCGAGCGCGCAGTCGGCGCTCGACAAGTCCAAGTAGCGACGCGAGGACACGCACATGGCGATCGCCACCGACACGCGTCGGAAACGGACCGACGACACCCCGCCGAGCGAGCGGCCCCGCCCGCTGTGGATGCTGCTGCCCGGCGGGGTGCTGATGACACTGCTGATCCTGGTGCCGCTGCTGCTGGCCTTCTGGATCTCGATGCTCGACCTGGACCAGTACACGATCCGGCAGTGGCTGCAGGCGCCGTTCGTCGGATTGGGCAACTTCGTCGAGGCGTTCTCCTCCTCGCCGCTGCTGCGCGGGATCGGGCTGAGCGTCAGCTATGCGCTGATCGTGTCGGTGGCGGCGATCCCGATCGGAGTCACGGCGGCGCTGGCCACGCAGAACGCCTTCCGCGGTCGCGGGCTGGTGCGCTCCGTCTACCTGATCCCGTACATCCTCCCCGCCTTCGTGGTGGCCACGGTCTTTCGGGCGATGTTCCAGCCCGAAGGAGTGGTCGACGAGGCATTCGGCGTGTTCGGGGTCGACCCGGGGCTGTGGCTCAACGGGCCGCAGAGCTATTGGACCCTGGTCATCGCGCAGCTCTGGGTGAGCTGGCCGTTCGTGTACCTGCTGACGCTGGCCGGACTGCAGGGGGTGGATGCGGAGGTGCACGAGGCCGCGGCGCTCGATGGCGCGGGGTGGGGCATCAAGCTGCGCAAGGTCATCCTCCCGTATCTGCGCGGATCGATCCTGCTGGCATTCATCCTCACCTTCCTGCACAGCATCAACGCCTTCACGATGCCGTTCGTGCTCTTCGGGATACCGGCGCCGGTCGATGTCGAGGTGCTGCCGGTCCTCACTTACGTCACGGCGTTCCAGAGCTTCCGGTTCGGCCTCTCGGCGGCCATGGCGGTGGCCTCGCTCGCGATCGTCGCGATCCCCCTGTTCATCTACCTGCGCGCCGTGCGCCTGGACACCGGAGAGGACGCGAAGCGATGAGCGCCACCACCACGATCGCGCAGGTCAACCCGCGCCGGAGCCGCCCCGGCGGTCACAGCCAGGTGGATCGGCTGCTGCCGCGCCCGCTTCTGGCTGCCGCGAACATCGTCCTGTGCCTGCTCGTGTTCGGGCCTGTCTCGTACATGTTGTTCGCCTCGATCAATGCGGATGTCGCGGTCGCCGGCGGCGCGTACTGGCCGACCGAGCTCCGGCTCGACAACTACGTCAAGGTGTGGCGCAGCGTCGATCTCGCGGGAGGGCTGGCCAACAGCCTCCTGATCTGCGGCGCGGTCGCCGTCGTCTGCGCGGCCGTCGCGGTCTCGATGGCGTGGGTGTTGGTGCGCTTCACCTTCATCGGACGCGTCACGATCCTGCGAGGACTGCTCGGGCTGCAGTCGGTCCCCGGCACGCTCATGCTGCTTCCGGTGTTCGTGATGTTCTCGACGCTCTCATCGGTGCTGCGCATCCCCACCATCGGCACCCACTGGTCGGTGTTCGTCACTTATCTCACCTTCGCGCTGCCGTTCTCGACCTGGGTGATGGTGACGTACATCCGCGGACTGCCGCGCGAGCTCGAGGAGGCGGCCCGCATGGACGGTGCCTCGAACTTCCGGGTCCTCACGCGCATCGTGCTGCCGCTGAGCTGGCCGGGGATCGTGGTCTCCGCGATCTTCGCATTCCTGCAGGGCTGGAACGACGTGCTGTTCGCTTCGGTCATGACCAACCGTGACAGCCGCACCGCCGCGGTGGCCCTGCAGATCTTCGGCGCGACGCAGGAGACGGGAGCCGTGCCCCTGTACGGCCAGATGATGGCGGCCTCGCTCATCTGCGCGATCCCCGTCGTCGTGCTGTACCTCGTGTTCCAGCGTTATCTCGTAGGCGGTCTCACCGCAGGAGGAGTGAAATGACCCCGTGGAAGCTCTCAGGATTCGGTGACGAGATCGATCCGGATCCGTCTGTGCAGATCGCCGTGCTCCAGGCGCTCGGCGCGCGGCACATCGAGGTGCGCAGCGCGTGGGGGGTGAACGTCGTCGATCTCGACGAGTCGCAGCTCGCGCAGCTCGCGGCCGTGGTGCGCGAGCGCGGCATGGCGGTCTCGGCGATCGCGTCGCCGATCGGCAAGGTCGATGTGTCCCTGCCCGTCGAGCACGAGGTCGGTCGGCTGCAACGGGCGATCCGGGCGGCCGAGGTGCTGGAGGCCCCCTACATCCGCATCTTCTCGTTCTTCCGAGCCGAGCACCTCTCGGCGGACGACATCCGCGACGAGGTGCTCGTGCGGATGGCGGCGCTCGCCCGTACCGCCGAAGCGGCCGGGGTCACCCTCGTGCACGAGAACGAGAAGGACATCTACGGCGACATCCCCTCGCGCGTGCTCGATGTGATCGAGTCGGTCGGCTCCGACCGGCTGCGCGTCGCCTGGGACAACGCCAACTTCGTCCAGGTCGGCGTCCGGCCGTTCACCGACGGCTACGCCAAGCTGCGGCCGCACCTCGAGTATCTGCAGCTGAAGGACGCTCTCGCCGCGACGGGTGAGGTCGTCCCGGTGGGTGACGGCGACGGCGAACTTCGCGAGACCCTCACGGCCCTGCGCGACGACGGCTATGTGGGGTTCGCCTCGCTCGAACCCCACCTCACCGACGTCGACGCGCTCGGCGGCTTCTCGGGGCCTGAGGCCTTCGGTCGTGCCGGCCGAGCCCTTCGCACACTCACAGACGAGATCGGAGTCACCCTCTCATGACCGACGGAATCCTCGACGTCGCCATCGTCGGATGCGGCATCATCGGCGTCAACCACGCCAGAGCGATCGCGGCCACCCCCGGCCTGCGCATCGTCGCGGTCGTCGACGAAGTGCCGACCGCGACCGATCGTCTGGCCGACCTCATCGTCGAAGAACTGGGAGGAGAGCGCCCATCCACGCACTCCGATATCGAGTCGATCCCCGACGACATCGATGTGGTCGTCATCTGCACCCCGAGCGGTTCCCATGTCGAACTCGCCGAGCGGGCGGTCGCGCGGGGGATGCACGTTGTGCTCGAGAAGCCCCTCGACGTGTCGATGGAACGTGGTCGCCGGCTGGCCTCGATCGCACGGGACGCCGAGGCGCGCGGCATCCGGATCTCGGTGATCAGTCAGCACCGCTTCGACCCGGGCGCTGTGGCCGTCGCTGAGGCCGCCCACACCGGACGCCTGGGGCGGATCACGAGTGCGGTGGCCTCCGTGCCCTGGTGGCGCTCGCAGGAGTACTACGACTCCGGCGCCTGGCGGGGCACCTGGGAGCTCGACGGCGGAGGAGCCGTCATGAACCAGGGTGTGCACACCGTCGACCTGCTGCTGTGGTTCCTCGGCACCCCCGTCGACGTGTTCGCGCACACGGCGCTGCTCGCGCACGAGCGGGTCGAGGTCGAAGACGTGGCGGTCGTCACGGTGCGTTTCGAGTCGGGCGCGCTCGCCGTTCTGCACGCCACGACCGCCGCCTTCCCTGAGCAGCCGGTGCGGCTGGCCGTGCACGGCGCGCAGGGGACCGGCATCATCGAGAACGACCAGCTCGCGCGGTTGTGGGTGGACGGCGACACCGCCGACCGCAGCGTCGACTGGGTGCCCGAGGGGCATCGGCTCGGCGACGACCGTGACCCGCAGGCGTTCGCCGAGGGTCACGCCCGCCAGTACGCCGACATCGTCGAGAGCATCCGTGAGGGGAGAGCCTCGCGGGTCGGCGTACCCGAGGCGCTGCTGGCGCTCGCCGTGGTGCGCGGCATCTACGTGTCGGCGACCACCGGCTCTGCGGTACGCGTCGCCGACCTGATCGACGGCACCGTCGACGATGCGGACGTGCGGACGGGAGGCATCGCATGAAGTTCTCGGTGTTCACCGCGGCGACCCCCGACTGGGAGCCGGCAGAGGCGGCTCGCCGCATCGCCGCGATCGGCTATGACGGCATCGAGTGGCGCATCACCGACCAGGACGAGGCCGACCCGCCCGGATTCTGGGCCGGGAATCGCGCGACCTGGCCGCTCACCGGGCTCGAGGGGTCGGTCTCCGAGATCGCCCGCATCACCCGCGAGGCCGGGCTGGAGTTCAGCGGCATCGGCGGCTACGCGCTCGCACCCGACCACGACGATGTGCTGCGGACGCTCAGGGCCACCGCAGAACTCGGTGCGCGTCAGGTGCGCGTGCGCATCCCCTTCAACGACACCCAGGACTATCGCACGGTGTTCGCGCAGACCAGGGACGACCTGGAGTGGGCCTCCCGCGAGGCGGGGGCACTCGGCGTGAAGGTGCTCGTCGAGCTGCACCATCAGACGATCTCGGCGTCGGCGTCGGCTGCCCTCCGCCTGGTCGACGGCATCGACCCGCGCACCATCGGTGTGATCCACGACCTGGGCAACCTCGTGATCGAAGGGCAGGAGGACACTCGCGCCGGCCTGCAACTCCTGGGGGAGTACCTCGCGCACGTGCATGTGAAGAACGCCGTCTGGCAGCGCACCGGGCAGACCGGGCTCGACGGCGATGTGCGCTGGGAGTCGGCATGGGCTCCGCTTCGCGAGGGCATCGCCAGCGTGCCGGACTATTTCCGCGCCCTCGCCGAGGTCGGCTACGACGGCTGGGTGACGCTGGAGGACTTCTCGACGGATGCTCCGCTGGAGGAGCGCCTGATCGACGACCTCGCATTCCTGCGCGCGTCTGCCGGCGCCGCCGGCATCGGATCGTGACCGGGCCGGCGCGCACGCAGCATCCCCCGCTCCGTGCCGCTCATCTGGGTCTCGGCGCCTTCCATCGGGCTCACCAGGCCTGGTACACCCAGCAGGCGAACGAGCGTGCAGCCGCAGACGACGGCTGGGGCATCGCCGCTTTCACCGGGCGTGCCCCGGAGGCCGCAGAGCTGCTGTCGCGCAACGACGGCGTGTACACGGTGCTGGAGCGTTCCGCCGAGGGAGACCGGGCGACCACCGTGCAGTCGATCGTGCGGGCGGTACCCGGATCGGATGAGCGGTCCTGGCTCGACACTCTCACCGATCCTCGGGTCGCGGTTCTGACCGTGACTGTCACCGAGGCGGGGTACTCGGCCGGTTCCGGGGTTCCGCGGCGCATCGCCGACGGCCTCGTCGCGCGAGCGCGGGCCGGTCCAGGACCCATCGCGGTCGTGAGCTGCGACAACCTGCCGCAGAACGGCCGGGTGCTGAGCGACGCGGTGCGCAAGGCCGCCGGCTCCCAGGCTGCGCGAATCTCGGACATCGCGTCGTTCGTCGACACGGTGGTGGACCGGATCACCCCTGCCGTGACGCCTGCCGACATCGACGCCGTGCGGAAGCTCACCGGCCTCGACGATCCGTCCGCGGTGGTCACCGAACCGTTCGCGGAATGGATCCTCGCGGGTGAGTTCCCGGGCGGTGCTCCGGAGTGGGCGCAGGTCGGAGCCAGATTCGTCGCCGATGTCGGGCCGTACGAAGCGCGCAAGCTCTATCTGCTCAACGCCGGGCACACCTTCCTCGCCGCGGCAGGGCGGTTGCGGGGCTACGACACGATCGCAGAGGCGTTCGGCGATGCCGACCTGCGCGCCGACACCGAGGCGCTGTGGGCTGCGCAGCGCACCGCGGTCGACCTGCCGGTCGCGGAGCTCGACGGGTGGCTCGACGATCTGCGCCTCCGCTTCTCGAATCCGCGCATCGCCCATCGGCTCGACCAGATCCGTCGGGACAGTCCGATCAAGGTGGCGCTGCGCCTCGTCGCTCCCCTGCGGAGACGCCGAGAGGCCGGCGATGCCGTCGACGACGCGCAGCTGCACGCCGTGGAGAGCTGGATCCGCTCCCTCGTCGAACTCGACCCGACCGACTCCGCGACGGCCGTGATCGCCCGCACCATCTCCGCCGTGCCCGCGGCCGACCGCGCACGCACCGTCATCGACCACCTCACTCCCGAAGGGACCCTCGCATGAGTATCGACAAGGCTGAGGTCATCGTCACCAGCCCCGACCGGAACTTCGTCACCCTCAAGCTCACGACGGCCGACGGCCTCTCCGGTCTCGGTGACGCCACCCTCAATGGGCGCGAGCTCGCGGTCGTCGCGTATCTCACCGAGCACGTCGTCCCGCTGCTGATCGGTGCCGACGAGGATCGCATCGAGGACACCTGGCAGTTCCTCTACCGGAGCGCGTACTGGCGAAGGGGACCCGTCACGATGGCCGCCGTCGCCGCGGTCGACATGGCGCTGTGGGACATCAAGGGCAAGAAGGCGGGGATGCCGGTTTACCAGCTGCTGGGCGGGGCATCGCGCACCGGCCTCCTCGCCTACGGTCACGCGTCGGGCAAGGAGCTGCCGGAACTGTTCGACTCCGTGCGCGCGCACCTCGACCAGGGGTATCGGGCGATCCGGATCCAGACCGGTGTTCCCGGGCTCAAGGCCATCTACGGCATCGCTTCGCAGGCCGCGGACACCGGAGGGGGAGAAGCCCGGTACGACCATGAGCCGGCACGTCGAGGGGCGAGGCCCGTCGAAGAGGACTGGGACACCCGCGCCTACTTGAACCACCTGCCCGGCGTCTTCGAGGCGGTGCGCAACGAGTTCGGCCCCGACATCCCGCTGCTGCACGACGGCCACCACCGGATGACGCCGATCCAGGCGGCGAAGCTCGGCAAGGCTCTCGAGCCGTACGACCTGTTCTGGCTCGAGGACTGCACCCCCGCCGAGAACCAGGAGGCGCTGCGACTCGTGCGCCAGCACACGACCACGCCCCTCGCGATCGGCGAGATCTTCAACACCGTCTGGGACTTCAAGGACATCATCCGCGACCAGCTCATCGACTACGTGCGCGGGGCCGTGACTCACATGGGCGGTATCAGCCCCTTGAAGAAGACGCTCGACTACGCCGCGATGTACCAGATCAAGTCCGGCATGCACGGGCCCACGGACATCTCGCCGGTCGGCATGGCGGCGGCGATGCACCTCGGCCTCTCGATACACAACTTCGGCATCCAGGAATACATGCAGCACGGATCCCGCACCGATCAGGTGTTCCGGCAGTCCTTCACCTGGCGTGGCGGACTGCTGCACCCCGGCGACAAGCCGGGCCTGGGCGTCGAGCTCGACGTCGACGAGGCCGGCAAGTACCCGTATGAGCGCGCCTATCTGCCGTACAACCGGCTGGCGGATGGAACGGTGCACGACTGGTGAGCACCGAGCCTCGGTCGATCGTCGTCATGGGGGTCTCCGGGGTGGGCAAGACCACGGTCGGTCAGGAGCTCGCCCGCCGGATCGGTGTCGCGTTCATCGATGCGGATGACCTGCACGGGCCGGCGAACATCGCGAAGATGGCAGCCGGGGTCCCGCTCGACGACGACGACCGGTGGCCGTGGCTCGACCGGGTGGGGGCGGCGCTCGCCGCGGAACCGGCGGCCGTCGTCGCGTGCTCTGCCTTGAGGCGGAGATACCGCGATCGGCTGCGCGCATCGGCCCCTGACACGGTGTTCGTGCACCTCGACGCACCGAAGGAGCGGGTCACGGAGCAGGCGACTGCGCGCCGCGGTCACTTCATGCCACCCGCGCTGCTGGCGTCGCAGTTGCAGACGTTGGAGCCGCTCGGGGCGGACGAGGACGGGATCACGGTGACGGTGGATGGCACGGCCGGAGAGCTCGTGGAGCGCATCCGTCAGCATCTCGTCTGAGAACGTCCGGCACCTTCGAGCCGCGCTCAGGGGATCGGCACTGCGCGGTCCGCGCCGAGTCGCTTCATCACCATCGTCGACGTCAATCGCTGCACGCCCGGCAGGGCTCCGAGGGTGTTGTCGTAGAGCTCCTGGTACGAACCCATGTCACGCGTGAGGATGCGCAGCATGTAGTCGGGGTCGCCGAACAGGCGCTGTGCCTCGACGACCGCGGGGATGGCCACCACCGCCTCTTCGAAGGCGACGATGGTGTCCTTGTCGGTGCGTCCGATCGTGACGAACACGATGGCCTCGAACGTCAGGCCGACGGCTGCAGGGGCCACCACCGCCCGGTACCTCTCGATGGCTCCGGACTGCTCCAGCTCCTTGAGGCGACGATGGCACGCGGACAGGCTCAAGCCGACCTGGGAGGCGAGGTGGGTCGCGCTCATCCGGCCGTCGTCCTGGAGAAGAGAGAGAATCTCCCGGTCAAGTGCATCCATGGTGACAATCCTTGCAGCTCAAGGCGGCGATGGGCCGAAGAATCGAAGCACCTTTCGCGTGATCCTTCGTAGTCTCTTCCTCGGATTGAGGAGGACCGATGGACATCGCTCTGGTCATGCAGTTCTGGGTGGTCGCCGTCATGCTCGCGTTGACCCCCGGCGCGGACTGGGCGTATGCGATCTCCGCCGGCCTGCGCGCCCGCTCGATCGCCCCGTCCATCCTCGGCATGATCGCCGGGTACACGGTCGTGATCGTCGCCGTCGCCCTGGGGCTCGGCGCCCTGGTCACCGCGTATCCCGTCACTCTGACGACCCTGACCGTGATCGGCGCACTCTACCTGATCTTCCTCGGGGCGACGACGCTTGCCTTCCGCCCGGCGCCGATCGCCGAGAGCGGCGAGCCGATCGCCACGGGCGGATGGGCGCAGTTCCTGCGCGGCTCCGGCGTGAGCGGCATCAACCCGAAGGGCCTCCTGCTCCTGCTCGCCCTGCTGCCGCAGTTCACGAGCCCCGACGGATGGCCGTCGACGACGCAGATGCTCGCCCTCGGTGGCCTGCATCTGCTCAACATCGCGATCGTCTACACGACCGTCGGCCTGCTCGCTCGCCGACTGCTGCGCACGCGACCGCGCGCCAGCTCCGTCGTCACTCGGATCGCCGGCATCGCGATGACGGTCATCGGCGTCGGCATCCTGATCGAGCAGGTGATCGAGTGGCTGTGACGGCAGAGGTCTCTCACCAGGGCACAGGTCGTCACCAGCGCACAGGGCTTTTCCCCGGTGGATGCTGACCTCTCCCAGACAGCGCGGAGGTAGCGTCGAGGGGCGCCATCGACCGGCGGGACAGGAGGACCACGTGACGACGACGGGACGGACGACCACGGCCCTGCGGCTGCTGCTGCCCGCGTTCCTGCTCGGCGCGATCATCGCGATCTCGTTCCTCGAGGCGCCGCTGAAGTTCCTCGCACCCGGCGTCACGATCCCGATCGGGCTCGGCATCGGGCGACTCGTCTTCACCGCGCTGAATGTGCTCGCCGGCATCGTGCTTCTGGTGCTCACGTTCGTGAGCGTGCGAGCACGGGCGGGACGCGGGCCCCTCATGATCCTGGGCGGGATCTGGCTGGTCTTCGTCGTCGAAGTCGCACTCATCCGTCCCGTGCTGAACCGGCGCAGCGACCTCGTAATCGCGGGATCGGAGGCGCCGGGCACCAACGGGGCGCACTACGCGTACATCGCGGCCGACCTCACGATCGTCGCCCTCCTCGTGGTGCTGATCATCGTCACCGCGCGAAAAGTGCTCCCTCCACCCGGCACCGTATCCTGACCGAAGCCCGTCGCGCGTAATGGTCCCGCGCATCCACCGTCTTCTCTGCGGAGGCAGCGCACCTCCACCGGTCATCTGATCGGGACGCCGCGACGACGGACCTCAGACCTCGTCGGTCGGCGAACGGCAGTGTGTTCGACCCGTGCCCTCCTCGGCGCGGTGCAAACGCCGGCCGGCGCACGAGGGCACGGCTGGGGAGTCGTGGCCCTCGGGGCGGGGTGTCCCGTTCGTTCCCTCGCGGACCGCACACCCCGCCCACTCGCCCTCCCCGGAGGAATGGTCGCGAACGGCGGGGTGATGTTCCTCCGCTACCGGACCGCCTGAACTGCGGCCGCGGATCGGTCGGCGATCAGCGGGCCGAGGTCACGGTCGGACGCGGACGGTGCGTCCCTCGAACGACACGAGGTCGCCGTCGCGCAGCTGTCGTCCGCGGCGTCGATCGATCTCGCCGTTCACGGTCACGTACCCGTCGATGATGACCTCTTTGGCGTCGCCGCCCGAGTCGAGCAGGCCGGCGAACTTGAGGAACTGTCCGAGGCGGATCACCTCACCGCCGATGGAGATGTCGTCGATCGGGTCGGAGTTCGTCATCCTTGAATGCTAATCGGACTTGCGTGCTGATCGGCTTCGCCACCGCAGGACGCGATGGTGCCGCCGCCCCGGTGGGGAGCGGCGGCACCATCATGCCGGGCGTCTCGGGCCCGCCCGACAGGACGCGGCCCGCACCGACTCAGTCGATGTCGGTACCGACGACCGCGAAGTCGGCGTCGAACTCGATGTCGATCGATCGGCTGTCCGCAGTGAGCACCGAGGCGTCGTAGGGGCTCACGTCGTCGCCGTCGACATCGAGGTCGGTGATCATGCCCTCGGCCTCGGCGAGTGCGGCGGCGACCAGTGCGCGGATCGTCTCGTCGTCGAGGATGAGCGTCGGGCCGGTGTCGTCGCCGTCTGCCGCGTCGGTGGAGGCGACGGTCGCCGCGAGCTCCTTGTCGACGCGGACCTCGGTCTCATCTCCCGCCGCTGTGCTCAGCTGCACCTCCCAGGTGCCGTCGCGCTTCGCGTCGATCGAGGTGACGTCGCCGTCGGCTGCGCCGCGTGCGGCATCCGCGATCGCGATCAGCTCGTCGGCGGATGCGGAACCGATGCCCGTCACCGGGCCGCGACCGTTCGAGGGGGTGTCGCCGCGATCGTCGCTCCTGGGGCCGTCATCGGGACGACCGTGATCCTCGCTGTCGTCCTTGCGGGGGCCGTCCGACACCGAGGAGCGGTCGTCGTCGTCGAACTCGTCGCCGATCGCCGCGCCGATGGCGATGCCGCCGCCCGCGAGGACCACGGCTGCCGCGATGCCGCCCCCGATGAGGAGCGCGCGCTTGCGGCCGGCCTTCGGGGATGATGCCGTGGCACCGGGGGTCGGCTCGGCCGCCGGGAACGTCGGGTGCTCGCCGGCGCCTGGCGCGGGTGCCGTCCCGGCCGGGGGTGCAGGGGCCGTCGGCGCCGCTGCGGCATCGGGAGTCGGGGCCACCGGCACGGTCGGCGCGTCCGGCGTGCTCTCGGGCGTCTGGTCGGGAGAGGGTGTCTTGTCGTCCATGACTCGATGCTCTCCCGCGGGCGCTGAAGCCTCCCTGAAGCGTCCTGAAGGACTCTTCAGGAACCCGTCGCTCAGGCGCCGCGGGGGAGGGTGAGGACGAAGCGTGCGCCGCCCCATCGGGAGTCGTCGACCGTGAGAGACCCGCCGGATGAGGCGGCGATTCCGCGCGCGATCGCGAGCCCGAGGCCGCTGCCGCCCGCGTCGCGGCTGCGCGCCTCGTCGAGGCGCACGAATCGCTCGAAGATGCGCTCCCGTTCCTCGGCGGGTACCCCGGCGCCGTCGTCTTCGACCGTGACGAACACGTATCCGTCCGAGGGAGCAACGCCGATCGCGACGCGTCCGCGACTGTGGCGCACGGCGTTGTCGCCGAGGTTGCGCAGCAGCTGGCCGAGCAGACGGGGGTCGCCGTTCACCCTGGCGGCGCTGATGCCGGTACCGTCGACGTCGAGCCCGGCAGCCCGGAGTCGGCGCACCTCGCCGAGCGCGATGTCGTCGAGGTCGACCGCCTCGTCGAGCGTGCTCGCACCCTCGTCGAGGCGGGCGAGAAGCAGCAGCGATTCGACGATGCCCTGCAGCCGGAGCCCCTCTTCCGAGACGACCTCCGCGAGCTCGCCGATGCTGGTCACCTCGGGGTGGGCCTGGGCGAGCTCTGCGTGCTGGCGGATGGTCGCGAGCGGCGAACGCAGCTCGTGCGAGGCATCCGATACGAATCGGCGTTGCGCGGTGGCAGATGCATCGAGCCGGTCGAGCATGCCGTTCATGGTGGTCGCGAGTGCGGCGATCTCGTCTGCTGTCTCGGGTACGGGAACGCGCTGGTGAAGGCGCTCGGCGGTGATGCCGTCCACTTCCTCACGGATGCGCTCCACCGGTCGGAGCGCGCGGCCCACGACGAGCCAGGTGGTCACGGCCACGAGCAGCAGCAGCAGCGGGACCGCGATGGCGAGCAGCGTCGCGACCGTCGCCAGGGTCTCTGCGTCGTCGTCCATCGAGACCGCGAGCACGAGCGTCTGATCGCCGTCGATGTCTTCCGAGACCACCAGGACGGTGTCGCCGTCGACGGTGGTCGTCTGCGGGTCGTCGTCGGCGGGGAGCGGCGTCGACCCCAGTTTGTCGCGAGCCTCCTCGCTCGCGGCACGTACCGAGCCGTCCGGACCGAGGATCTGCAGGATCTCGTCTTCGAGCGCGTCGATGCCCTTGCCTCCCGGCCCACTTGCACGCTCGGCGAGCTCGCTGAGCCGCTGTTCCGCAGCGCGCTCGGTGCTGCTGTGGATGCTCGCGCTCAGCACACCGTAGAACGAGAAGGCTCCGATCAGCAGGGCGACGGCGACGACGACGGTGGCGCCGAGTGTGGTCCTGCCGCGCACCGTGCGCCAGCTGCGGTTAGCCACCGTCGGCCGCCAGTCGATAGCCCGCACCGCGGATGGTCTCGATGGCCTCACGACCGAACGGCTTGTCGAGTTTGCGGCGGAGGTGCCCGACGTAGACCTCGACGATGTTGGGGTCGCCGTCGAAGTCGTCGTCCCAGACGCCGTCGATGAGGGCGCGCTTCGACAGCACCTGCCCGCGATGACGCATGAGGTACTCGAGCACGGAGAACTCCCGAGCGGTGAGGCTCACCGGGGTCTCGCCGCGCCAGACCCGGTGGGCTGCGGGGTCGAGCCGCAGATCGCCCGCCTCCAGGATCGCCGGGCGAGCGACGGCTCCACGGCGCACGAGGGCGCGGAGCCGTGCGACGAGGATCGCGAACGAGAACGGCTTGGTGACGTAGTCGTCGGCCCCGGTCTCGAGTGCCTCGACCTGGTCCCACTCGCCGTCCTTCGCGGTGAGCATCAGCACGGGCGTCCAGTTCTCCTCGGCGCGCAGTGCTTCGCAGACCTTCCATCCGCTCATGCCCGGCATCATCAGGTCGAGCACGATCGCGTCGTACCGCGTCTCGCGTGCCCGCCAGAGTCCGTCGACGCCGTTGTGCGCGACATCGACGGCGAAGCCCTCGGCCTCGAGCCCCCGGCGCACGCCGTCGGCAAGGCGCACCTCGTCGTCCACCACCAGGATCCGCATTCCTCCAGTGTGGTCGGTCGACGCTGAATCGGGGCTGAAGCCGTCGAGGATCAGGTGGAGAGGTGCGCCTGGATCTCGCGGATCACCTCGCCGAGGGGGCCGGAGGAGAGGAGCCCGGGGC
>NZ_SCOG01000021.1:0-62172 GCF_005502545.1 Microbacterium sp. Beta
GGCCCCACCCGAGCTGCCTGCCGCGGAACGCCGCAGGGTCGGTCCGCACGCCGGCTTGTGCCAGACGCCGGCGGAGGGGCTCTCCCCCGCCGAGCAGACTCTCGAACGCATTTCGTGCGCGTTCCCACAGCGTCCGCGAACTCGCGGGCAGCGCGCCCGCGGCCGGGAGGACACCTCGTGGCAGACGATCATCGGCGACGACGTCGCGCACGTACGGACCGATCCTTACGGCCAGCGATGCCGCCCTCCACCGTGGAAGCGCGGAAAGCGCGCTCAACACCCCGGCGGCGAAGCCGCACCCGATCAGGACGGCGCTCGCGAGCGCCGTCATCCCGCTCATCCGAACCACCGCCGAGGCTCGGGGAGTCGACCGATGCGGACCATGATGTGGAAGGCGACCACAGAGACGGCCGCGCCCAGACAGATCACGAGCACACCTTCGGGAGTGCCGTACGCCGCTGCCCCTTCCGGTCGGAGCACGAGCAGGCCGAGGATCACCCACGGGGCGACGGCCCCGAGGACGGCGGCACCGCGGATCCAGGATTGCCGCGCCTCGACCTCCCCACGGAGAGCCGCGTCCGCCCGCACCGAGCTGGAGAGTGCCCGCAACACGCTGATGAGCTCGGTGCCGCCCACCTGACGCGCCATCCGCAGCGTCTCGGCGATGCGGTCGCCGATGGGGTCGGACAGCGTCGTCTTGAGTCGATCGAGGCTGGTCTCGAACCTGCCGCTCGCCCGCAGGTCCCGCGCGAACACGATGAACGCCGGCCGCAGCATCTTCGGCGCGGACTCCGCCAGACCGGCCACCGCGTCGGGAAGCGACAAGCCAACGCGGATCGACGCGATCAGCAGATCGCACACGTCCGGCCAGAGCTGGCGACGCAACCGTCGCAGGCGCATCCGTCGCCCTCGCAGGAACACGATCGGCGCACTTGCGCCTGCGAGACCGGCCAGCACGGAGAGCACGGGGATCCCCGTCAGCAGCCATGCACCCGATGCCGTCATCAGTCCGGTTGCGACGACGATGGCGAGGAGTCCACGTTGCGACAGCCCCTCCATGCCCGCTTCCTCGATCAGACGGGCGAGTCGCCCCTGCCTCATCGTCATCACGGCATCGTCGGAAGGCGGCCACATCCACGGGGAGACGCACAGCAGCACCCCCGCCGCGAGGAGGGCACCGACGAAGACCGTCACGATGAGGCTCCGACCCGGCGAGCGGCGATGCGCTCCACGACGACATCCCTGCGGTCTGCCACCCGGTACACCTGCTCGGTCCGGACTCTGCCTTCGTCGACGTCACCGGTCGGTGCGATGACCTCTTGGACGTATCGCCGACCTGCCCGGTCTCGAACGCAGTGCACGACCAGGTCGATCGACGCGGCGAGCGCGGGCGCGATGAACGCGCGGTCGATGTTGCGCCCGGCCAGGAGCGGGAGGATCGTCAGCTTCTCGATCGCCTCCGCCGCGGAGTTCGCATGCACGGTGCAGGCGCCGGGAACCCCCGTGTTGAGGGCGAGCACGAGGTCCAGGGCTTCCGCGTCCCGGACCTCGCCGACGACGAGACGGTCCGGTCGCATACGCAGCGCCTCCTTCACCAGTCGCCGCAACGTGATCTCCCCCGTACCCTCCAGGCTCGCCTGGCGTCCCTGGAGTGAGACGAGATCGGGTCCGTGAACGGCCAGCTCGAACGTCTCCTCGACTGTCACGATGCGCTGGGTGTCGGCGCAGGAAGCCAGCAGCGCGGCGAGCATCGTCGTCTTGCCTGCGTGCGTCGCTCCGGAGACGATCACGCTGCGGCCGGCGTCCATCGCCACGCGCAGCTGATCCGCGACACCGCGAGGCATCATGCCCTGATCCGTCAGCGATGCGAGGGATCGGTACTTCGGGAGGAACTTGCGGATGTTGACAGCCCACGAACCGCGCACCACATCGGCGATGGCCACGTGCAGACGGGACCCGTCCGGCAGCGAAGCGTCGACGAACGGCTGGCTGATGTCGACGCGCCGCCCCGTTGACTGGAGCATCCTCTCGACGAGGTCGCGCACCGACACCTCATCGAGCACGACGTCGGTCCGCTCGGCCGTGCCCTCGCGCGCGACGTGCACGTGCCCTGCGCCGTTCAGCCAGATCTCCTCGACCTGTGGATCGTCGAGCAGCGGCTGCAGCGCGCCGAATCCGCTCAAGGTCGCCAGGACCTCCCGCACGCATGCGGCCTCATCGTCGATCAACGCCTCGCCGCGGGCGAGGGCGAGATCGTCGTGTCGGCGGACCTCGGCGTGGGCGATGCGCCAGGCCCCGTCCGGATCGATCGACGGGTCGATGCCCTCGGCGCGCAGACGCGAACGCACACGCTCGGCGACGAGGGCGGACGGACGAATCACTCAGGCATCCTCGCAACATTCGACGCGCGGCCTCCGAAGTTATCCACAAGCCGACCTGGAGTCCCATCCCCTCCGCAGAGTCCCGGCCCGGCGCGAACTGCGGGCGGATCCCCAGATACCCGGATTCGGCGATCAGTAGACTTATCCCACCGCGCGGGAGTGGTGGAATTGGCAGACACGCAGGATTTAGGTTCCTGTGCCCCAGGGCGTGTGGGTTCAAGTCCCACCTTCCGCACGAGAGACGACGGCAGCCTTCTCAGGTCGCCATGACATCGCTCTGTTACACCGCCGACCAATCACGACCGACGGGACTCTCCCAGTGCTCGAAACCATGCTGCACGCACCGACCGCTCTCATCCCCTGGCTGGACCCCGCCACGATCATCGGGACCGCCGGGCCGTGGGCGCTCCTCGTGGTGTGCTTCATCGTCTTCGCGGAGACCGGTCTGCTCGTCGGTTTCCTGCTTCCCGGCGACACGCTGCTCGTGATCGCGGGCCTTCTCTCGCACCCGATCGCGGGTTCCGAGCACGGTGTCTTCGGCATCAACGTCTGGTGGGTCGCCCTGCTCATCGGCCTCGCGGCCTTCGTCGGCGGCGAGGTCGGCTATGTGATCGGGCACAAGGGCGGACCGGCCGTGTTCGAGCGCAAGGAGTCGGGACTCTTCAGCAAGAAGAACGTCGAGCGCACGAACGCGTTCTTCGAGCGCTTCGGCGGCATCACCGTGATCCTCGCGCGCTTCGTGCCGATCGTGCGCACGTTCGCCCCGGTCGCCGCCGGTGTCGGTCACATGCCGTGGCGCAAGTACACGCTCTACAACCTGATCGGTGCGATCCTGTGGGGCTTCGGGCTCACCATGTTCGGCTACCTCATCGGGTTCATCCCGCCGGTCGCGACGTTCGTGGAGAACTACATCGACCTCATCCTGCTCGCGGCCGTCGGCGGCACGGCGCTGGTGACGCTGTGGCACTACCTGTCGGAGCGCCACAAGGCGAATAAGGCTGCCGCGGCAGGGGAAGACGTCGTCACCGACGCTGAGGAGGCGCAGGAGCTCGTGCTCGACGCCGACGTGTTCGACCGCGCTCCCGACCTGGACGGCGACGGCAAGCACTGACCGCGGTCGGTCAGCCCGCGTTCTTGGCGCGCTCCTCCTTCGAGCGGGCGACACTCGCACGCAGAGCCTCCATGAGATCGATGACCTCGCCGCCCTCGGCCGCCTTCTCGGCTTCGCCGAAGGTCTCCGCGACGTCGAACGTCTCGCCTGCCTCGATCTTCGCGTCGATCAGCGTGCGGAGCTCCTTCTGGTACTCGTCGACGAACTCCTCGGGATCGAAGTCCGCCGAGTAGCTGTCCACGAGCGACGCCGAGAGCTCCAACTCCTTCTTCGAGATCCGCACATCCTCGTCCAGCGCGGGGAACGCCGCTTCGCGCACCTCGTCGGCCCAGAGCAGCGTCTGCAGCACGAGCACCTTCCCCCGCACGCGCAGCGCGGCGAGCCTCGTCTTCTGCCGCAGGGTGAACCGCACGATCGCCGTGCGGTCGGTCTGCTCGAGCGTCTTGCGCAGGAGGACGTACGCCTTCGGTGACTTGGAATCGGGTTCGAGGTAGTACGGCTTGTCGAGCGTGAGCAGATCGACCTGGTCGGAAGGCACGAACTCCACGACGTCGATCTCCCTGCTCTTCTCGGCGGGGAGCGCGGCGAGGTCGTCCTTCGTGAGGACGACGGTCTGGCCCTCCTCGACGTACGCGCGGTCGATGTCGGCGTAGGCGACGGTCTCTCCGCAGACCTCGCAGGTGCGCTGGTAGCGGATGCGACCGCCGTCTTTCTCATGCACCTGATGCAGCGGCACGTCGTGGTCCTCGGTCGCGGAGTACACCTTGACCGGGACGTTCACGAGCCCGAACGTCAGTGCGCCCTTCCAGATCGTCCTCATCACACCAGTAGACACCAGCCACAGCCGTCACGACCAGCCCTTGACTACGCTGGCTCCATGGTGGGAGATGCGCAGATCGTCCAGGTGGACGGCCGCCGCCTGCGCGTGACGAACCTCGACAAGGTCGTCTACCCCGAGACCGGCACCACCAAGGGCGAGGTCATTGCGTACTACACGGCCATCGCACCTCTGCTGCTCCCCCTCCTCGACGGCCGCCCCGTCACCCGCAAGCGATGGGTGGAAGGTGTCGGAACAGCGCAAGCGCCGGCTGACGCGTTCTTCACGAAGCAGCTCGAACCGGGGGCACCGTCGTGGATCCCGCGGCAGGCGATCCAGCACTCGGACGGGCCCAAGGAGTATCCGCTCGTCGACGACGTCCCCACCCTCGTCTGGCTCGCGCAGGTCGCCGCGATCGAGCTGCATGTGCCGCAGTGGCGGTTCTCCTCCGAAGGCCTTCCCGGAAACCCTGATCGGCTCGTCCTCGACCTCGACCCCGGTGAGGGAGTCGGACTGCCGCAGTGCGCCGAGGTCGCCCGCATCGCCCGTGGAATCCTGTCGGACATGGGTCTCGATCCACTGCCGGTCACCAGTGGCAGCAAGGGCATCCACCTCTATGCCTCGCTCCCCGGCGAGCAGACGAGCGACGAGGTCTCCGCCGTCGTGAAAGAACTCGCCCGCATGATCGAGAACGACCACCCCGATCTTGCGACCAGCGTCATGGCGAAGGCGGTCAGGGGTGGCAAGGTCTTCCTCGACTGGAGTCAGAACAACGGCAAGAAGACCACCATCTCCCCCTACTCGCTCCGCGGCCGTGCGCGGCCGTGGGTCGCCGCTCCTCGCACCTGGGACGAGCTCGCCGATCCGCATCTCGCCCAGCTCGACCTCGACGAGGTGCTCGAGCGCGCCGCCGCGGGAGTCGATCCGCTCGCCACGCTCCGCCCGTCCATGACGGCTCCGCTGCCGCAACCCGCGAAGACGCGGAGCTCCCACCGATATCCCCGGAGCTCAGCCGCACCCGCCGCCCCGCCATCCGCGGCATCCGTGGCATCGGTGGCATCCGTGGCATCCGTGGCATCGGTGGCGCCGATGCTCGCCGAGAACGGCACCCCCGGAACCGCGCGCGCGCTGAGCGATCCCTCCTGGGTCGAGGTCAAGTGGGACGGCATCCGCGCGGTGGGCACGTGGGTGGACGGACGGATGCTCCTGCACGCGCGTCGAGGCACCGACATCACCGCCCGCTACCCCGAGCTCACCGCCGACGGCGCCCCCTTCCTCCCGGTGAAGGACGCGGTGGTCGATGGGGAGATCGTGGCGTTCGACGCCAACAGCCGACCGAGCTTCTCGCGCCTCCAGAACCGGATGCACCTCACCCGCCCCCGCGAGATCGAGCGCGAGGTGATCCGCACCCCCATCGTCTACATGCTGTTCGACCTGCTCCGCCTCGATGGGCACGACCTCACGGGCCTGCCGCTCCGGGAGAGACGGACACTTCTCGAGGATGTGGTCGCCGGCCTCGACGCTCCCGTGCAGATCCCTCCCGTGTTCGACGACGTCGACGCGGCACTCATCGCGAGCCGGGAGTTCGGTCTCGAGGGCGTCGTCGTCAAGGACCCGCGATCGCGCTACCGTCCGGGGCAGCGCTCACCCTCGTGGTTGAAGCTCAAGCACACCCGGATGCAGGAAGCCGTGATCGTGGGTATCCGACCGGGCAAAGGCGACAGGGAGAGCACGCTCGGATCGCTGCTTCTCGCCGTTCCGGACACCTCATCGGGACGGCGACGGCTCCGCTACGTCGGCCGTGTGGGTACCGGATTCACCGATCGGATCCTGCGCGACCTCCTCGCACGGCTCACCCCTCTTCGCGTGGACGATGCCCCCCTCGACGGCGTCCCCGCCCCTGATGCCTCCGACGCGCTCTGGGTGCGCCCCGAAGTCGTCGGCGAGGTCGAGTTCGCGAACTGGACGCCCGACGGAGTGCTCCGCCATGCCCGTTGGCGAGGCCTCCGCCCGGACAAGAGTCCTCTGGAGATCACTGTCGAGACCCCCGTCGAGGTCCCGTCGACTCCTGAAACCTGAGCCGAGATCACGGCACCGGATCAGGCGTGGTGCGGTTCGCAGTCGGACTGCTCGGCGGGCTCGATCTGGAAGGTCGAATGCTCGACGTCGAAGTGGTCGGCGAGACACGCCTGCATCTCGGTCAACAGTTGCGACGAGCGTCCGTCGGCGAAGAGCGCCGGCTCCACGCTGACGTGGGCGGTGAACACGGGCGCTCCGCGAGTCAGCTGCCAGACGTGCACATCGTGCACACCGACGACGCCGTCGTATCCGAGCAGGTGTGTACGGATCTCGCTCACCGCCGTGCCCTTCGGGGCCGACTCTGCGAGCACGGAGAACACCTCCCGAAGCAGCGCTATGGCCCGGGGGATGATCATCGCCGCGATGAAGAGGGACGCGATCGCATCCGCGGGCATCCAGCCGGTGAGGAGGATGACGACAGCGGCCACGATCACGGCAGCCGACCCGATCAGATCGCCCATCACCTCCAGGTAGGCCCCTCGCACGTTGATGCTGGTGCGCTGCGCGCGGCTCAGCAGCCACATCGAGACGGCGTTCGCCAGGAGACCGACGACCGCGACGACCAGCATGAGTCCGCCGGCGACCTCGACCTCCCCCGGATTCATCAGACGCCCTACGCCCTCGATCGCGACCCACGTCGCCAGGGCGATGAGGATGATCGCGTTGATCAGCGCACCGAAGACCTCGGCACGCTGATACCCGAAGGTGCGCCGGTCATCCGCCGGGCGCGCTGCCACTGTCGCGGCGATCAAGGCGATGACGAGGCCGGATGCATCCGTGAACATGTGCGCGGCGTCTGCGAGCAGCGCGAGCGACCCGGAGAGCAGCGCGCCCACGACCTGCACGACCATCACCGTCGCCGTGAGGGACAGAGAGATCGCGAGCAGGCGTCTGCTGCTGGCCGAACGGATGCCGCCGGGCGCGGGTGCGTGATCGTGCATGCCACCAGGCTAGACCGGGAAACAGCCTGGGAAGGCGTCTTGCGGCTAGTCGGGAAGGGTAACGATTCTCAGCTTCAGCAGCACTTTTCCGCGGCCGACGCGTCAGAGTGCTGCGAGGAGCGGAACGAGCTCGGCGAAGGCGCGTGCACGATGCGACTGCTCCTGCTTCTCCGCGGAGGAGAAGTCGCCCACCGAGCGCTCCTCCCCTGCAGGCTGGCCATCCGGCACGAAGATCGGGTCGTAGCCGAAGCCGCCCGTTCCCGACGCCGCGTGCGCCAGGCGACCCGGCCACCGCCCCTCCACGACCTGCTCGCGGCCGTCCGGCAGCACGAGGGCGATGGTGGAGGTGAAGTGCGCGGCGCGGTGCGGGTCGGCGATGTCGCGCAGCTGGTCCAGCAGCAGTTCGAGGTTCGCGGTCGCATCCTTCTTCTGCCCGGCCCAGTACGCGGAGAAGACCCCCGGAGAGCCGCCGAGGACGTCGACGCAGATGCCGGAGTCGTCGGCGAGGGCCGCAAGCCCCGTGTGCGCTGCGGCCGCCCGCGCCTTGATCAGCGCATTCTCGGCGAATGTCACGCCGTCTTCGACGGGCTCAGGGCCGTCGTAACCGATGATCTCGAGATCAGGACGTGTCCGCTCCACGATCTGCTGGAACTCCGCGACCTTGTGCGGATTGTGCGTCGCGAGCACGACCTGCATCGTCACTCCCCCGCCAGTGCGGCCAGCTGCGCGTCCTTCAGATCGGCACATCCGCCCAGCCCCAGCTCGAGGAGCGCGTCGAGTTCACGCTTGTCGAACGGCGCTCCCTCCGCAGTCCCCTGCACCTCCACGAAGAGTCCACGGCCGGTGACCACGACGTTCATGTCGGTCTCCGCGCGCACATCCTCGACATATGCCAGATCGAGCATGGGCTCGCCGTCGATGATGCCCACGGACACCGCGGCGACCGAGTCGAGCAGCGGGGTGGAGTTCTTACCGATGAACTTCTTCTCCCGACCCCATTCGATCGCGTCCGCGAGCGCCACGTAGGCACCGGTGATGGCTGCCGTACGGGTGCCGCCATCCGCCTGGAGCACATCGCAGTCGATGACGATGGTGTTCTCGCCGAGGGCCTTCGTGTCGACGACCGCGCGGAGCGCGCGGCCGATCAGCCGGGAGATCTCGTGCGTGCGTCCGCCGATGCGACCCTTGACGCTCTCGCGGTCGTTCCTGCTGTTCGTGGCGCGCGGCAGCATGGAGTACTCGGCGGTGACCCATCCCTTGCCCTTGCCGGTCAGCCACCGCGGCACGCCGTTGGTGAAGGACGCGGTGCACAGCACCTTGGTGCCGCCGAAGCTGATCAAAGCCGATCCCTCGGCGTGAGCACTCCAGCCGCGCTCGATGGTGATCTCGCGCAGCTGATCGGTGGAACGGCCGTCGACGCGGACGATTTCGGACATGTGCTTCTCTCAGGTCAGGATGGCTGATCGCGTCGGAGCGAGACGATCGGGATTACTCGAAGGCGGTGTCGGGGAGGGTGATGACGCCGGTCTGCACGAGCTGCACATCGCGCACCTCGTGCCCCATCAGTCGGTTGGCCAGCGCGGTGAAATCGTCGGTCGCGGCCCCCGTGGCCTCGTACACGTAACTTGCGGTCGCATCCGGTGAGGCGAGCAGGTCACCGCGGACGAGCTGACGATAGACGTCGCCGGCGGTCTCATCGTCGCTGGAGACGAGCGTGACGCCCTCACCCATGACGTAGCTGATGGCACCACGGAGGAAGGGATAGTGCGTGCAGCCCAGCACGAGTGTGTCGACGTCTGCATCGCGGAGGGGGGCAAGGTATTCCTCGGCCACCGCGAGCACCTCGGGCGTGCCGGTGATACCGGCTTCGACGAACTCGACGAAGCGCGGGCATGCGGCGGTGAACACCTGCAGCCGCTCGTTCACCTCGAGCATGTCCTGGTAGGCGCGCGAGCCGATCGTGCCGACCGTGCCGATCACGCCGACGCGACCGTTGCGGGTCGTCGACACGGCACGGCGCACCGCGGGACCGATCACTTCGACCACGGGGATGTCGTAGCGCTCCCGAGCATCGCGCAGCATGGCCGCGGAGGCGGTGTTGCACGCGATCACCAGCATCTTCACGCCCTGGTCGACGAGCGTGTCGAGCACTTCGAGCGAGTAGCGGCGCACATCGGCTATGGGCTTCGGCCCGTACGGCGAGTGCGCGGTGTCGCCGATGTAGACGAACGACTCTCGGGGCAGCTGGGCGCGGATGGCCCGCGCCACCGTGAGCCCGCCGACACCGGAGTCGAAGATCCCGATCGGCGCGTCGTTCATGACTCCCCAGCCTACCTGCGCGTGGCCCGCCGCGCGCATCGGGGCGCTCACTAAACTGAGCGCATGACCACGTCGACGGCGCTGCTCACCGACCGTTATGAGCTGACGATGCTCGCCGCCTCCCTTCGGGACGGCACTGCTTTCCGCCCCAGCGTGTTCGAGCTGTTCTCCCGACGCCTCTCCGGTGGCCGCCGTTTCGGTGTGGTCGCCGGCACTGGCCGGCTTCTCGGCCTCCTCCGCGACTTCCGCTTCGGCGAGGACGAGCTGCGCTTCCTGCGCGACGAGGAGGTCGTCGACCCGGCGTCGCTGAAGCACCTCGAGGATTACCGGTTCACGGGCTCGATCCGGGGCTATCGCGAGGGCGAGCTGTACTTCCCGGGCTCCCCCATCCTCACCGTGGAGGGAACGTTCGCGGACGCGGTCGTGCTCGAGACGCTCGCGCTGAGCGTGCTCAACCACGACTCCGCCGTCGCCACTGCCGCGTCGCGCATGAGCATCGCCGCCGGCGAGCGTCCACTGGCCGAGATGGGCTCCCGTCGGGCCGCCGAGCGTTCCGCGGTCGCGGCGGCGCGCGCTGCGTACATCGCGGGCTTCGGCGCCACGAGCAATCTCGAGGCGGGACGAAGCTGGGGCATCCCCACCATGGGCACGGCCGCGCACTCCTGGACGCTGCTGCACGACACCGAGGAGGAGGCGTTCCGGTCCCAGGTCGAGAGTCTGGGCTCCGGCACGACCCTGCTCGTCGACACGTATGACATCCGCACCGGCGTCGAGACCGCCATCCGCGTCGCCGGAACGGAGCTCGGTGGTGTGCGGATCGACTCGGGCGACCTCCCGATCGTCGCCGCCGATGTCCGGGCGCAGCTGGACGAGCTCGGTGCCACATCGACGCGCATCACGGTGACCAGCGATCTCGACGAGTACGCGATCGCCGCTCTCGCCGCTTCGCCGGTCGATGCGTACGGGGTGGGCACATCGGTCGTGACCGGCTCCGGATACCCGACAGCGAGCATGGTCTACAAGCTCGTGGCGCGCCAGGATGCCGCCGGGTCGTGGGTCGGCGTCGCCAAGGCATCGGCGGACAAGGCGTCACACGGCGGACGCAAGTCGGCGTTCCGCACCCTTGCGGACGGAGTCGCCACGGCGGAGACGGTCGTCGTCTCGGACGGCTTCGAGCAGCTCGACACGGCAGCCGACCACCCCGACGGCCGACCGCTGCAGGTCACCTTCGTCGAGGCCGGCGACATCGATACGTCGTACGAGGGAGTCGCGGGTACCGCGGCCGCTCGCGCTCATCACCTTCGAGTGCGCGAAGAACTGCCGGTGCGGGCTCTCGCGCTGAGCAAATCCGACCCTGCGATCCCCACCGTGTACGTCGAAGCCGACTGAGGTCAGCCGATCATCGACTCGTAGATCTCCTTGCACGTGGGGCAGATCGGGAACTTCTCCGGGTCGCGCCCCGGGGTCCACTTCTTGCCGCACAGCGCGCGCACCGGCTTGCCGGTGATCGCGGATTCGAGGATCTTGTCCTTCTTCACATAATGCGAGAAGCGCTCATGGTCGCCCGGTTCGAGGTTCTCCTCGCGGAGGAGCTCTTCCAGTTCGCGATCAAGCGTTGCCACGCCGCCCTGATCGGGGCTGTCCAGCGGAGTACTCATCCCGAGAGTCTAGCCGCGTCGAAAGCCTCGCGGGTGGTCGTCATGCCGTCTCGACGAACTCCATGAGACGCTCTCCGCTGCGCTCGAAGATGCGGCCGCCGATGACGGCACCCAGCACCAGCACTCCGAGGCCGACGAGGAGCCCGACCCAGAAGGTGGCCGGTGCATACGCCGACCCCTCGAGGATCGTGGCAGCGAACAGCCAGATGGTGGGCGCGCTCAGCACGATCGCCCCGAGGAACGTCGCGGCCGGTCCGTAGATCCCGCGGGATGTCGGCCGTTGCGGCTGCTGGAACGGGCTGTCTCCGGGCCGTGAGACCGCGTAGGGCGCAACGACGGAGACGATGCTCGAGATGCCGAGTGCACTGAAGAGGAGGCTGGCGGCCACACCGCCCATGGGCAGCAGGAGACTCCAGTTCCCCACCAGGAGGAGGCTCAGCGGCACAGCGATCGCGAGCACCGGAATGGCGACGAGCAGCACGGGCACGAGGCGACCGAGACGATCGGGCAGCCCCCGGACGCCACTCGCCACGTGCGTCCACAGGGCCGTCGAATCATAGGCGACGTCGTTGTGCGGCAACCACCCGAAGAACAGTGCCATCACCGGAACGGGGACCAGCGCGGCGATCTCCACCGGGACACCGGCGACGATGAGCGGCAGCACCGTGAGCACACCGGCGACCGGGACCACGATGATGTTCATGATGTAGCGACGGTCGCGGAGCCAGTACACGAGGCTTCGCGAGGCGATCGCCCCGAAGGCGTTCGACGGCAGCAGCCCGAACCAGCCGAGCCCGGTGCGCTCCCGCGAGGCGACCGGGCGCTCGGTCGTCGTGAGGAGTCGCCGGACGAGCCATGCCCACGCGATCCCGAGGAGCACGACGGTGAGGACCGCGATGATCCCGGTGACCCACGCCGAAGCAGTCGCCCCTGCCGCGGAGTCGAAGAGGAATGCCGGCGCTGCCGCGAACGGACTGAAGCCGAAGACGCTGGAAAGGGTCGCCAGCGAGGGGGGCACCAGGCCGTCCCAGCGAAGGGAGCCGAAGAACACAGCCACGGGGAACGCGATCACGATCAGGGCGAGCGCGAACAGCGCGGTGAGCTCTCGTGATCGACGCTCGGGAAGGAGCAGGGCGTTGAGCGCCATTCCGATCCGCGAGACCAGCATCGTCGTGACGACGCCGACGACCGTCATCAGGATCGCGAGAGGCCATGGCGTCCCGGCATCGATCGCGACGATACAGACGCTGATGTAGACGGCGAGGAGCGCGAGGCTGGGCACGCTCACGAATGCGGCCAGCGTGAGTACCCACGGCATCTGCCGCTCATCGACGCCGAAGACCGCGAAGCGGCGAGGATCGAGTTGGTCGACTGCCCCGACGAGGAGCGGTCCGACGAGGAAACCGACGAGAAGAGCAGCGCCACCGAGGACGGTGACCGCACGGGCGACCGGCACCGGAGCGGACGACAGGCTGAAGACCGCGATGCACACCACGGACGTGATCGCGACGACAGCGACGAACGAGATGATCGAACGGACCCGACGGTCGCCGCGCAGAGTTCCGATCAGAAGCGCGAGCCTCAGTCGGAGAACGTGTGCAGCCACTCGAGCCCCTCCACCTCTCCGCTGGAGCCGGCGAGCTCGACGAAGCGCGCCTCGAGCGTCTGCCCTGCGCGCACGTCGTCGACGGTCCCCTCGGCCAGCACTTCCCCTCCGACGATGATGGCCACGCGGGAGCAGACGCGCTCCACCAGATCCATGCCGTGACTGGAGAGGATCACCGTGCCACCGTGCGACACATACGCACGGAGGATGTCGAGGATCACTGCTGAGGAGACGGGATCGACCGATTCGAACGGCTCATCGAGCACGAGCACGCGCGGGGAATGGATCATCGCCCCTGCCAGCATGATCTTCTTCGTCATGCCCGCCGAGTAGTCCGAGACGACGCGGCTGAGCGCATCGCCGAGGTCGAACGCCCGAGCGAGATCTGCCGCGCGCTTCTCGATCACATCAGCCGCAAGGCCGCGCAGCAGCCCGTAGTAGTACAGCAGCTGACGACCGGTGAGGCGGTCGAACGTGCGCAACCTGTCCGGCAGCACGCCCATCAGCTTCTTCGCGGCCAGCGGCTGCTTCGCCTGGTCGATGCCACAGATCACGACGCTGCCCTCGTCTGCGCGCAGGAGCCCGGCGACGATCGAGAGAGTCGTGGTCTTTCCCGCCCCGTTGGGGCCGACCACCCCGTAGAAGGATCCAGCCGGCACGGTCAGGTCTATGCCGTCGACGGCGCGGTTGTCTCCGAACTGCTTGACGAGGCCGCGGATGGTGATCGCTTCGCCCCCGGAGAGTCCGTCCACGGGATCCACGACCTCGGAAGCCGCGTCGTCCGAACCCCCTTCAGCCTCGACGACCTCGACCGACGCGGACGTTCCCGACTCGATCGGCTCCTCGACGATCGGCTCGGCCTCGACCGGTTCGGCGCGGGCGACCTCCGCCGCGAGGGCGGGTGCAACGACGGGCTCGGCAACCGGCTCGGGTTCGGGTTCGGGTTCGGCGATCGCATCATGCTCCGGAGCAGGCTCAGCCACGGGCTCCGGCGCCGAGGTGACTTCGACCGGCAGCACCGATACTGCGGCTGTCTCGGTGGCACGCATCGGGTCCACCGGAGCCGCTTCGGTGCTCGGAGACTCCGGGGCGTTCTTCGCCGCGTCCGCCGCCGCCTTCTCCGCCTCATCGGCGGCCTTCTTCGCTGCAGCATTCTTCGCTGCCGCGGCCTTCGCCGCCGCTGTCTTCGCTGCCGTGGACTTGGCTGCGGCCGCGCGAGCAGTGGACTTCGTCGCTGCAGCCTTGGAGGCGGCCGCTTTCGCCGCGACCGTCTTCGCCGCCGAAGCTTTCGCGGCCGTGGACTTCGCCGCCGTCGACTTCGCAGCCGTCGCCTTCGCGGCAGCTGTCTTCGCGGCAGCTGTCTTCGCGGCCGTGGTCTTCGCGGCCGTGGTCTTCGCCGCCGTCGCCTTGGCCGTCGTCGCCTTGGCAGCCGTCTTCGTCGTCGACTTCGCTGCCGTGTTCTTCGCGGCGGTGTTCTTCGCTGCGGTGGTGCGACTGGCTGCGCCGCTGCGCGCGGCAGCGGCGGGCGTTCCGTTCTGGTCGGGCAACGCCTTGACCAAAGGCTCCACGACGATGTCGGCAGTCGGTGCGGCTTTCTCCGCCGCAGCCTTCGCGGTCGACGTCTTCGCGGTCGATGTCTTCGCGGTCGATGTCTTCGCGGCAGTCGTGGTTCCGCTCGTGGCCGGACGCTTCGCGGCGGGCTTCTTCACGGCGGGCTTCTTCACGGCCGGCTTCTTCACTGCAGGTCGCTTCGCCGTCGTCCCGGCCGCCGATGCCTCGTCGGAACTCGATTTCTTCACCGGCGGGCGCTTCGCCGACGTCTTCTCTTGCGCGGTCTCGGTCAGGTCCACCTGGGCGGTGCGGTCGTCAGGGGAGGCAGTCACCGTCCTACGGTATCAACGGGCGGCTGTGCGCCAAGGCCGCCGCGCAATAAACTGCCCTCGGGTGCTGTGACTTCACAGGGATTGCAGGGTGGTCGCAAGCCTGTGCATCACGTGTGTAGTCGATCACGAAATGACAACGGGGCCCTCCTGGCCCTGAGGTTCCCAGGCGGAATCGATACCATGAACGCGGCACGACGAAGTGTCTGGTCGGTTAATCGACCGTGAACACAACTTCCTTTAGGAGCACTCGTGACTCTTCAGACCGTCATCCTCGCCGCCGGAATGGGCTCGCGCCTCGGCCGCGCGCTGCCGAAGCCGCTCACCGAACTGAGCGACGGCCGCACGATCATGGGCCAGCAGCACGACAACATCCGGGCCGCATTCGGCTCCGACGCCCGAATCACGACCGTGGTGGGCTACCGCGCCGAGACCATCATCGATGCCTTCCCGCACGTGAACTACGTCCACAACGAGCGCTACGACGAGACCAACACGTCCAAGAGCCTGCTGCGCGCCCTCGGTGCCACCGGTCGCGGCGGTGTGCTGTGGATGAACGGCGATGTCGTCTTCGACCCGATGATCCTCGGCCGGGCTCTCGAATACATCGAGCGCGACCAGTCCTTCGTCACGGTGAACACCTCCAAGGTCAGCGACGAAGAGGTGAAGTACACGGTCACCGCCGAGGGCTTCATCAACGAACTGTCCAAGACCGTCAAGGGCGGACTGGGCGAGGCTGTGGGCATCAACTACATCTCCTCCGCGCAGAAGAAGGCCTTCATGCGCCAGCTGCAGCGGGTGGAGGACCAGGACTACTTCGAGCGCGGCCTCGAACTCGCGATCGCCGAGGACGGCCTGCTGCTCGAGCCGATGGACGTCTCCGACCTGTACGCGGTCGAGGTCGACTTCGCCGAAGACCTGGAGCGCGCGAACCTCTTCGTCTGATCGAACGACACGAAAGCCCGGTCCCCCTCGCGGGACCGGGCTTTCGGCGTTTTCGCGGGCTGTCTCCATAGGATCTCTGCATGGCCCCCAAGGTGCACAAGATCCACTCGCTCCCGGACGACGCTCCGTGGGACAAGGGCGTTCCCCCCGCCGGCTCGGCGGAGCACCCGATGATGGTGCGTGGTCTCGATCGCGTGCTGGCGATCCAGCGCCCACTCGTCCTCGCGCACATCCGCAGCATCCGGCTGCGCAATCCCCAGGCTTCACCCGCGGAACTCATCCGCATCCTCGAGCGGCGCTACCTCGCGGCCGTGACGACCGGAGGTGCGGCGGTGGGAGCGACCGCCGTCGTGCCGGGCATCGGCACCGGTGTCACCCTCGCCCTCTCCGGGGTCGAGACCGTGGGTTTCGTGGAGTCCACCGCCCTGTTCGCCCAGTCGGTCGCCGAGGTGCACGGGATCGCCGTGGCGAACCCGGATCGCGCCCGCGCCCTGGTGATGACGCTGATGCTCGGCAAGGAGGGCGTCGACCTCGTCGGACAGCTCGCCGGCCAGGTCGCTGGGCGCGGCGGCAGCAGGTCCTCGTACTGGGGTGAGCTCGTCACGAAATCCCTCCCCCGTGCCGCAGTCGGCCCCCTCGTCGACCAGCTCAAGAGCATGTTCGTGAAGCAGTTCGCGGCGAAGGGAGGCGCGTCGGTCATCGGCAAGGCTCTCCCGTTCGGCATCGGCGCCGCGATCGGAGGCGCGGGGAACAACATCCTCGGCCGCCGCGTGCTGACCACTTCACACAAGGCCTTCGGCTCTGCGCCGATCGACCTGCCGCTCGAGCTGGAGCCTGTCCCCGGGGCCGAGAAGCTCGAGCTGCGGATGCTCCGGGGCGCCCGCTACGCCGGGAACGCGGTGGTGGGTGCCGCCGGCACCGTGGCACGAGGCGCGGAGTGGGTCGGGCACCGTGTCGGCGGACGTGCAGGTCGCCGACGAGAGAGCCCGTCCGACGAGCTCGAGGCCGGCACCGGCGACCACTCCCTGCCCTCGAACCCCGGCGACGAGCGCGAAGAGCGCTGAGCGCAGGTCGCCAAAGGATCCGCTGAGCCGTTGTGGCGAGCATCCAACAGCGGGGGGCGAGCCGACGATAGGGTGGAATCCGTGACGGACAAGCCCGACCTCTTTACCACCGCCGGCAAGATCGCGGACCTGCGCGCTCGCTACACGGAAGCCGTCGTCGACGCGGAAGCGAAGGCGAAGGAGAAGCAGCACGCGAAGGGCAAGATGACCGCCCGCGAGCGCGTCGAGCTGCTCGTGGATCCGGGAAGCTTCGTCGAGTTCGACGAGTATGTACGCCACCGCACCACGGCCTTCGGCATGGATCGCTCCCGCCCCTACGGCGACTCCGTCGTCACCGGCGTCGGCACCATCAACGGGCGCACCGTCGCGGTGTACTCGCAGGACTTCTCCACCTTCGGCGGCTCGCTCGGCGAGGTCGCCGGCGAGAAGATCGTGAAGATCATGGAGTTCGCCCTCGCCGGAGGGATGCCCTGCATCGGCATCCTCGACTCCGGCGGCGCGCGCATCCAGGAGGGCGTCGTCGCGCTCGGCAAGTACGGTGAGATCTTCCGCCTGAACACCCGCGCTTCCGGTGTCATCCCGCAGATCTCGATCATCATGGGCCCGGCCGCGGGTGGTGCGGTGTACTCCCCCGCTCTGACCGACTTCGTCATCATGGTCGACAAGACCAGCCAGATGTTCGTCACGGGTCCCGATGTGATCAAGACCGTGACCGGCGAAGACGTGGGGATGGAGGAGTTGGGCGGCGCCTACACCCACAACACCCGATCCGGTGTCGCGCACTACCTCGCGGAAGACGAGGACGACGCCATCGATTACGCGCGCACGCTCCTGAGCTTCCTCCCGGACAACAACATGGCGGAACTCCCGTCGTACGAGAGCGCGTTCGAGTTCGAGACGACAGACGCCGATCGCGTGCTCAACACGATCGTCCCCGACTCGACCAACCAGCCCTACGACATCCACACGGTGATCGAGCACGTCGTCGACGAGGGCGATTTCCTCGAGGTGCAGCCGCTGTTCGCGCCCAACATCGTGATCGGCTTCGGTCGTGTCGAAGGTCGCTCGGTCGGCATCATCGCCAACCAGCCGTCGCAGATGGCCGGCACCCTGAACATCGAGGCAGGCGAGAAGGCCAGTCGCTTCGTGCGATTCTGCGATGCCTTCTCGATCCCGATCGTCACGCTGGTCGACGTGCCCGGCTACCTTCCCGGCACGGACCAGGAGTGGACCGGCGTCATCCGCCGCGGTGCGAAGCTGCTCTACGCCTACGCGGAGGCCACCGTGCCCCTCGTCACCGTCATCCTGCGCA
This sequence comes from Microbacterium sp. Beta, assembly GCF_005502545.1. Taxonomy (NCBI): domain Bacteria; kingdom Bacillati; phylum Actinomycetota; class Actinomycetes; order Micrococcales; family Microbacteriaceae; genus Microbacterium; species Microbacterium sp. Beta. The sequence continues at coordinate 18,114 of NZ_SCOG01000021.1, forward strand.
AGGCCTACGGGGGTGCGTACATCGTGATGGGCTCGAAGCAGCTCGGCGCGGATGTGAACCTCGCGTGGCCGACCGCCGAGATCGCGGTCATGGGCGGTCAGGGTGCGGTCAACATCCTGTACCGCGGTGAGATCAAGAAGGCGGAGGAGGCCGGCGAGGACGTCGCCGCCGTGCGTACCCGGCTCGCGAACGAGTACACCTACAACGTGGCGTCTCCTTTCCTGGCAGCTGAGCGCGGGGAGCTCGACGGCATCATCGAACCGGCCAACACCCGCGTCTCGATCGCGAAGGCCCTGCGCGCCCTGCGCGGAAAGCGCGCGGAGCTGCCCCCGAAGAAGCACGGGAACATCCCGCTGTGACCGAGCACAACCCGCAGGGCGGCCCCTCCTCGGACGCGCCGCTGCTCGACATCACCCGGGGCGCGGCCACCGAAGAGGAGCTCGCCGCTCTCATCGCGGTGATCAGCGAGGCGTACGCGACCGAGGAGGCCGCAGCCGTGGCCGACGAGCCCGCCGTCTCCGCCTGGGCCAGGACGCAGCGTCCGTTGCGTCGCCCGCTCCGTCGCGACATACCGTGGGGCCGTTTCTCCGGCTGACGCCGCTCGGAACACGGAAAGAACGCCGTCGGCGTGGTCCGCGAACCCTCCGCTTCACGAACCACGTCGACGATCGTCGCAGGACCCCCAGCGCCCTGCGCGGCCGCGTCCCCGTCGCCGCCTCGTCCGCCCTTCTTCGAGAGCCGGACGGATCCCCCCTCGTGAAGACCTGCGTGCTCCGCGGCGTGCGACGGTGCCGTGCGCACAGCAGAAGGCGGACTCCGCTGATCTGTCCGAAGGACGAAACCCAAATACTATATCGATTCGACTTATGCTCGCAAAGGTGACCCGCGAGCACTCAGCTGTCGAGCACTCAGCTGTCGAGCACTCAGCTGTCGAGCAGGAGGTCGGAGGCACGCGGGCTCAGGACCGAGTCGAGGACGACGCACGCCGCTCCCACCGCACCGACATCGTCGCCCACCACCGTGCCGTCGACGGGGAGGGTGCGTATCGCCCTGGTGGCGCTGGCCCGATCGAGCAGGTCGGGGATCTCTGCCAGGTACACATCAGCGAGCCGCGACCAGAACGGCCCACCGAAGACGACGCGGTCGACGTCGAGCATGTTCGTAAGCACCGCCGTCAGCACCGTGATGTGCGCGGCGGAGCGCCGAAGCACCTCCCCCGCGGCTTCGTCCCCGGCAGCCGCTCGCTCGCACAGCTGCCCGAATCGCTGGTCGACTGCCGCGGCGTCGCTCGTCTGATGCTCGTCGTCGAACACCCCTGCCCTCTCCGCCTGCTCGATGATCGCCTGCGGGGTGCACACCACCTCGACGCATCCGCGTGCCCCGCACGCGCAGGACGGTCCGTCGGGGTCGACGATGATGTGGCCGATCTCGCCGATGTTGCGTGTGCTCCCCCGGACCGCCTCTCCATCACGTGCGATGGCCGCGCCGATACCGATCCCCAGATAGACGAAGACGAAGGAGTCGTCCGCCGATTCCCGCCTCGTCCAGAGCTCGCCCACTGCAGCCGAGGTCGTGTCCTTCTCCACGACCACGGGCAACCCCGTCGCCTCCGCGAGCACTGCCCGCAACGGCACACGGTGCCAGCCTGCGAGCTTAGGCGGGTCGATCACCGTCCCCAGCTCCGCGTCGAGCGGGCCGGGAGCCGCGACCCCCACCCCGGCGATCCGGGAGCGGTCGACGCCCGAACCGACGATCAACGCATCGATCGTCGACGCCATGGCCTCGACGATGCGGTGGGGATCCTCGGCAGGGGTTCGCACGCTCAGACGACGGACGACCGCGCCGGCCAGATCCAACAGCACGAAAGTCATCAGCGCGGGATCCAGATGGACCCCCACGGCGAAGCGGCTGTCCGCGACGAGCCGCAGGGTTACCCGCGGCTTGCCTGGTCCGTTGATCGTTCGACCCGCTTCCCTGATGAAGCCGTCATCGAGGAGTCTGCGGGTGATGTTCGTGACCGTCTGCGCCGACAGGCGCGTCGCCGTCGACAGCTCGATCCTGCTGAGCCCTTCGCCGGACTGCCGGATGGCCTCCAGGATCACGGACTGATTGAAGTCGCCCATGCGCGGAAGGTTGGTGCCACGACGCGTTGCCATCGTCCAATGATGGCCTATCGGGGGTGAAATCGTGTCCCCCAAAATACCTACAGACAATGTTCGCGCGAACCATCAGACTGAGGGGGACGCTTCGCGTTCGGCTGGTCTCTCTGTCCCAGGGTAGACAGACGCTGATCGGCCACCAGCGGACGGTTTTCGGGTAACTGTCCGCACGGAGAGGGGCAGGCGAATTCGCCGCCCCTCTCCCACTCTCACCATCCTCGACTCCGGTCATCTCCCCAGGCCGGAGCCGAGGACGCATGCGTTCGTCCGCTGTCCCCGCCTGCCAGCCCTGACCTCACCCGTCAGCCCTGTGCCCGCCTGTCAGCGCGGAATCTCGTGCCAGAGGTCGACGGCGTCATCGTCGCCGGACGCCCGTGAGCCGGCGCGGCCGACCACCGTGACGGCGACACGGGGATCACGCGCCGAGCGGATGATCAGACGAGCGGTCTGCGCGCGACTGAGCACGACGGCCAGCTCGTCCCTGATCAGTTCTCGCCGTGTCTCGTCGATCCCGTCGAAACCGCCCTCATCGAAGACCGTGACCACCACCCCCCGGCGTCGTGCCGCCTCGATCGCGTTGCGCACGGCGTCGTTGAGGAGATCGGCTCCGCGCAACTCGTCACGCAGCCTGCCCTCGGCGAGGCGGGCGTCCATCCGCTCCTGCTCGTCCAGCACACCCCGCGCGGCCACCACTCTGCTGAGGACGGGACCGGCGACGGCCAGCGCGAACTGCGTGCGCAGGCGCCGCTCCCGCTGACGCACCCGCTGCGTCGCATGCCACGCGGACACGGCCTGCTGGATCTCGGCGAGGCGCTCCGTGTCACGCACGGCGCGGTCCCAGAACATCACCAGGAGCCCAGCGACCACCACCCACATGATGGAGCCGACGAGTCCGAGGTTGAGGGCGACGACGAATCCCAGATAGGCCGACGCGGTGACGACGAGCACCCCGAGAACGAGAACGCCGATCAGAGGGCGCCTCCGGACGACGCAGACGACGCCGAGCAGTCCGAGCGCCCCGATGTACCACGTGGCGAAGGGAGCCGTCCGATCCGCCGGGTCGAGCGACGAGGTGACGAGGATGGGGATGAGCGCACTCGCCACCAGCGCCAGGATCGCCGACCACATCGGCATCCTGACGACGGCGCCGTGTCCGAGGATCGCGACGTTCACGACCACGAGGTACAACCCGATCGCGAGCACCATCACCAGCGGTGCGGTCGGCTGCTCGATCCACCAGATCCCCCTGGCGACGAAGTACAGGGCGAAGCCGACGGCGAGGGAGGTGGCGACACTCCGCACGGTGCGGTTCACGAGCGCTCCCACCCCAGGACGACAGTGGTCCCGTGCCCGTCGGAGAGGATGTCGGCGGTGCCGGCCACCCCCGCCATGCGCGCGAAGATCGACGCACGGATCCCGAGTCGATCGACGCCGATCGACTCGACGTCGAATCCGGGTCCGGTGTCGGAGATGGTCACGCCGATGCCCTCGTCCCCGTGCCCTTCGACGATGATGTGGAGTCCGCGCCCGCCGGCATGCGAGACCGCGTTGCCGATCGCCTGTCGTGCCGCGAGCACCAGCGCGCGGGCAGCACGTCCGGGGATGAGTCCGATGCCTCCGCGCTCCTCCACGATCGCATCGGCGCCGAGCTCGGACAGCGCCCGACGCAGCTCGACAACGATCTGCACCGTTCCGACCGGTTCGTCGCTCCCCTCCTGTGCGACGGCGGCCTCGGTGTTCGCGAGGCGCGTGAGAGCCTCTCGCGCCATCGCCACGGCCAGCTCCCTGGCGCGTTCGCCCTCGGCACGCTCCGCGGCGATCAGAGCGGCCAGCACACTGTCGTGCATCAGGGCCGACATCGCCGCCCTCTCCTCCTCGGCCGCCGCCGCTGCCGCAGCAGTGGAGTACGACGCGACCGCCTGTCCCCTGGCCTCGTCCACCCCGGCGGCGACCGAGCGGAACATCCAGCCGAGTGAGACGATCACCACGCCGAGGATGAGGGTGAACGAGACGTCGAAGGCGGTCGTCACCCAGAAATCGCGCGAGAACTCGCCCTGGACGAGACGGACATAGCCGTACACGAACGGCACTCCCGCCGCCCAGACGAACTGCAGCGCCAGGGGGAAGGCGAGCATGGCCGCGACGACACCGACGTTGACGAGGAAGAAGATCCACGGCTGCTCTCCGGCCCCCTTGTCGGAGGGGTCGACGATCGTCGGCCACGCGGCGAGCACCAGCACGTACACCACGGCGAAGATGCCGGAGAAGGTGCGCACCCCGCGTCCGATCAGGCACGCCACCAGCATCCCGAGCAGGGGCACGAACACCACACACAACGCGACCACATGCGCAGGGTCCGCGTCCGACAGGGATGCCATCGCGGAGACCAGCGCCTGGGCGCCGAGCACAGCCGAGCCGATCGCGACCACGATGGCGAGGATCCGCTCCATGCGCTTGCCGGTGAAGCGCTCGTATGCTGTCTCCGTGCTGCCCGGAGACGGAATCTTGCTCCAGGCGTCGCGGATGCTCAGCGGCTCAGCGGCCACCGAGTGCCTCGTCGGCTGTGACGATCCCGTCTTCCATCGCTCGCCGGAGCAGGTCGACCTTCGTGGGCGCCGGGCGCCCGACCTCGACGTACTTCACGCGGATGCGGGTGATGTTCTCCTTGGCGGTCGAGTACGCGACGCCCAGCTTCTCGGCCACGGCCTTCAACGGCAGACCCGTCGCGTACAGGCGCAGGACCTCCCGTTCGCGGGTGGCGAGCTGCGCGTCGGCGAACGCGCGGTCTCCGTCGACAGCGCTCGCCCACTCCACGTTGTTGAGGGCCTCGCCCTGTGCGACCGTGCGGATCGCGTCCAGCACGTCGTCGAGTGCTGACGACTTGCTCACCACTCCCGCCGCACCGGCGGAGAGGGCTTCCCGCACGGCTGCAGGACGATCCGCCACACTGTGGATCACCACGCTGGCGCCGTCGTTCACGAGGGCGGTCACGTTCTCAGTAACGGTCGTGCCGTCTCCCAGCGTGAGGTCGAGCACGACCACATCGGCCGGCGCGGCCCCCGTCGCCTTCCGCCAGTCGATGTACGACACCACGGTGCTCCCGGAGAAGACCACGGTCTGCGAATCCCGCTCGCACGCGGCCTCGAGACCGAGGCGAACGGACTCGTGATCGTCGATGAGTGCGACCGTGCTCATCCCCTCAGCCTACTGAGTCCCCTCGGAAGGCCGTGGATCACTCATCGTGTGAGCAGTGCCACGACCTCGAAGTGGTGGGAGTGCGGGAACATATCGAAGCCGCGAAGACGGTCGACATTCCACCCGAGCGTGCGGAACGTGCCGAGATCGCGTGCGAGCGCCACCGGGTCGCAGGCGACGTAGGCGATGGCGTCGGGGGCGAGCCCGTGGATCGCCTCGACCACCTGACGCCCCGCTCCGGCCCGCGGCGGATCGAGCACGACGGCCCCGGCCCGACCGCCGCCCTTGCGCGTGGCGAGGAACCGATCGACTCGGGCTGTCACCGCGTCGATCTCGAGAGGGGCGAGGTTCGCCGCAGCATGCTGAGTGGCACGTGCACTCGACTCGACCGTCACGATGTCCGTGCCCCCGAGGTCGGCCAGGGTCGCCGCGAACAGCCCGACCCCGCCGTACAGGTCGAAATGGGTCTTCTCCTCGTCGACGTGACCGTCGAGGATGCCGTAGACCGCGGCATCGAGCACCGAGGCGGCGCGCGGATGCACCTGCCAGAAGCCCGTGGAGTCGACGTCGAAGCGGCGGTCGTTGACCATCTCCTGGATCACCTCGGGCGCCGGGCGCTTGCGGAAGCCCCTCTGCACGCGCGGGGCGCGCTCGGTCTCCTCACGACGGATCACGCGCACGGTGCCGTCGGCGGGCTCCACGAGCTCGATGCGACCGGGAGCCTCCCCCTGCAGCGCGAGCGCTGCCGCGGCGATCGCCGGCCGCGCCAGCGGGTACGACGTCACCGGCACGACACGGTGACTGCGTGAGGCATACGGCCCCACCACTCCCGCGTCGTCGACGTGCAGCGTCACCCTCGTGCGCCATCCTCGACCGTCTCCGGACTCCACGGCCTCGATCTCGGGCGCGACGAGACCCTTTCCCGCGAAGCGGTCGAGGGCCTCGGTCAGCACGCGCCTCTTGAGCTCACGCTGGTGATCGAGATCGATGTGCCCGAGATCAGCTCCTCCTGGACGATCAGCGGGATCGCGCGACACGTCGGCCTCCGCCCAGATGTGGGGACGGCGGTGCTCCGACGCGTCCAACACCTCGATCGTCTCGGCCCGCCAGAAACTGCGGGTGTCGGCATCGGCCCCCTCCTGCGGAGCGATCAGTCGGGCACGGACGCGCTCACCGGGGATCGCGTCGGACACGAACACCACTCGTCCCTCGTGCCGCGCGATGAACGTGCCCCCGTGAGCGATGCCGGTGATGTCGAGTTCGAGCACGTCGGCTGGGGAGGAAGTCATCCTTCGAGGATACGGTGGTGGACATGCGCGTCTGCCTCGCCTCGACCTCTCCCGCCCGACTCATGCTGCTGCGTCAGGCGGGCATCGAGCCGCTCACGGTGTCACCGGACGTCGACGAGGACGCCGTCGCCGCCGCTGCGGAGGCGGAAAGGGGCGAGCCCCTGGCGCCCGAGGAGTTGGTGCTGCTGCTCGCCCGCGCGAAGGCCTCCGCCGTGGCGCACAGCCTCGTCGAGGACGGCGGGTTCGACGGCCTGGTCATCGGCGGTGACTCGATGTTCGCGCTGGACGGGCGCGTCTACGGCAAGCCGTACACTCCGGAGGAAGCGACCAGGCGCTGGCGAGAGATGCGCGGAGCCACGGGCATCCTGCACTCCGGCCACTCCGTCTTCCGGGTCGCCCCCGGTGCCGAGCCCACGGAAGCCACCGCCGTCGCCGAAGCCGCTGTGACGTTCGCCTCCGACGTGACCGACGCCGAGATCGCCGCGTACGTCGCCTCAGGCGAACCGCTGCTCGTGGCGGGGGCCTTCACCGTGGACAGCCTGGGGGGAGCCTTCATCACCCGCGTGGAGGGCGACCCGTCCACGGTCGTCGGCATGTCCCTGTCCACCGTCCGCCGTCTCGCCGCGGAGCTCGGCGTTCGCTGGACCGACCTCTGGTCGTAGACTCCCATCGACGTTTTCCCGACTTTCTTGTGGGGAGTCGTCAAAGGGATCGCGGTCGTTCTCGCTAGGCTGGCAAGCATGCCTGCTATCGCCAAGGTGCTCATCGCCAACCGCGGCGAGATCGCCGTCCGCATCATCCGCGCCGCCCGTGACTCCGGGATCGCCTCCGTCGCCGTCTACGCCGACCAGGATCGTGATGCCCTGCACACCCGCCTCGCGGACGAGGCCTACGCGCTCGGCGGCTCGACCAGCGCCGAGACCTACCTCCAGATCGAGAAGATCCTCTCGATCGCCCGCCGTGCGGGCGCCGACGCCGTGCACCCCGGCTACGGCTTCCTCGCCGAGAACGCCGAGTTCGCCCGCGCCATCATCGACGCGGGGATGACCTGGATCGGCCCCTCCCCCGAAGCCATCGAGGCCCTCGGTGACAAGGTGACCGCGCGTCACGTGGCCGAGAAGGTCGGCGCACCCCTCGCCCCCGGAACGCCGGGACCGGTCGAGGGCGCAGACGAGGTCATCGCCTTCGCGAAGGAGTTCGGCCTCCCGATCGCCATCAAGGCCGCCTACGGCGGCGGCGGACGCGGCCTCAAGGTCGCGCGTGAGCTCGACGAGGTGGCCGAGCTCTTCGAGTCCGCCACGCGCGAGGCCGTCGCCGCCTTCGGCCGCGGCGAGTGCTTCGTCGAGAAGTACCTCGACAAGCCGCGTCACGTCGAGACCCAGTGCCTGGCCGATGCCGAAGGCAACGTCGTCGTGATCTCGACGCGTGACTGCTCGCTGCAGCGCCGCCATCAGAAGCTCGTCGAGGAGGCGCCGGCCCCGTTCCTCACGCAGGAGCAGAACGACCTCCTCTACGCCGCCTCCAAGGCCATCCTCAAGGAGGTCGGCTACGTCGGCGCCGGTACCTGCGAGTTCCTCATCGGAGCCGACGGAACCGTCTCCTTCCTCGAGGTGAACACACGTCTGCAGGTCGAGCACCCGGTCTCCGAGGAGGTCACCGGCATCGACCTGGTACGAGAGCAGTTCCGTATCGCGGCCGGCGGCACCATCGACTACGACGACCCGAAGCCGCAGGGCCACTCGATCGAGTTCCGCATCAACGGCGAGGACCCCGGTCGCGGATTCCTGCCCCAGCCGGGCCCGATCCACGTCTTCAAGACCTTCGGAGGCCCCGGCATCCGTCTGGATTCCGGTGTCACTGCGGGCGACTCGGTCTCCGGTGCCTTCGACTCGCTGCTCGCCAAGATCATCGTGACCGGCAAGGACAGGGCAGAGGCCCTCGAGCGCTCGCGCCGTGCCCTCGACGAGTTCGAGGTCGCCGGCCTTCCCACCGTCATCCCGTTCCACCGCAAGGTCGTGCGCGATCCTGCGTTCACAGCGGAGAGCGGCGAGTTCGGCATCTTCACGCGCTGGATCGAGACCGAGTTCGTCAACGACATCCCGGCCTGGGACGGAGAGCTCGAGGCGCCGGCTGCCTCCGAAGCCCGGCACACGGTCGTCGTCGAGGTCTCCGGCAAGCGCCTCGAGGTGAGCCTGCCGGACCGCGTCGCCGTCGCCGCAGGCACCGCCGGTCGCCCCGCCGCGGTTCCACCGTCGCGCCGCAGCCATGCCACAACGGCCAACGCCGGAGCCTCGGGGGATGCCGTCAAGTCCCCCATGCAGGCCACGGTCGTGAAGATCGCGGTCGCCGACGGACAGCAGGTCGTCAAGGGCGATCTGGTCGTCGTGCTCGAGGCCATGAAGATGGAGCAGCCGCTGCAGGCGCACAAGGACGGCGTCGTCGGCAACATCAACGCCGATGCCGGCGCCACGGTCTCCGCGGGACACCAGCTGCTCACCATCAGCTGATCCTCCCGCTGACACGCGAAAGGCGCCCCACCGAAGTGGGGCGCCTTTGCTGTGCCTACGGGCGTCAGGAGATGTTCACGAGGTGCATCGCCCTGCTCGCGTCGGTGATGCTGCTGGACAGCGAGGGGTAGGCGGCGAAGACCCGCGAGACCTGATCGACCGTGAGGCGGCGCTCGACGGCGACCGCGATCGGGTAGATCAGCTCCGAGGCCTTCGGAGCGACGATCACACCGCCGATCACCGTACCGGAGCCCTTCCGCGCGATGAGCTTCACGAAGCCGTCCTTGATGCCCATCATCTTCGCGCGCGGGTTCGCCGCGAGAGGCAACTTGTAGACCATGCCGTCCGCGACGCCATCCTCGACGTCTTTGACGCCGTAGCCGACCGTGGCGATCTCGGGCGCGGTGAAGATGTTGGAGGTGATCTTGATCAGCTCCAACGGGATCACGATGTCGCCGAGGGCGTGGAACACCGCGGTGCGCCCCTGCATCGACGCGACGGAGGCCAACGGGAAGAAGTTCGTGCAGTCGCCGACGGCGTACACGTTGGGGACCGAGGTACGAGCGACCTTGTTCACCCGGACGTGCCCGGATTCGTCGAGCTCGACGCCGGCTTCCTCCAGACCGATGCCTGCGGTGTTCGGGATGGACCCGACGGCCATGAGGCAGTGGCTGCCCTCGACCGTGCGCCCATCGGACAGCGTGACGGTGACGCCGTCGTCCGTGACCTCCACCTTGTCGGCGCGCGACTTGGAGAGCACCTGCATTCCCCCGCGCTTGAAGACCTTCTCCAGCACCGCAGCCGCGTCCTTGTCCTCGCCGGGGAGCACCTGCTCACGGCTGGAGATCAGGGTCACCTTGGCGCCCAGGTTCATGTACGCGGAGGCGAACTCCGCTCCGGTGACACCGGATCCGACCACGATGAGGTGCTCGGGGAGCGCCTTCATGTCGTACAGCTGCGTCCACGTCAGGATGCGCTTGCCGTCGGGCTTCGCGGAGTCCAGCTCGCGCGGCGAGGCGCCGACGGCCACGACGATGGTGTCGGCCTCGACCCGGTCGAAGTCGGTGCCGCCTTGGCCGGTCGAGACGATGATCGCCGTGGGCCCTTCGAGGCGTCCGTGGCCGGACAGGATGCGCACACCGGCCTCGAGGAGCGTCGCGCGCATGTCCTCGGACTGCTGGCCGGCGAGCGCGAGGAGGCGCTTGTTCACGGCGGCGAGGTTGATCGCGATCTCGGGCTTGAGGGGGCGGGAGTGGTCGCCCTTGGCATAGAAGTTCACGCCGAGGTCGCTGGCCTCGGAGATGGCGACGGCCGCATCGGCGGTGGCGATCAGGCTCTTCGAAGGCACGACGTCGGTGAGCACGGCTGATCCGCCGACTCCCACCCGTTCGACCAGGGTGACCTCGGCACCCAACTGGGCGGCCGCGAGGGCCGCCTCGTAGCCGCCGGGACCGCCGCCGAGCACGGCGACGCGCTGAGTGCGCTCGAAAGTGGTGGAAGACATGGAATCCATTCTCGCGCAATCCTGGCACCCGAGCCTGCACCTTCCTAGAGTGGATCCATGCCCGAAACGCACAGCAACCCCCTCGACGACCCGACCGCGAACCCGTTCGAGGTGGCCGCGCAGGCCGCAGCCGACATCGCCCGTCTGACCGGCGTCGAGAACCACGACATCGCCCTCACCCTCGGCAGCGGCTGGGGCAAGGCGGCCGACATCATCGGCGAGACCGTCGCCACGATCCCCGCGACCGAGGTCACCGGCTTCTCGAAGCCCGCGCTCGAAGGCCACGTCGGCACACTGCGCAGCATCCGCACCCCCGGCGGCAAGAACGTCCTCGTCATCGGCGCGCGCACCCACTACTACGAGGCCCACGGCGTACGCCGCGTCGTGCACAGCGTCCGCACGGCAGCCGCGACGGGCGCCAAGATCATGGTGCTGACCAACGGAGCCGGCGGCATCCGCGAGACCTGGACCCCTGGCCAGCCCGTACTGATCAGCGATCACATCAACCTCACGGCCGATTCGCCGCTCGAGGGCGCCACGTTCGTCGACCTCACCGACCTGTACTCGAAGCGTCTTCGGGACGTCGCCCGCTCGATCGACCCCTCACTCGACGAAGGCGTCTACACCCAGTTCCGCGGCCCGCACTATGAGACCCCGGCCGAGGTGCAGATGGCCAAGCACATCGGCGGCCACATCGTCGGCATGTCGACCGCGCTCGAGGCGATCGCCGCGCGCGAGGCCGGCATGGAGATCCTCGGGTTCTCCCTGATCACCAACCTCGCCGCGGGAATCCAGCAGACCCCGCTCAGCCATGCCGAGGTGATCGAGGCCGGACGGGAGGCGGAGCCCGTGATCTCCGCGCTTCTGGCCAGGGTGGTCGAGGCCCTGTGAGCGAGGAGCGGCTCGCGCAGGCCCGCGCCTGGTTGCGCCAGGACCCCGACCACGAGACCCGCGACGAACTGGCCGGTGTGATCACCCGGGCCGCCGCCGGGGATGCGGACGCGATCGCCGACCTCGACGACCGTTTCCGCACGCGTCTCGCCTTCGGCACCGCCGGTCTGCGCGGCGAGCTCGGCGCCGGGAGCAACCGGATGAACCGGGTGCTGGTCGCGCAGGCCGCGGCGGGATTCGCCGCCTACCTGCGCGAGAAGTCGAACGGTCAGAAGTCGGACGGCCAGACGCCGACGGTGGTGATCGGATACGACGGGCGTCGCAACTCCCGCGTGTTCGCGACCGACTCCGCCGAGCTGTTCGCCGGAGCCGGACTGCGCGCGGTCCTGCTCCCCCGTCTGCTCCCCACCCCCGTGCTCGCGTTCGCCGTGCGCCACCTGGGAGCCGATGCCGGCGTGATGGTGACCGCGAGCCACAACCCGCCGAACGACAACGGGTACAAGGTGTACCTGGGCGGCGCGGATCAGGGGTCGCAGATCGTCGCTCCTGCCGATGCGGAGATCGCCGCGCACATCCAGCGGATGGCGGACGCCGGACCGGTGACGGCACTGCCGCGCTCCACGGAATACGAGGTCGCAGGCGAGGACGTCGTCGAGGCCTACATCGCAGCGACCGCCGCCGTCGCCCCCGCCCCCGCCGGCACCACCGGGATGCGCTGGGTGTACACGGCGATGCACGGCGTGGGCTGGGAGACGCTGTCCCGCATCGTCAAGGACGCCGGATACCCGCAGCCGTTCGTCGTCGACGAGCAGCTCACGCCCGACGCCACCTTCCGCACCGTGTCCTTCCCGAACCCGGAGGAGCCCGGTGCCATGGATCTCGCCTTCGCGAGGGCTCGGCGCGTCAAGGCGGACTTCATCCTCGCCAACGACCCCGACGCCGACCGCCTGGCCGTCGCGATCCCCGACGACTCGGCAGCGGACGGCTGGCGTCGCCTCACCGGCAACGAGGTCGGACTCCTGCTCGGCGCGAGGGCGGCACGTGCGGCGGCGGGCACGCCAGGGGCATCACTCGCCTGCTCACTCGTCTCCTCCCCCGGCCTCGGCGCCGTCGCGACCCACCACGGACTCGACTTCCACGAGACGCTCACGGGCTTCAAATGGATCTCGCGCGCCCCTGGCATCGTCTTCGGTTTCGAAGAGGCTCTGGGTTACCTCGTGAACCCGGAGACCGTGCGCGACAAGGACGGCGTGTCGGCCGCCGTCGCGGTCCTCGGCCTCGCGGCAGAGGCGCGCGACCGTGGAGCGACGCTCAGCGACCTGCTGGACGAACTCGGCGAGACCTACGGGCACTTCGCCAGCGGTCAGGTGTCGGTGCGCGTCGAAGACCTCTCGATCATCGGTACCGTGATGCTCGCCCTGCGCACGCTTCCGCCGACACACATCGCCGGTCGGTCGATCGCCTCAGCCGAGGACCTGCTGCAGGCGGGCCAGGGGCAGCCGTCCGGTGACGTGCTCCGCTACCGGCTGACGGACGGGTCCCGCGTGATCGTGCGTCCCAGCGGCACCGAGCCGAAGCTGAAGGTCTACATCGACGCGAAGGCGGACTCCGCCGAGCGCGCGCGAGAGGCCGTCGCCGAACTCGAAGCCGGGGTGCGCGCCCTGCTCGACGAACGCTCCTGAGCATGCCGATCCGACGCATCATCGTCAGCGCGCACAACGGCGTGCACGCTCGTCCGGTGGCCGAGCTCGTGCGACTCGCGCAGTCGCACGGGTCTCCGGTCACCCTCCGCACGGCCGACGGCACGACCGTCGACCTGAGCAGCGTGCTGGCCGTGATGGACCTCGGGATCGCGACAGGAGATCCGGTCGAGATCGAGACCGCACCGTCTCCGACGTCCGAGGCCGTCCTCGATCAGCTCGCGGAGGTTCTCGCTCCCCGCGGCTGACCGCGACCCTCACCCGTCGATCACGGCGACGAGCTCGTCGAGGAACGCCTCGAAAGTCGTCCCCTTCCGGACGATCCGCTGCACGCTCTCGCGCTCGCTGAACACCTCGACGAGCTGCTCGAACACGGTCTGGAAAGCCGCACGGTCGCTCTCGCTGAACGCCGCGAGGGCGACGACCTGCACTCGCCCTCCGCCCCAGGCCGCTGAGCCGTCCGCGACGCCGATGGCGATGGCCGTGCGAGTGGCGGTCATCTGGAGCGCGTGCGGCACGGCGAGCGCATCCGTGAAGGCGGTCGACGACATCCGCTCCCGCACGATGGTGTTCTCGATGTAGTCCTCGCCGATCAGGCCCGCCTGCACCAGAAGACCGCCCAGACGCCGGATGATCGCCTCCTCCCCCTCATCCGGCAGGGGGAACACGTAGGCGTCCGCGAGGAAGTAGCGGGCGAGCTCACCGCGGAGGCGGGTGAGACGCCGTCCCCGCCGCACCCGCGCCGCCGCCTGCTGGATGCGGTCGACGTCGGCATCGGTCAGGAACGGCTGGATGCGTACGAAGCGGTCGCCGGAGGATCCCGGTTCGATGGTGCTGAGCACCAGATCGGTATCGAACGACGACCAGTCCGGATCGACATTGGTGACGACGGTGGTGACCTCGATGGCCGTCCCGAGGGAACGGTCGACGCTGGAGCGGAGCAGTTCGTGCAGCTCGTGATACCCCGGGCACACGATCGTGGCGGTGAGGATGGATTCCGCCTTGCGGCTGCGTTCGAGACGGCCGCCCACGTGCATGGCGATGTAGGCGATCTCGTCGTCGTGGATCGGCGTGCCGACGCGGTCGTGCAGGCCGCTCGCGATCGACACGGCCACCTCGAAGATCATCGGGTACGTCGCCTTCAACGACCGGGTGAGCGGGTTCCGCGTGAGGGCGCTCTCCTCCGCCCGCCGCAGCAGATTCTGCACGTGCAGGGCGAGACGCAGGACGAAGGTCTCATCGACGAGGTCGACCTCGAAGTCCTCGGCCGCACGCGTGATCTCCGCACGGACGGCGGCCTCGACCATCGGGTCGACGCCGCTGCGGGCGACCTCGCGTGTCGTCGCCTCCCCCGGCGCGACGATGCGCGTCAGCACGAGGGAGGCGAGGTGGCCGCTGTCGCCATCGCCGAGGACCACCGAGAAGTGCTCGAAGGCCAGGCGGGCGATGACCGCCCCCACGCGCGGGATCTCCTCGCGCGTGCCCGCCGGTGCAGATTCGAGCGTGTGTCCCGCAGCGACCCGCTCCGCGGCGATCGCGATGTGCAGCAGCACGTCGGAGATCGCGAGCTCGTTCACGTAGTAGCCGAGCTCACCCAACTCGCGCACCAGGGCCGATTTGAAGGGACCGACCGCGCCTGCGTCCACCGCCGATCCGGACAGCGCGCGCCGGAACGTCTCGGGATGGAAGGAGGCATCATCCATCTCGTCGTGGGCGAGCCTGCTGAGCAGACGGCGCTGCGCTGTCTCATTGCCGCGCAGACGCACGATCTCGCGCTCGCGCTCGAGCGTCAGGTCGGTGCCGTCGAGCAGGCCGCGCACGCGCACCAGATCCGCTTCGAGCGTCGCCTCGCTGACGTGCAGATCCTCCGCGGTGTCGAAGACATCGATGCCAGCCGGCTCATCGAGCAGGAGTCGCACCAGGGTGTGCAGGCGATCGCGAGGGGCCGATTCCCCGCCCTGACGCATGCGCATCGCACCCCGTGCGCCGGATCCGGCGCGATACCCCGCGGGACCCGACTCGATCACGGCGGCTCCGGGCGTGCGAGCGTTCAGCGCCGCGACGTAGGAACGGATGCTGCGCGGGGTGACCCCCATGAGGTCGGCGAGGCTCGCGGCCGTAGCCCAGCCCTCCTGACGCAGCAGCGCGGCGAGGAGCTGGTCCTGACGCTGGCGCGACATGATCCTCCCCTCCCGCGTGCTGACTGCACCGTCTCGACGTGCTCTCCATGATGTCAGGTGGCCGGCGCCTCGGGGCGGAAGGCGCCGTTCCGCGGGGGCGGAAAGGATCGTGTTGGCGCGCACCCCTTCCTGGTTCCCAGACTGTTCTCAGGAAGTAGGTGGGCATCGATGAGGATCCTCGTGGTGTGCGGTGCGGGAGCATCGAGCACGTTCGTCGCGCAGCGGCTCCGCCGTGCCGCGGAGACGGCCGGTCTGGCCTGGGACGCATCCGCCGGGACGGAGGGCGCCGCCTCGGATTCCGACCACGACCTGATCCTGGTCGGCCCGCACCTGGCCGACCGCCTCGACGCCATCCGCGAGAGCTCGAACGCGCCGGTCGCCATCCTCCCGGACGACGTCTTCTCCGATCTCGACGGCTCGCGCACGCTCGTCCTCGCCCGTTCGCTCCTCGCCGCTGCCGGCGAAACCCCGAAAGGAACATCATGACCGCCACCCGCACCGTCCGGATCGGCTCCTCCCACGGACTCCACGCCCGTCCAGCCAAGCTGTTCGCGCAGGCGGCGAAGGACTCCGGCATCGCCGTGACGATCGCCAAGGATTCCGGAAAACCCGTCAACGCGGCGAGCATCCTCGGCGTCATCGCCCTCGCGATCGAGCACGGCGACTACGTCACGCTCACGGCGGACGGCGACGGCGCGGAGAACGTGCTCGACACCCTCACCGAGCTCCTCACCACCGACCACGACCAGGACGCCGCCGGATGAGCGAGCTGCGCGGAGTGGGCATCGGTCTCGGGGTCGCCCAGGGGCCGATCGTCCGTATGGCCGAGGCGATGCCGGCCCCGGAGAACACGCCGAGCACCGCGGGGGCTGACGCCGAACGAGCCAGGGTCCGCGACGCCGTCTCGGTCGTGGCGAAGGAACTGAACGAGCGCGGCGAGGCAGCCGGAGGATCCGCGCAGGAGGTCCTCGAGGCGCAGGCCATGATCGCCGAGGACCCGACGCTCCAGGACGAGGTCGACACACGAATCGACGCGGGGGCGACGGCCGAGTGGGCCGTGCACGACGCATTCGCCGGGTTCCGCGCCACGCTCGAGGCGGTCGGCGGCTACCTCGGCGAACGCGCCGCGGACCTGGACGACATCGCGCAGCGAGTGCTCGCGCATCTTCGCGGCGTCGACGCCCCGGGGGTCCCGAACCCGGGGCACCCGTTCGTGCTGGTCGCCCGCGACCTCGCGCCGGCGGACACCGCACTCCTCGATCTGGATCAGGTCCTGGCACTGATCACCACCGACGGCGGCCCAACCTCGCACACGGCGATCCTCGCCAGGGAGAAGGGCATCGTCGCGATCGTGGGCGTCGCCGACGGCGAGATGCTGACCACCGGCGAGACCGTGATCGTCGATGCAGCCAGCGGCGTGGTCACGCGCGAACCGACGGATGACGAGAAGGCTCGCGCCACCGAGCGCGCTGCCGCTCGGCGGTCGGCCGACGCGGCCCCAACCACTCCCGGCGCTCTCGCCGACGGCACGCCTGTCGCGCTGCTCGCGAATCTGGGGAAGCCTGCAGATGCGGCCGACGCGGTCGCTCGGGGGGCCGAGGGCGTCGGGCTGTTCCGTACCGAGTTCCTGTTCCTCTCCTCCGCCCAGGCGCCCACCATCGCTCAGCAGCGCGAGTCGTACCGCGAGCTGCTCGCGGCCTTCCCCGGCCGGAAGGTCGTGGTGCGGATGCTCGATGCCGGCGCTGACAAGCCTCTGGCCTTCCTCAACGATGCACACGAGGAGAACCCGGCGCTCGGGCTCAGGGGTCTGCGGGCGCTGCGCGCCAGCGAGGACATCCTGCGGGAGCAGCTCACCGCACTCGCCGAGGCCGCCGCCGTGACCGAGGCCGATCTCTGGGTGATGGCTCCCATGGTCGCAACGGTCGAGGAGACCGTCTACTTCACGGGACTCGCACGCGAGTACGGGCTGAAGACCGCGGGAGTGATGGTCGAGATCCCGGCGAGCGCTCTGCTCGCCGATCGCGTGCTCGCGCACGCCGACTTCGCCTCGATCGGCACCAACGACCTCACGCAGTACACGATGGCTGCCGACCGGATGCTCGGCTCGGTCGCAGGGTTCCAGGACCCCTGGCACCCTGCCGTCCTCCGCCTCGTCCGCGAGGTCGGCGATGCAGGTGCCCGACTCGGCAAACCCGTCGGGATCTGCGGCGAAGCCGCGGCCGATCCGCTGCTCGCCGTGGTGCTGGTCGGTCTCGGCGCGACGAGCCTGTCGATGGCGCCTTCCGCCCTGGCCGATGTCCGTCATGCGCTGTCCGAGCGCACCCCGTCCGAGGCGCGGAGTCTCGCCGAGGCCGCCCTGGCCGCCGACGATGCCTCCTCCGCCCGAAACGCCGTGGCAGCCCTCGCCGCGGAACTCCCCCTCCACAAGAAAGAGACGACATCATGACGACGACGTCACCTGCCGCCACCAGACCCGGCGGCCTGCGCGTAGGAGTGCAGCGCTTCGGCACATTCCTCTCGGGCATGATCATGCCCAACATCGCCGCCTTCATCGCCTGGGGCTTCATCACGATGCTGTTCATCCCGAAGGGGTTCTTCGGCGCGGAGAGCCCGTTCGGCTGGCACTGGGCAGGCGTGTCCGAGATCCTCGGCGGTGGCGGCGACTCCGTCATCATCGGCTGGCAGGGCGCGATGACCGCCGTGGCCGAAGGCGCGGACGGCAACATCCTCGCCTACGTCGGACTGGTCGGCCCGATGGTGACGTACCTGCTGCCGCTGCTGATCGCGAACACCGCCGGCCGCATGGTCTACGGCGAGCGCGGAGGCGTCGTCGCCTCGATCGCCACCGTCGGCGTGATCGTCGGCACGAACATCCCGATGTTCCTCGGTGCCATGATCATGGGCCCCCTCGCCGCCTGGGTCATGAAGCAGGTCGACCGGCTGTGGGACGGCAAGATCAAGCCCGGCTTCGAGATGCTGGTCAACAACTTCTCCGCCGGTATCCTCGGCATGCTGCTCGCGATCTTCGGCTTCTTCGCCTTCGGCCCCGTGATGCTCGGCATCAGCGCCGCGCTCGGTGCTGCCGTCGACTGGCTGGTCTCGCTGCAGCTGCTTCCGCTCGTATCGATCATCGTCGAGCCCGCGAAGGTGCTGTTCCTGAACAACGCCATCAACCACGGCGTGTTCACCCCGCTCGGCATCGAGCAGGCGACCGAGACCGGCAAGTCGATCCTGTTCCTCATCGAGGCGAACCCCGGGCCCGGCCTCGGTCTGCTCCTCGCCTTCACCTTCTTCGGGGTCGGTGCGGCGAAGGCATCCGCTCCCGGAGCGGCGATCATCCAGTTCTTCGGTGGCATCCACGAGATCTACTTCCCCTACGCCCTCAGCAAGCCGACCACGATCCTCGCCCTCATCGCGGGTGGTGCGGCCGGGGTCACGACGAACATGGTCCTCGGCGGGGGTCTCGCCTTCCCTGCAGCACCGGGAAGCATCATCGCCGTGACGGCTGCGGCCATCGGCCCGGGAGTCGGCAACCTCCTGGTCGTCTACCTCTCGGTCATCGTCGCAGCGACCGTGACCTTCCTCATCACCGGCGTGATCCTGCGGGCCTCCCGCAAGCGCGACCTCGAGGCCGAGGGCGACACCTTCGGCGCCGCGATCGCACAGACCGAGGCCAACAAGGGCAAGTCGTCCGCCGCGATGGACGCGCTGCGCACGTCGACGGCATCCGCGGCTCCGGAAGCCGCGACCGCCACGAGCGCGACCGTGATCTCCGCACCGATCGAGCGGATCGTGTTCGCCTGCGACGCCGGGATGGGCTCGTCCGCCATGGGCGCGAGCGTGCTGCGCAACAAGCTCAAGAAGGCCGGCATCGAGGACATCACGGTCACCAACCAGGCGATCGCGAACCTCGACGGAACGGCTGACGTCGTCATCACCCAGCAGCAGCTCACCGAGCGCGCCGAGGCGAAGTCGCCGAACTCCGTCCACGTCTCCGTGGACAACTTCATGAACTCGCCCCGCTACGAAGAAGTCGTCGAGATGGTGCGCGAGCAGCGAAAGGAAACAGAATGAGCGTCCTCACCCAGGATCAGGTCCGCATCCACCCCGGTGGTGCGACACGAGACGAGGCTCTGCAGGAGGCGACGGACATCCTCGTCGCCGCCGGTGCGGTCACCCCGGCCTACGTCGACGCGATGCGGCAGCGTGAGGAGACGGTGTCGACCTTCATGGGCAACGGCCTCGCCATACCGCACGGCACGAACGAAGCGAAGGACACGATCCTCGCCTCCGCACTGTCGGTCGTCCGCTATGACGGGGGCGTCGACTGGTCCGGCGAGCCCGCGACCTTCGTGATCGGCATCGCCGGCGTCGGGGACGAGCACCTGGAGATCCTCTCCCGCATCGCCATCCTGTTCTCCGAGGAGGACGATGTCGCCAGGCTGTCGGCGGCACAGACCGCCGACGAGCTCTACGCCCTCCTCTCGGAGGTGAACGAAGGATGAAGGCGGTCCACTTCGGGGCGGGCAACATCGGGCGCGGGTTCGTCGGTCTGCTGCTGAGCGACGGCGGGTACGAGGTGGTCTTCTCGGACGTCGCCGATGCGCTCGTCGACGCGATCAACGAGGTCGACTCGTACACGGTGCACGAGGCCGGCCCCGGAGGGACCGATCACGTCGTGACCGGATTCCGCGCGGTCAACAGCAGGACGCATCCGGCCGCGGTGGCCGAGGAGGTCGCCACCGCGGATGTCGTCACGACCGCGGTGGGCCCGACGGTGCTGCGGTTCGTGGCTCCGTCGATCGTCGCCGGACTCGCCCTGCGCAGTCCGGACTCCGCGCCGCTGCAGGTGATGGCGTGCGAGAACGCGATCGGGGCAACGGAGCTGCTGCGGCGGGAGATCGTCGCCGCAGCGGGCGCGGATGCAGAGACGCTGCTCGCGCGCGCGGTCTTCGCCAACACGGCCGTCGACCGCATCGTCCCGGCGCAGCCGGAGGGATCGGGGGTCGACGTGACGGTCGAGCCCTACTTCGAGTGGGCCATCGAGTCGGGACCCTTCGAGGGCGCGCTGCCGAACATCCCCGGCGCGCACTTCGTCGACGACCTGGCGCCGTACATCGAACGCAAGCTGTTCACGGTGAACACCGGCCATGCGGCGACCGCGTACTTCGGGGCGCGTGCGGGCATCGAGCGCATCTCGGACGCCCTCGCCGACTCGGACATCTCCTCGAGCGTCTCGGCGGCGCTCGAGGAGACGTCGGCCGTCCTGGTCGCCGAGCACGGGCTCGACCCGGCAGACCTCGCCGACTACCGCGCGACGATCCTGGAGCGCTTCCGCAACCCCGCGCTCGTCGACACCGTGCAGCGCGTCGGACGTCAGCCGCTGCGGAAGATCTCACGGCATGAGCGCTTCGTTGGCCCGGCGGCCATGGCCGCAGAGCGGGGGTTGCCCACCGACGCCTTGGTCGCCGCCGTGTCCGCAGCGCTCGAGTTCGACGATCCCGCCGACGAGCAGTCTGTCGAGCTGCAGCAGCTGCTCCGTGCCGAGGACCCTGCCGCGTTCACCACCACCACGACAGGCCTCGACCCGGAGCACCCGCTGTTCCCGCTGATCCGGGACGCGGTCGCGGCCAGGCAACAGCGTCTGGGAGCTGTCTGACCCCTCGCTCAGAGACGCCCCCGTCTGCCGATACCATCGGTGGGCGGGGGCGTTTCTCGACACGACGGCGTGCGGGAGGACAGCGAGGTGCGGGAGCCACATGAACGGATATGCCGTGATCGGTGCGGGACCATCGGGCCTCGCCGCCGCACGAGCGCTGCAGAAGCGCGGGATCGGCGTGGACGGGTATGAGGCCTCGCACGGCGTCGGCGGCCTGTGGGACATCGACAATCCCCGCAGCACGATGTACGAGTCGGCTCACCTCATCTCCTCGCGGACCACGACGGAGTTCACCGAGTTCCCCATGCGCTCCTCGGTCGACTACCCGGGTCACCGCGTTCTCAAGGAGTACTTCGAGGACTACGCCGCCCACTTCGACCTCACCGCTCTGTTCCGGTTCGACACGCGCGTGACGCGGCTCGAACCGCGCGATGGCGGATGGGATCTCACGAGCACCGGCCCCGACGGCGTCGAGACCCGGTGGTACACGGGTGTCGTGCTGGCGAACGGAACGCTCGCCCGGGCGAACGTTCCCTCCTTCTCCGGCGAGTTCACGGGCGAACTGCTGCACACGAGCGCTTACAAGTCGCCGGAGCAGCTGAAGTCCAGACGGGTGCTGCTGATCGGCGCGGGCAACTCCGGCTGCGACATCGCGGTGGACGCCGTGCATCATGCGGTGTCCGTCGACATGAGCGTGCGGCGCGGCTACTACTTCGTGCCGCGCTACCTGTTCGGAAGACCCAGCGACACCCTGAACCAGGGCCGCCCGCTGCCCGCCAGGATCAAGCAGGCGCTCGACAGCCGCGTGCTGCGCGCCTTCACGGGCGACCCCGTGCGCTTCGGATTCCCGAAGCCCGACTACCGCATCTACGAGTCGCACCCGATCGTGAACACCCTGATCCTGAACCACCTCGGGCAGGGCGATCTGCGGATCCGCGCCGACGTCGACCGGTTCGACGGGCCGACCGTGCACTTCCGCGACGGCGGCGCCGACGACTACGACCTCGTGCTGCTCGCCACCGGGTACACCCTCGACTATCCGTTCGTCGACAGGGCGCACCTGCACTGGCGAGGCGCTTCGCCGCGACTGTTCCTGAACGTGTTCCCGTCGTCGTTCAACGGTCTCTACGTGATGGGCATGATCGAAGCCTCCGGCATCGGCTGGCAGGGCCGCTACGAGCAGGCCGAGCTGCTGGCGGCCTATCTGAGCGCCGCCGAGGAGGACCCGACGCGCGCCGCACGCTTCCGCCGACGCGTGACCGAGACCCCGTGGCCGGATGTCACCGGCGGCTACCACTACCTGGGCCTCGACCGGATGGCCTACTACGTGAACAAGGACGCCTACCGCACGGCCGTGCGACGGGAGAAGGGCGCACTCGAGGTGCCGGCCTGAGCGCAGCCGCCGTCGCGGGTCGCCGTCGCGAGAGCGCCGTCGTGCATCACCGGGTCACCGCGCGCAGTAGCGTTGTCCCGTGAAGAAGAAGTCCCACCGGATCCTGAGGCGCGTGCTGTGGAGCATCGCCATCGTGCTCGTGCTCGCCGTCGGCGGTGTACTCGCCTGGAGTCAGATCGGCGTCATGTCCGCGGAGCCGGAACCGCTCGCGGCCGTGCGCGAGAACCCGGCGATCACGGTGACCGACGCCGACCAGGGCATCGTGCTCGCTCCCGCGGACGGAGACTCGGACCTCGGCCTCGTGTTCATCCCCGGAGCCAAGGTCGACCCGTGGGCATACGCGGCCATCCTGCAGGGCCTGGCCGAGGACGGGGTCACCGTCGTGATCACGCGCCCATGGCTCAACCTGGCATTCTTCGACCCGCGCGGTCTCGACGCGTTCACCTCCGCGGCCCCCGGAATCGACGTATGGAGCGTCGGCGGCCACTCACTGGGCGGGGTGCGTGCCTGTCAGCTCGCGTCCGATGCCGACGCGCTGGTGCTGTTCGCGTCCTACTGCGCGAACGACCTCTCCGGAAGCGACCTGCCCGTTCTGAGCCTCGCGGGGAGCGAGGACGGGCTGTCGACGCCCCAGAAGATCGCGGATGCCCGGCCCGAGCTGCCCGGCGATGCCGACCTGGTCGAGATCGAGGGCGCATCTCACGCCTCCTTCGGCGACTACGGCCCACAGGACGGCGACGGCACCCCGACCATCTCGAGCGACGACATGCATGCGGAGGTCACGCGTCTCGCCGGAGACTTCCTCGCCCCGCTCGCTCCCTGAGCCTCACTCCCCCACAGGCTCGAACCCGAAGTCGAGCACGGGGTCGAGCACGGAGTCGAGCAACGGATGCAGGTGTCGCGTTCGCAGCGCCGTCGCCGCTGACCGGGCTCCCGCCCGGAGGGCGGTGGGGACGTCGGCTCCGTCGAGCCGTGCATCGAGCACCCCAGCCAGGAAGGCGTCTCCCGCCCCGTTCGTGTCGACGACATCGACGGATTCTGCAGGAACCCGGTGGACGGCGCCGTGTTCGTCGACCGCGACGGCACCGTCCGCCCCCAGAGTGCAGACGGCCAGACGGGTTCTCGCCACGATGCGTGATCGGAGGAACCCGATCGGGTCGTCGAGTCTGTCGGCGTTGCAGAACACCGCGTCGGCTGCGTCGAGGAAAGGCCGATGGTAGTCCGCCGACCCGTCGTAGTCATGCACGTCGACCCAGATCGGCGTACCGGTCGACCGGGCCAGGGGCAGCAGGCGCAGGGGTTCGGCCGCAAGGTCGAGCACGATGGCGTCGGCTGCCGCCATCTCCCCGTGCGCACGCCGGTCGTGTTCACCCGTCGTCTCCCCCGGCGTGGCCAGGTAGAGCGAGACCCGCTCACCCGCGCGCGTCATCAGATTGAGATGCCGCTCCGTGACACCGTCATGCCAGTCCACCGGCACCCCCGCGGCACGTAGGGCCTCTCGGACGTGTACGCCCTCCCTGTCCACCCCGGCGGTGGCGTGGAGCCGGACCGACCTGCCCAGCGCGGTCAGGCTGAGCGCCTTGCCCGCGCTCGTGCCTCCGACCGTCTCCCAGGCGCTCTCGGCGAACTGCATGTGCGGTACCGGCTCCGGCAGACGATCGAGCACGACGATCGTGTTCCATGACGCCGGCCCGACGATGACGACGGAGGCGGACTCTGACGAGGAGGGCATGGCACCATCCTGCCGCGTGCTCCGCCCTCAGCCGATGCGCGAGACCAGCGCGTCGAGCCCCATGCCGTAGTCGATGCGCACGACGGGGAGAGCGAGCTTGTCGGTGCCGATCGTCACGTAACCGGGTTCGATGGTGCGTCCCATCTCGAATCCGGCCTGCGCGACCCCCTGCTTGGTCGTGTCGTTGTAGTGCCCGAACGGATAGGCGACCACCTGCCCCACGCCGAGCACGCCGGCCGACGTGGCGAGGTCGGCCGCGATCTGATCGGCCGTCCAGTTGACCATCCGGCCCTTGCCGTTGTCTCCGGCCTGGTGCATGTCGTGCGTGTGCGAGCGACGCTGCACGTAGATCGAGGGCGCGGGATCCTGCCGGTAGGCCGTGATCATGAACGACGTGCTGAGCAGCTTGTACCTGTCGACGACCGGCACCGCCAGATCGAACCACGACTGGTCGGCGTCGTCATCGGTGATGATCACGCTCTTGGCGGGAAGCGAGAGCCGACCGTCGATGAAGGCGCTGAGCTCGTCCCACGTCGGCAGGTAGAACCCCGTCGTCGCGATGTGGTTCATCTGCGCGTCGAAGTCGCCGATGTAGGCGTAGTTGCCCCGCAACCAGCCCTTCTCCCCCTCCGGGTTCGCCGTGAACTGGTGGTACATCAGGATGGGCACCCGCACGTTCTCGGCCGCGTTCTCCTCCGGCGTCCGCCAGGCCGCGAAGAGCTCGACCTGTTGATCGGCGCACACCACGGGGTCTGCGCCGTTCACACGCGCGGCGACGGTGAGCGCCCCGGCGTCCGCCGCGCTCGCGTACCAGCCGGCGAACACCCTGCCGTCGAGCTGCGGGATCGGCAATCCCTGGTAGAGGTCGTCCTGGAACTGCAGCATCGGATCGGTGGGCGCACCCTCGCCCGAGAACGTGACAGCGCAGGCGCGCGGGTCGTCCGCATCGGCGACGATCTGCTCCGCGGGAGTCAGCGGATGCTCGATCGCCATGGACTGCGCCTTCGGGACGGTGTTCTCCGGCGTGCGGTTCATCCAGGCGAAGGCGGCGATGCCTCCTCCGACCACGACGGCCGCCGCGATCGTGCCGAGGATGACGGCGGTTCGTGCGGCCCGTTTCTTCCCCCCGGAAGCCATGATCAGGCGTCGAAGCCTTCGGCGATCATCTCCACGAGCTCCTCGCGCTCCTCGACGGGCAGGAATGCCGCAGCAGCCGCATTGAACTGGAACGTCTCGAGGTCGTCGAGGTCGTACTCGAACGTCTCGACCAGCCGGGCGAGTTCCCGTGTGAGAGACGTGGCGCTCATGGTGCGGTTGTCGACGTTCACGGTCACCGCGAACCCGAGCTGGTAGAGAAGGTCGAACGGGTGATCCACCATCGTGTCGCCCCACGCGGCTATCGCCCCGGTCTGCAGGTTCGACGACGGCGAGAGCTCGAGCGGGATCTCACGGTCGCGCACCCAGCGAGCGAGGTCGCCGAACTGCACCTGCACCTCGTCGCCCTCCTGCGTGATGACCTGGAGGTCCTCCGCGATGCGCACGCCGTGACCGAGGCGCAGGGCGCGCCCGTCCAGCAGCGCCGAGCGGATCGAGGCCAGGCCGGCCGCCTCGCCCGCATGCACGGTGACGGGGAAGAAGTTCTCGGCGAGGTAGTCGAACGCCTTGCGGTGGTTCGACGGCGGGAATCCGTCCTCCGGTCCCGCGATGTCGAAGCCCACCGCACCGCGACCGCGGAAGTCGACCGCGAGCTCGGCGATCTCGAGGGCGCGGTCGGTGTGGCGCATCGCGGTGATGAGCTGCCCGACCCGGATGCTGCGTCCGGAGCCGTCGGCGAGGTCTTCTCCCTCTTCGATGCCCTGCTGCACGGCTTCCACGGTCTGCTCGAGCGTGAGACCGCGAGCCAGATGCTGCTCTGGTGCCCAGCGCACCTCGCCGTAGATCACTCCGTCGGCGGCGAGATCCTGCACGAACTCGCGCGCGACGCGGGTGAGCCCCTCCTGGGTCTGCATCACGGCGGTGGTGAGGTCGAACGTCTTGAGGTACTCGACCAGAGAACCCGAGTCGCTCTGCTTCGCGAACCACGAACCCAGAGCAGCAGGCTTCGACTCGGGAACGTCCAGTCCGATCTCATCCGCGAGCTCGATGATCGTGGCGGGCCGTACCGCACCGTCGAGGTGGTCGTGCAGCGACACCTTGGGCAGGCTCCGCAGGGAGACGCCCTGAAGCGTGACGTCGCCGTTCGCATCGATCGACATGGTGATCCTCTCGGTCGCGGATGTGCTCAGATCAGGCTAGCGGTCCGACGTCACGCGGTGATGCGCTCGCGGACGATGGGACCGGTGACCGGCGCCTCGTCCCCGATCTCCCACGAGCCATCGAGCGCGTCGAGCGCCCGGCCGAAACGAGCATCGTCTGCGGCGGAGAGGGTGAACAGCGGCTGACCGGCGACGACGCGATCGCCGGGCTTCGCGTGCAGATCGATTCCCGCTTCGAAGATCACGGGATCCTGCGCCCTGGCGCGACCCGCGCCGAGACGCCAGGCGGCGACGCCGAACGGAAGGGCGTCCATGCGCGTGACGACGCCGTCGGCCGGTGCCAGCACCTGGTGCGTCTCCCGTGCCGTCGGCAGCTCGGCATCCGGATCGCCGTCCTGCGCGCGGATCATCGCCTTCCAGGTGTCCATGGCACGCCCGTCGTCGAGCGCGGCCTCCACGTCGGCGTCCGGCTGTCCGGCGAGGGCCAGCATCTCGCGCGCCAGGGCGATGGTCAGCTCGCGCACATCGGAGGGTCCGCCACCGGCGAGGATCTCCACCGACTCCCGCACCTCGTTCGCGTTTCCGATCGCGAGGCCGAGCGGGACGTTCATGTCGGTCAGCAGGGCGGTCGTCGCGACGCCGGAGTCGGTGCCGAGGGCGACCATCGTGCGCGCCAGCTCGCGAGCGCGGTCGATGTCCTGCATGAACGCGCCGGATCCGAACTTGACGTCGAGCACGAGGGCATCCGTCCCCTCCGCGATCTTCTTCGACATGATGCTGGAGGCGATCAGCGGGATCGCCTCCACGGTGCCGGTGACGTCGCGGAGCGCGTAGAGCTTCTTGTCGGCGGGAGCGAGCCCGGAGCCGGCGGCGCAGATGACCGCGCCCACGTCGCCCTGCATCTGCGCGAACATCTCCTCGTTGCTGAGAGCCGCGCGCCAGCCGGGGATCGACTCGAGCTTGTCGAGCGTGCCGCCGGTGTGACCGAGACCGCGACCGCTCAGCTGCGGCACCGCCACACCGAAGGATGCCACCAGAGGCGCGAGCGGCAGCGTGATCTTGTCACCGACACCACCGGTGGAGTGCTTGTCGACGGTGCGCTTGCCGAGCGAGGCGAAGCTCATCCGCTCCCCCGACGCGATCATCGCATCCGTCAGCACCCGGATCTCGTCGCGCTCCATGCCGCGCTGGAAGATCGCCATCGCGAACGATGCCATCTGCGCGTCCGACACGTAGCCCCGCGTGTAGGCGTCGACCATCCAGCGCAGCGCGGGCTCGGGCACCGCACCGCCGTCGCGCTTGGCGCGGATCACATCGATCGCATCGAACGGTTCGATGGCTCCCTGAGCCTGTCCAGCGGTCATCGTGCTTCCTCCAGGTCGCGCGGCCCGAACGCATCGGGCAGCACCTCGTCGATCGTGCGGATGCCGGAGACGGTCTCCAGCAGCATCCCGGGCATCGCATGCTCGAACAGCAGCTGGCGACAGCGCCCGCACGGCATGATCGTCTGCCCGTCGTTGTTCACGCACACGAAGGCGACGAGCTGGCCGCCGCCCGACATGTGCAGGTCGCCCACCAGAGCGCACTCCGCGCACAGCGTCACACCGTACGAGGCGTTCTCGACGTTGCAACCGGCCACGATCCGACCGTCGCCCACGAGGGCCGCAGCCCCCACGCGATAGCGCGAGTAGGGCGCGTAGGCCTTGGTCATGGCGTCGGTCGCGACCTGGCGCAGTTCATCCCAGTCGATGTCCGTCATTGCGATGCTTCTCTCTTCCCGGCAGGGCTACGACTTGATGTAGGGCTTGCCGTCGGCGGCAGGCGCCTTGATCTGGCCGGCGAACCCGGCGACCGCGAGCAGCGTCACGACGTACGGCAGCATCAGCATGAACTCGCCGGGGATCGGCGTCTTCAGGATCGACAGCAGGTTCTGCAGGTTGGTGGCGAAGCCGAACAGCAGGGCGGCGAGGGTCGCACGGATCGGATCCCAGCGACCGAAGATCACCGCGGCGAGGGCGATGAAGCCGAGTCCCGCCGTCATGTCCTTGCCGAACTGCGGTACCGAGACGAGTGTGAAGTACGCGCCACCCATGCCCGCGATCGCGCCGGCCAGCAGCACGTTCCAGAATCGCGTCGGGTTGACCTTGATGCCCACCGTGTCGGCCGCCTGCGGGTGCTCGCCGACGGCACGCAGCCGCAGACCCCAGCGCGTGCGGTACAGGCCCCATGCCACCACCGCGACGGTGATGAACATCAGGTACCCGATGAACGTCTGGTTGAAGAGCACGGGGCCGATGATGGGGATGTCGCTGAGCAGCGGGATCTCGAAGCGCGGGAACCGCACCGGGGCGTTCAGCGTCGCCTCGTTCGGGGCCAGCAGGGCGCCGTAGAGGAACCCGGTTAGGCCGGTGACGAGCACGTTGAGCACGACACCGACGATGACCTGCTCGACGAGGTACTTGATCGCGAACGCGGCGAGGACGCTCGCCACGAGGACGCCGCCGATCATCGCGCCGACAAGGCCGACGAACGGGTTGCCGGTGATGCTGGAGAGCAGCGCGGCGGAGAAGGCGCCCAGCAGCAGCTGGCCCTCGATCGCGACGTTGACCACACCGGCACGCTCGCCGATGACACCACCCAGCGCGCCGAACACCAGCGGCACCGAGAGCGACACCGCGCCGAACAGCAGGCTGGTGACGGGGACGAGCCCGCCTGCCGCAGCCCAGACCAGGAAGGCGAACACGGCGAGCACGCCGTAGGCCACCACGAGCCACAGCGACGGCTTGCGATAGGTCCAGGCGCGGAGGAACGCTCCGACGGTCAGGACCACCAGGATGCCGAAGACGACCCAGAAGGTCGAGGCGGTCGGCAGGGCGACGTCGGGCAGGGCGAGTGCCGACGACTGGTCGGAGAGCCGGAACGTGCTGATGCCGTCGCGCGGCACGAGCAGGAACAACAGCGCGAGGAGCACGGTGGCTCCGGCGAGCACGATCGGCGCCTTGAGGTGCCGCTCCTTCACGGTCGCGAGCTGCACGGTGCCGTCCGCGGCCTGGGTCTGCACGAGGGACATCATGCCGCCACCGCCTTCTTCGCGGCCTTGGCTCTGAGCCTCGCCGCCTTCTCGATGTCGGTCTTCGGGAGGAAGAACACCGTGCGCAGCAGCGGCGGTGCGGCGATGAAGAGCACCACGAGCGACTGCACGACGAGCACGATGTCGACCGGGATGTTCTGCGCCTGCATCGAGAACGAACCCGCCTTGAGCGCACCGAACAGGATGCCGGCCGCGAACGTGCCCCAGGCGCGGCTGCGTCCGAGGAGCGCGACCGTGATCGCGTCGAAGCCGATGCCGGCGTCGATGGTCTCCGTCACACCCGTGGTGACGGCGCCCTGGATCTGGTTCATGCCGGCGAGGCCGGCCAGACCGCCGGCGAAGAGCATCGCGTAGACGTAGATGCGCTGCACGCTGATGCCCGCCGCACGAGCCGCATGCGGGTTCTCACCCACTGCGCGCATGCGCATGCCGAGGGACGAGCGCTCGATGAGCCACCACACGAACAGCGTGGCGACGATCACGATCACGAAACCGAGGTCGAGCAGCGGGAACTGCGGACCGAGCAGGGTCGGGAACTGCGCGCTCTCCGGAGTCGCGGAACCCAGGGCCTGGTTGGTCCCCGGCTTCTGGAGGAGTCCGGGGGTGCGGATCATCCACAGCAGCAGGTAGTAGGCGATGTAGTTGAGCATGATCGTGAGGATCACCTCGTGCGCACCGGTGCGCGCCTTGATGAGCCCCGCGATCGCACCCCAGAGTGCACCGCCCGCGATTCCCGCGATGAGCGTGACCGGGATGTGCAGCCAGATCGGCAGGTCGAGCGAGAACGTCAGCAGGGCCGCCACGGCGACACCGATGAGCATCTGGCCGCGGGCACCGATGTTGAACAGACCGACGCGGAACGCGAGTGCGACGCCGAGACCGGCCGCGATGAGCGGTGCCGCGAAGCCGAGCGTGTTCGTCAGGGGACGGATCTGCGCGGCGAAGTCGGCTCCGCGGGCGTTGAAGATCGCCCCGCGGAACAGCGCCTCGTACCCGTTGTACACCGCGTTCCAGGCGGCGACGAAGGTGTCGCCGGGCTGCGCGAAGAAGTAGACGGAGGCCGCCTGCACGTCTTCGTTCGTCAGGGCGATCAGGATGCCGCCGACGATGAGGGCCAGGACGATCGCGAGGATCGTCGTGACGGCACTCCCCCGGAGGATCTCCTTGAGGATCACGTTGCCGCGCGGAGGCGGGGGGACATCGCTGGGGTCGCGCGGAACCGTGCCGGTGCTCGTGGCGAGCTCCTGCGGCGGGATCCCCTTGGTCACGTCTCCTGCGCCGGGTGTCGCTCCGCTCACGCGGCCACCTCCCCTTCGGCCGCTCCGGCCATCATGAGTCCGAGCGTCTCCCGAGGCGTGTCGCCGGGGACGATGCCGACGATCGTGCCGCGGTACATGACCGCGATCCGGTCGGCGAGAGCTGCGACCTCGTCGAGCTCCGTGGAGACGACGATCACCGGCACACCGGCGTCTCGCGTCTCGATGATGCGCTTGTGGATGAACTCGATCGAGCCGACGTCGACACCACGGGTGGGCTGTGCCGCGACGAGAAGACGAAGCTCTCGGCTCATCTCCCTGGCGATCACGACCTTCTGCTGGTTTCCGCCGGACAGCGTGCCCGCCGGCGTCTCCGGCCCCTGGGTACGGATGTCGTACTCCTTGATGCGCGCGCGGGCGAACTCGTCGAGCACCCCGCGGCGCAGGGTCCCGGCCCGACTGAACGCGGGGTCGTCCGAACGATCGAGGATCAGGTTCTCCGCGACCGAGAACCCGGCGACCAGGCCGTCCTCGGTGCGGTCCTCCGGCACGAAGCCGACACCGGCATCGAGGATCGCCCGCACGCTCTTGCCGACCAGCTCGTTGCCATCCAGTTCGATGCTGCCCTCGACGCGGGCGGCGAGACCGACGATCGCCTCGACGAGCTCGGTCTGCCCGTTGCCCTGGACGCCGGCGATCGCGAGCACCTCCCCTGGGCGGACGGCGAAGTCGACACCGTCGACGACGATCGCGCCCGCGGGAGTCAGCACGCGGAGGTTCTTGACCTCGAAACCGCCCTCGCCCAGGCGGGGCGGTTCCTTGTGCACGGTGAGCTCGACGGCTCGTCCCACCATGAGAGAGGCGAGCTCGGCGTTGGTCGCCGTCGGCGAAGCCTCGCCGACGACGCGGCCGAGGCGGACGATGGTGATCTTGTCCGCGACCTCGCGGACCTCACGAAGCTTATGGGTGATGAAGACGATCGCCGTGCCCTCGTCACGCAGCTGACGCATGATGCCCATCAGCTCGTCGGTCTCCTGTGGGGTGAGCACGGCCGTCGGCTCGTCGAACACCAGCACCTTGGCATCGCGGGAGAGCGCCTTGATGATCTCGACACGCTGCTGCACGCCCACGGGGAGGTCGCCGACGAGGGCGTCCGGGTCGATGTCGAAGCCGAAGCGGGCGGCGACCGAGCGCACGTGCTCTCGCGCCTTCGCGATGTCGAGCCTGCCGAGGGCCTTGGTCTGCTCGTGACCGAGCATCACGTTCTCCGCCACCGTGAACACGGGGACGAGCATGAAGTGCTGGTGGACCATGCCGATCCCCGCAGCCATCGCGTCTCCGGGACCGCGGAAGCGCTGCACCTCATCGTTGAGGAGGATCTCGCCCTCGTCGGCCTGGTACAGGCCGTAGAGCACATTCATGAGGGTGGACTTGCCTGCGCCGTTCTCACCGAGCAGCGCATGGATCTCCCCCGGTTCGACAACGAGATCGATGTGATCGTTGGCGACGAGGGTGCCGAAGCGCTTGGTGATGCCGCGAAGTTCGAGCTTCATATCTGCACCTTATCCAGAAGAGTATCCAGAAGATTATCCAGAGGAGTCGTGGACGGATTCGTCGTCCGCCCACGGCACGGGGCGAGTGGCGTACTGCTCACCACTCGCCCCGTGCGGGAACTGCGACGGATCTACTTGGCCGTCGGGGAGTTCGGGGACTCCACCTTGATGTCACCCGAGACGATCTGCTCCTGCAGGGTCTTGAGCTCGTCCATCAGGCCGTCGGGAAGCTGCGACTCGAAGTCGCCGAAGCCGGAGAGCTTCACGCCCTCGTTCTCGAGCGTGCCCACGTAGGGAGCCGGGTCGAACTCGCCCTTCGCAGCGGCGAGGGTCGCGTCCTTCACAGCCACGTCGATCGCCTTCATGATCGAGACGAGCGTGATGTCGGCGACCTGCGGGTCGGCGACGGCGAGGTCGCTGTCGACACCGAGCATCAGGGTGTCCTTGCCGCTGTCCGCGATCGCGGCCGCGGCACTCTGGTACACGGGACCGCCGACCGGGAGGATCACGTCGACGCCCTGGTCGAGCACGCCCTGCGCGGTCTGCTTGGCGGTGTCGTTCGCGTCGAAGCCACCGGTGAAGGAGCCCTTCTGCGTGGCCTCGTCCCAACCGAAGACCTCGACCGCGGCCGACTTGTCCTCGTTGTACTTCTCGACACCGAGCTGGTAGCCGTCCATGAACACGGCGACCGACGGGATCTGCATTCCACCGAAGGTGCCGACCTTGTTGACACCGCTCTGCGCGGACCAGGCCGCAGCGGCGTAGCCACCGAGGTAGGCGGCCTGAGCCGTGTCGAAGACCAGCGGCTTGATGTTCGGAGCGTCGACGTTGCCGTCGAAGTCGTTGTCGGCCCAGTCGTCGATGATCGCGTAGTCGATCTCGGGGTTCGCGAGCGCGGACTCGACCGTGGCGGCCGACAGCTTGAAGCCGACGGAGACGATCAGCGAGCAGCCCTCGGAGACGGCGGTCTCCAGGTTCGGCGCGTAGTCGTTGTCATTGGCCGACTCGAACTCGAGCGGCTTGATGTCCAGCTCCTCGGCGGCGCTGTCCATGCCCTCCTTGGCGGACTGGTTGAACGACTTGTCGTTCCAGCCGCCGGCGTCGGAGACGAGGCAGGGCAGGAAGTCGGAGGCAACCGGCTCGCCGGAGCCGGCGGGCTTGTCGGTCGGTGCCTGGCCGCAACCGGCGAGTGCGAAGACGACGCCAGCGGCGACGGTGACGCCGAGCAGCTTCTTGGTGGTGGAGATGGTCAACTGATGCCTCCCTCAACGAAACCGCGGCCATCGCGGATCGATCAAAGTTACCTAGTGTTTCGGTATTTGTGCACGCCGGCGCCGCACGTGCTGGCCAATGGTTACCAAGCTGAAATCAAGACAGCCGATGAGCGTGAGCACCTGCTCATCGGAGCACGTGTCAGAGCACGTCACCGCGTCCCGTGAGCTTGAGCGACTCGACGACGCCCTTGACCCGCTGCGCGTGCTGCACCGTGGTGACGAGCAGGGCGTCAGGGGTGTCGACCACGACGATGTCCTGCACCCCGACCAGGCTGATGACGCGTGTCGTCTGACTGACCAGGATCCCGCTCGCGCCGTCGGTGAGCACGCGTGCATTCGGGCCGAGCACCGCGAGATCGTTCTTGCGGCCATTGGTGATGAGCTTGGTGAGCGACGCGAAATCGCCCACATCGTCCCAGTCGAAGTGACCGGGGACGACGGCGAGACGTCCGCGCCGCGCGGCGGGCTCGGCGACTGCGTAGTCGATGGCGATCTTCTTCAGACGCGGCCAGATCCGGTCGACAGCCGGCCCTCGACGTTCGCGGTCGTCCCAGGCCTCGGCGAGCTCGAGCAGGCCGGCGTGCAGCTCCGGTTCGTTCGCGGCGAGCTCGTCCAGCAGCACACTGGCCTTGGCGATGAACATGCCCGCGTTCCAGAGGTAGCCGCGGTCGGCTATGTACTCCTTCGCCGTCTCGAGGTCGGGCTTCTCGACGAAGTTCGCCACGAGAGCGGCCTCGCGCGCGCCGTCGACCACGAGTTCCGGCCCCATTTTGATGTAGCCGAACCCGATCGCCGGCTCGGTCGGGGTGATGCCGATCGTGCAGATGTAGCCCTCCCGCGCGACCTCGACGGCGTCGCGGACCGCGAATTCGAACACGCGCGTCCCCCGGATCACGTGGTCAGCGCTGAACGAGCCGATGATGACGTCGGGATTCCGGCGATGCAGGATCGCCGCGGCGAGTCCGATCGCAGCCGCGGACTCACGCGGCTCCGACTCCAGGAAGACGTTCAGATCGGGGATCCCCGGCAGCTCCGCCTCGACGGCGGCTCGATGGGCGCGCCCGGTGACCACCGCGATCCGCTCCTCCCCCGCGAGCGGGATGAGCCGATCCCAGGTGTCACGCAGCAGCGAATGCCCCGAGCCGGTCAGGTCGTGCAGGAACTTCGGCGCATCGGCCCGGGACAGCGGCCAGAGCCTGCTGCCGATACCGCCGGCCGGAATCACTGCGTAGAAATCCTCGATGGGTGCACTCACCCTGCCCAGGGTAGCCGCACGGAACATCTCGACATCGAGACACTTAGGCTCCCCTTCGTCGCTCCCAGTGATCTGACAGGAATAGGATGGACACCGATCGGGCGTGCCTGAGCGCACGCGACCGGTTCACATCGATCCAGGGAGGACGACCGTGTCCACAAGCGCCCGCTTGACACCGTCGATTTCGGAAACCACGTCAAAGACCCCCCGCGGCACCCTCTATCGGGGTCGCGAAGGCATGTGGTCGTGGGTGCTTCACCGCATCACCGGAGTCGCCATCTTCTTCTTCCTGTTGGTGCACGTGCTCGACACGGCGCTGATCAGGGTGTCGCCGGAGGCGTACAACGCCGTCATCGGCACGTACAAGAACCCCATCATGGCCCTCGGCGAGGTCGTGCTCGTGGCCGGCATCGTGTTCCACGCGATGAACGGTCTGCGCATCATCGCCGTCGACTTCTGGTCGAAGGGCGCCAAGTACCAGCGTCAGCTGTTCTGGGGCGTCCTGCTGGTGTGGGGCATCATCATGGCCGGCTTCGTGCCCCGCCACCTGATGCTCGCGTTCGCCGGATTCGGAGGGGGACACTGATGTCCGCACAGACCGTCGCCGCCGCTCCGGCCCGCCGTCGCCGCGGGGTCAACCTCGAGAAGTGGGGCTGGATCTTCATGCGCGTCTCGGGCGTCGTGCTCGTCGTGCTGATCTTCGGCCACCTGTTCGTCAACCTCATGGTCGGCGAAGGCATCCACGCACTGGACTTCGCGTTCATCGCGGGCAAGTTCGCCACGCCGTTCTGGCAGTGGTGGGACGTGCTCATGCTGTGGCTCGCCCTCATCCACGGCGCCAACGGCATGCGCACGATCGTCAACGACTACGTGACGAACAGCACGGCGCGCAAGTCGCTGGTCTGGGCGCTCGGGCTGGCCGCCGGCCTGCTCATCATCCTCGGCACGCTCGTGGTCTTCACGTTCGACCCGTGCCTGGGTGTGACCGAGGACAGCGTCCTCTGGTCCGAATGCGCCGCGATCGTCGGGAACTAGAAGAAGGCATACGAGAAGTGACTACCGAGACGCAGGATTCCGTCGTCCGAGACGGCGTGCACTACCACCAGTTCGACATCGTGATCGTGGGAGCCGGTGGGGCGGGCATGCGCGCCGCCATCGAGGCCGGCCCCGGCGCGAAGACCGCCGTGATCTCCAAGCTCTACCCGACGCGATCGCACACCGGTGCGGCGCAGGGCGGCATGGCGGCGGCCCTCGCGAACGTCGAGGAGGACTCCTGGGAGTGGCACACCTTCGACACCGTCAAGGGCGGCGACTACCTCGTCGACCAGGACGCAGCCGAGATCCTCGCGAAGGAGGCCATCGACGCGGTCATCGACCTCGAGAACATGGGCCTCCCCTTCAACCGCACCCCCGAGGGCAAGATCGACCAGCGCCGTTTCGGCGGTCACACGGCCGAGCACGGCAAGACCCCGGTCCGCCGCGCGTGCTACGCCGCCGACCGCACCGGCCACATGATCCTGCAGACGCTGTTCCAGAACTGCGTGAAGCTCGGCATCAACTTCTTCAACGAGTTCTACGTGCTCGACCTCCTCACGGTGAAGGACGCCGACGGCAAGACGCAGGTCTCCGGTGTCGTCGCCTACGACCTCGCCACGGGCGAGCTGCACGTCTTCCAGGCCAAGGCCGTGATCTTCGCGACCGGCGGCTTCGGCAAGATCTTCAAGACCACCTCGAACGCGCACACCCTCACGGGCGACGGCGTCGGCATCGTATGGCGCAAGGGCCTCCCGCTCGAGGACCTGGAGTTCTTCCAGTTCCATCCGACCGGCCTCGCCGGACTCGGCATCCTCCTCACCGAGGGAGCGCGAGGAGAAGGCGCCATCCTCCGCAACGCCTCGGGCGAGCGCTTCATGGAGCGCTACGCCCCGACGATCAAGGACCTCGCCCCACGTGACATCGTCGCGCGCTGCATGGTCCAGGAGGTCGCGGAGGGCCGCGGCGCCGGTCCCCACAAGGACTACGTGCTGCTGGACTGCACGCACCTCGGTGCCGAGGTGCTCGAGACCAAGCTGCCGGACATCACCGAGTTCGCCCGCACCTACCTGGGCGTCGACCCCGTCGTCGAGCCGGTCCCCGTGATGCCGACCGCGCACTACGCGATGGGCGGCATCCCGACGAACAACGACGCCGAAGTACTCGCCGACAACGACACCGTCGTTCCCGGCCTGTACGCCGCCGGCGAATGTGCCTGCGTCTCGGTGCACGGCGCCAACCGCCTCGGCACCAACTCGCTGCTCGACATCAATGTGTTCGGCAAGCGCGCTGGTCGCAAGGCCGTCGAGTATGTGAAGACCGCCGAGTTCGTGCCGCTGCCGGAGGACCCGGCCGGTTTCGTGTCCGGCATGATCGAGGGTCTGCGCAACAACCAGGGCACCGAACGCATCGCGGTGCTGCGCAAGACGCTGCAGGACGAGATGGACAAGGGCGCGCAGGTGTTCCGCACGCACGAGTCGCTCGAGCACGTGCTCGGCGTCATCAAGGAACTGCGCGATCGCTACCTCAACGTCCACGTCGACGACAAGGGCAAGCGGTTCAACACCGATCTGCTCGAGGCCGTCGAGCTGGGCTTCCTGCTCGACATCGCCGAGGTCGTGGTCTACGCCGCGCAGAACCGCCAGGAGAGCCGCGGCGGACACATGCGCGACGACTTCCCGACGCGCGACGACGAGAAGTACATGAAGCACACCATGGCCTACCTGACCGGCGACCCGCACTCGTCCACGCCGAGCGATCACATCAAGCTCGACTGGAAGCCCGTCGTCTTCACGAAGAACGAGCAGGGCGAGTTCAACTACCCGCCGATGGAGAGGAAGTACTGAGCATGTCGACCGCCATCGCAGAGGCACCTGCCGACACCACCGAAGAGACCGGCATCCAGTCCTTCATCGTCACCTTCAACATCCGCCGGTTCAACCCCGAGGTCGACTCCGAGCCGCACTGGGTCGACTACGACGTGGAGCTCTACTCCACCGACCGCGTGCTGGACGCCCTGCACAAGATCAAGTGGGAGGTCGACGGCTCGCTGACCTTCCGCCGCTCCTGTGCCCACGGCATCTGCGGCTCCGACGCCATGCGCATCAACGGACGCAACCGTCTGGCCTGCAAGACGCTGATCAAGGACCTCGACATCTCGAAGCCGATCTACGTCGAGGCCATCAAGGGTCTGCCGCTGGAGAAGGACCTCGTCGTCGACATGGAGCCGTTCTTCGCCTCGTACCGCGAGGTGCAGCCGTTCCTCGTCGCGAACTCCGTTCCGGAGAAGGGCAAGGAGCGCACGCAGTCCATCGCCGACCGCGAGATCTTCGACGACACCACCAAGTGCATCCTGTGCGCCGCGTGCACCTCGTCGTGCCCCGTGTTCTGGACCGACGGGCAGTACTTCGGCCCGGCGGCGATCGTCAACGCACACCGCTTCATCTTCGACTCGCGCGACGACAACGCCGCCGTGCGTCTCGACATCCTCAACGACAAGGAAGGCGTCTGGCGCTGCCGCACGACCTTCAACTGCTCCGAGGCGTGCCCCCGCGGCATCGAGGTCACCAAGGCCATCGCCGAGGTCAAGCAGGCTGTCCTGCGCGGCCGCCCCTGACCGGGCTTCGCCCGCACGAGCCGTATCAGGCGATCACGCGAGGACAGGCGGTTCCGTTCCGGAGCCGCCTGTTCTCGCGTTTCTGCCTGAGACGGCGCATGTGGAGATGGCGGAGGCGGGGATGAACACGACGCTTGGATAAGGTGGGACCGTGGCTGATCCCGATGGCTCCACGACCGAGTCTGGTCGTCTCGATGCCGCTGTCGAACGCGCCTCAGCGCTCACGCAGCGCACTCTCGGGCTGTTCCCCGTTCGCGTGTGGCGGCACTTCCTCCAGCACAACGGGTTCCTCCTCGCCGCGGGCGTGAGCTACCAGGCGCTGTTCGCGATCTTCGCGGCCATCTACCTCGCCTTCGCGATCGCCGGTCTCTGGCTCGGTGGCAGTGAAGACGCGGTGAACGGTCTGATCGCGATGATCAACAGCTACATACCGAACCTCATCCAGCCCGAGGGCGGGGTGATCACACCGGAGCAGGTGCAGGAGATCGCCTCGAGCACGACCGGTGTGCTGAGCATCACCGGTCTGATCGCCCTGGGCACCGTGATCTGGACGGCGATCGGCTGGGTCACCTTCTCGCGGCGCGCGACCAGAGACATCTTCGGCCTGCCGCCCGATCGCCGCAGCTACGTGATCCTGAAGGCGCGCGACCTCCTCGCCGCGGTGATCTTCGGAGCCTCGCTGGTGGCCGGATCGATCCTCAGCTCCGCGAGCGCCGCCGTCCTGAGCTGGCTCCTCGGCCTCCTGGGCTGGGACTCCGGTTCCAACGGTGTCATCCTGATCCGCGTCGGCGCGGTCATCGTGTCGTTCGCGCTGATGTCGGGCGCGCTGGCGGCCATGGTCCGCTTCCTCACCGGCACCTCCCTGCACTGGGGGACGATCTGGCCCGGCGCTCTCCTGGGCGGTGGAGCGATGACGATCCTGCAGTTCGGTGCCGGCTTCCTCCTCAGCTACACGCCCTCCAACCCGCTGCTCGCCACGTTCGCCATCTTCATCGGTCTCCTGCTCTGGTTCCGCATCAACGGCGTGGTCATGCTGGTCGCCTCGTCCTGGATCGCGGTCGCCGCACAGGATCGCGATCAGCCCCTCCTGGAGCAGACCGAAGCGGAACGCCGCGTGGCCGAGTACCAGACCCTCCTGACCGCCGCCCGCATCCGCGTACGTGACGCCCGTGCGACCCGACTCGACGCGCCCTGGTATCGGGCATGGGCCGCGGGACGGGCATTGCGCGATGCGGAGGATGAACTTCACGACCTCGAGGCCTCCCCTCCCCCGGCGGCGGACATGAGCACACCGCTCGCGCGACGCCTGCTGGCCGAGTTGAACCACCGCTCCGGACGGGATGTCGGCGACCCTCGTTAGGCTGGGCACCATGCCTCATCTGCGTATCGCCTCGGTCAATGTCAACGGAATCCGAGCGGCGGCTCGCAACGGGATGAGCTCCTGGTTGGACGAGGCGGGCGTCGACATCCTCACGCTCCAGGAGGTCCGCGGCCAGGATGAGCATCTGGAGGCCGCGCTTCCCGGGTGGTCGTTCGTGCACGACGAGGCCACCGCGAAGGGACGGGCAGGCGTCGCCATCGCCAGCCGCACGCCCGCGCTCGCCTCGCGCACCGATTTCGGCCCCGACGACTTCGACTCCAAGGGCCGCTGGATCGAGGCCGACTACCTGATCGGCGACCGCCCCCTCACCGTCGTGAGCGCGTACGTGCACTCCGGAGAGGCCGACACTCCGAAGCAGGATGAGAAGTGGAAGTTCCTCGACGCCTTCGGCACCCGTCTCGGCGAACTCAACACCGAAGGTGCGCTGGCGCTCGTCACCGGTGACCTCAACGTCGGCCACCGTGAGCTCGACATCAAGAACTGGCGCGGCAATCGCAAGAAGGCGGGCTTCCTGCCCCGCGAGCGCGCCTACTTCGACCGGTTCCTCGGGGAGGCGGGTACAGAGGTATCGGGTGTCGACGGCACCGTCGGCACCGGCCTCGGCTGGATCGACGTCGGCCGGGCATTCCATGGGGAGGTCGAGGGCCCCTACACCTGGTGGTCGATGCGTGGGCAGGCGTTCGACAACGATTCCGGGTGGCGCATCGACTACCACTTTGCGACGCCCGCTCTTGCCGAGCGCGTGGAGAGCTATCACGTCGCGCGCGCCGCGGCCTACGATCAGCGCTGGAGCGACCACGCGCCGGTGGTCGTCGACTACCGCTACTGATCGGAGCCGGCCACGCCGTCGCCATCCGTGACGGCGTGGCCGTTGCGGGGCGCGTAGCGGTACCAGCCGCGATACTCCAGCACTGTTCCCGCCAGGGGGCTCACTGCCCGCATGTCGATCGTGCGACGACCGTGGACCTCGTCCCAGCCGTCGACGAGATCGACGTCGACGCGAAGAGGTCCACGCAGTGGGATGCGCAACCGCCCGAACCGCAGGCGGACGGCACGAGTGCGCATCCGTAGCGCGCCGTCCGACGTCACCGAACAATGCTCGAGCATCTCGACCCGGCCTCGATCGCCCAGTGCGTTCTGGACCAGCCCAGGATGCCCCGTCGCGAAGAGCCGATCCCTGACATACTGCGTCGCACCGGGGAAGCGGAACTCGCGGACGGTGGCGAGCACGGCCCGGCCCGAGGATGTGCGTGCCGATGCGGTCTCGATCCGGAACGGCACATGCCTCGCGAGCCGGGTGACGAGCAGCCCGGGCCCGACGACGGGGCGAGCGAGAACGGAGAGCCGGCCGAACCTGCTGCCGGCGACGGTGAACACGCCGTCGGCGCTGTCGAGGTCCGGTCGCCCCGGATCCGCGTGGACACGCATCTGCGCGAGGATCTCGGGGTGGAGCCGCTCGGCTTCCTCGCCCAGCGCCTCCAGGAAGGCCGCACCGCGCGCGGTCACTCCCTCACCTCCTCGCGGTAGGGCTTCACGGTCGCCGGTGCCGGCCCCTCGACGAACTCGCACGTGAAGGCGCCTCGGTAGCCGAACAGGAACCCGAAGACGTCGTTGTGGATCTCCAGGTCGATGAGGTACCGCTCCTGCTCATCGTCGTAGCGCTCGACGAGTCTGGCGCGACCGCTGAACAGCATCGGGAACCGGAAGGCGAACCGCCCCTCGTAGAAGCGCTGTGCACCCGAGGTGAGCAGGAGTGCGCCGTCGTCGGTCACCTCCAGGTCGAGGTCGACGGCGAGGTGCTGATGGGTGCCCAGGTAGTCGACGACCCTCCGACGGGCGTCGCTGTAGATCATGGTCGCGTCGAACCGGCGGCGTCGCCCCGGCCGCACATCCATGGTCCGCACGAAGGTCACGGTCTCGCGCCCGAAGTCGTCGATATACGCGTGGTTGTCGATACGGAACGGCACCTCGCTCCCGCGCTCGGGGAACAGGATGTTGCGGAAGGTGCCGACCAGCAGGAAAGGCAACGTCCACCACGGTCCGCGACGCACCTCTGACATCACGCCGCGTCCGATGCAGCCGTATCCCGCATCCACCCCGACCCCGAATCGTCGCTGCAGCTGGGGGTGGAGCCGGGCGAAATCGTCTCCCAGCGCACGCTCGAAGATCCCCCGCCCCGCGCTCATCCGATGGCCTCGAGCGACTCGGGCGCGTCCTGCATGATGGTGCGTCCGCCATGTCGGGGCGGGCGCGAGAGGCAATTGCGGGCACGGGGACGTCGGCCTCGGCGCAACGACCTCCATCCACTCGTCTGCTCGGGCGGGATCCCCGCCTCGGCCCACAGCCGGAGACGGTCGAAGCTCCTCGCGGTCAGCCACCAGACGAAGCGTCGGGTGATGAGCGGATCGAGCGCTCGTCCGATCCAGCCCCATCCTGGGGCGTAGTCGTATCCCGTGAGGAACCGCACGCCGTCCTCTGTCGGCACGTACCGCCAGTATCCGCGCCCTGTGCCCAGGGGCGAGAACGCGTCTTCGGTATCGAACAGCAACGCGGAGGTGCGCTCCCCCGCAGCGCTCTCCTTCGTCGCCAGCGAGATGCCGGTCCCGCGGATGGTGTGCAGCCGGAGATCGAGCTCGTATCGGAACTCCTGTGCTCCGTCCGCCCTGGTGCGCTGCGGCGCGATGTCCGTGAAACGCGCATCCCATCGCACGTGCGAGGTCGGGTCCTGGGTGAGCCGCCACACCTCGTCCAGGGGAGCCCGGATCAGCACCTCGACGTAGAGGGCCCGATCCTTCCGCGACCGTTGACGGGGAGATGCGGAGGCCATGCGCCCATCGTAGGGGCACCGCACGAACCGCATAGGATTGATCCCGTGACGAGACCTCGCCTTTACTCCGGAATGCAGCCCTCCGCCGACTCCCTCCAGATCGGCAACTACATCGGCGCGCTGCTCCAGTGGCGGGACCTGCAGACCTCCTACGACGCCTACTTCTCGGTCGTCGACCTGCACGCGATCACGGTGGCCCAGGACCCGGCAGAGCTCCGCGAGAAGACGCGCCGCACCGCTGCGCAGTACATCGCCGCGGGCATCGAGCCGTCGCTGTCGACCCTGTACGTGCAGTCCCATGTGCGCGCGCATGCCGAGCTGGCGTGGATCCTGAGCACCATCACCGGCTTCGGAGAGGCCGGGCGGATGACGCAGTTCAAGGACAAGTCGTCGCGCTACGG
Source organism: Microbacterium sp. Beta (assembly GCF_005502545.1). Lineage (NCBI taxonomy): Bacteria > Bacillati > Actinomycetota > Actinomycetes > Micrococcales > Microbacteriaceae > Microbacterium > Microbacterium sp. Beta. Next base: position 61,265 of record NZ_SCOG01000021.1, read on the forward strand.
AGCCGACTCGACGAGCGTGGGACTGTTCACGTATCCGGTGCTCATGGCCGCCGACATCCTGCTCTACCAGACCGACGTGGTGCCGGTCGGCGATGACCAGAAGCAGCATGTGGAACTCACGCGCGATCTCGCCGAGCGCTTCAACTCGCGGTTCGGAGAGACCTTCACCGTTCCGATGCCGGTCATCCAGAAGGAGACGGCGCGCATCTACGACCTGCAGAACCCGACGTCCAAGATGTCGAAGTCGGCCGAGAGCGACGCCGGCGTGCTGTGGATGCTCGATGACCCGGCGAAGTCGGCGAAGAAGGTCATGCGCGCGGTGACCGACAACGAGGGCTCGGTGCGCTTCGACCGCGAGAACAAGCCCGGTGTCTCGAACCTGCTGACCATCTACGCGGCGCTGACCGGACGCCAGATCCCGGCGATCGAGGATGAGTACGCCGGTCGTGGCTACGGCGATTTCAAGAAGGGTCTCGCCGAGGTCGTCGTGAACGAGTTCGAGCCGGTGCGCGCGCGCGCTCTGGAGCTGCTCGACGACCCCGCGGAGCTCGACCGCATCCTCGCCGAGAACGCCGCACGCGCCGACGCCGTCGCCGACGAGACGCTCTCGAACGTGTACGACCGGGTGGGTCTGCTCCGGCGCGTCTGACGCTCGCCTTAGGATGGGGGTCGTGACCGATCCGCAGCTGCCTCCCCCGTCCGGCGCCGTGCCCTCCGAACCGCCTCTGCCGCCCGCGGTGCCGGCGCCTCCGGCAACGGACTTCCCGGCCGGCGCGTTCCCGCCGCCAGCCGCACCCGCATATCCTCCGGCGGCTCCGACGTATCCTCCCGCAGCTCCCGCGTATCCCCCGGCAGCACCGGCCGGCTACCCCGCGGCCGGTGCTGCCGGGGGATACGCGGGAGCTGCG
>NZ_SCOG01000022.1:0-61216 GCF_005502545.1 Microbacterium sp. Beta
GGCCGGCGGGGTCGGTGCCCAGCGGTGGGAGGGTGCGCAGGGCTGCAGCGGCTTCGGGAGAGAGGTGTGCGAGTTGCCATCGCACCTCTGCGGCACGGGCGTCGGATGCACGGGCGTCGGGGGCGTCCGGGTGTGCCCGCTCGACGGCCCGCGCGGCGTAGGCGGCTGCCCCGAGAGCATGCGCACCCATGTGCGCGACCCCTGCGGCCTGTGCCGCGGAGCGGGCGGCGGCGGTGCCGGCAGGGGTCACGGCGCTGCGAGCAGCCCTGCCCGCGACGAAGCGACGACGGATCTCGCCCGCAGCCGTGAGCTCGCCCCGCGCGAAGGCGCGCGTCCTGGCGATGGCATCGCGCGCACGGTCGTCGTCCGGGGCCTCGGTCTCGAACAGCGGCAGCACGCGCTCGGCGCAGTCGGCCGCCCACACCGCGACGATCCGACGGTCGGTCTCGGTCATGCCCTGAAGAGTCATGCCCTGCGGAGTCGACATGGGGTTCACCTCGTCCGTCGTCCGGTGCGAGCGCGCGCGGCCTCGTGCGCCTCGCGGAGAAGGGCGAGCACGGCACCCTCCGTCGCCGCTGCGGGGTTGATCACGCACACCCAGCCGGCGGTGCCGTACAACGGGTGAGGCTGGAAGACGTCGACCGCCGTCGGGTCGGTGTCGCCGCCCGTGAGAGACCCCGCCGCGATGATCGACTCCGCGATGATCGAGTCCGCGCGCTCGCGTCCGACGTGGATGTTCACCCGGAAGCGCCCTGGAGCGTCCAGCGCGGAGGACGTGTCGTCGGGATAGTCCTTCGTGATGATCGTCCCGTACGGCTGCGTGCGCTCCGGCATCCGGCCGTCGGGCGCGTGGTAGAAGTATGCGTCTCCCCATGACAGTTCGGGGAAGTCGCTGCCTGCCTCCGGGGCGACGACGAGCACGCCGTCGAACGAGCGGACCTCTTCGATGATCTCCTGCATTTCCATCCTTCAATGCTGAGGCTGATGTGCTTATGTGGGCTCAAGGGCAGGAAAGACAAGGAGGCACGTGCAGAACCCTCAAGAGCAGGTGATGACCACTGCGGCGCTCGGACGGCTGGTCGGCTACTCGACGCAGCAGGTGCGCGACCTCGAGCGACTCGGTGTGCTCCCCGCCGCGGAGCGCGGTGCGAACGGGTACCGGCGGTATCGGATGCCGCATGTCCTGGCGCTGCACGCCTATCGGGCGTTGGCGACGGCGCTCGGTCCGGTGCCCGCGCGTCGACTGATGCCCGCTCTCATCGGCGGATCGGTCGAGCAGGCGGCGGAGCGGATCGACACCCTGCACGCGGATCTCGCCCTCGAACGCTCACGGGTGCGCGCGGCCCTGCGCGGACTCGAGGACGCGGTGGCGGAGGCCGACGACCCGTTCGTCGAGGACGATGCCATGGCCATCGGCGAACTCGCCCAGGCGCTCGGCGTCCGCTCCTCCGCACTGCGGCACTGGGAGCGCGAGGGGCTCGTGCGCCCCCTTCGGCGTGCAGGATCGGTCCGCTCCTACGACTCCGCTGGGATCACCGAGGCGCGGATCGCCGCCGCCCTGCGTTCGGGCGGCTACGGCATCCCCGCCGTTTCGCGGATCATCGACGAGGTGCGCGCGCACGGTGACACCGCGCAGGTGCAGCGCATCCTCGCGGAGCGATTGGGCGACCTCACGCGCCGCAGCGTCACGCTCCTCGCGGCGGCAGGAGACGTGCACGCCCTACTGACGGAACACCTCGCGGGGGCCGGATCGGACGGACCATCCTTCACGTCCGAGCGCTGATGTCAGATTAGCCAGCGGCCACGGGCTCGCGACATGATCACGCGCGTGGCTGACTGCTCCCACCTACAGACACGGAGCTTGCGGGTCGGCGAAGCTATAGCTTCCAGTTACTCAGGGAGATAGCTCATGACGAAGAAGTTCTTGACAGTATCGTCACGCGGGGCGAAGGCACTGATAGCCGAGGACGGTCACCAGATCGAAAGTGATACATTTCATTTATGATGGTGTGGATCGTGTACTTGGAAGAAACTCCTGGTTTCATCGGCGTCTTTGACGTCGAAAGCGACGCGTACGAATTCCAGGAAAAGTATGCGGCTGATAGCGGACTCTCAGTTCTGCTTACCCCCGTCTCTGTGCCTTATCGGGTCGCGGGAACAGATGGGCCTCTTTATTCGCAGTAGACGCTACGACTCCCCTACCGCGCGTCGAGCGGCTCGAGTGTCTAGCGGAAGTTTTAGTTGACTAGAAATAGGTATTCAAAGATGAGACACCGTCACCACCACAAGTTCGGTTTTATTTTCGCTGGATCATTGATCCTCGGGATCGTAGCAGCCGGCGGCAGCCCGGCTTACGCGGCATCATCAGGGAACGACGCGCCCGACCTCCCGCCACTCACAGCGGTGAGCTCGGCGGACGTTCCCGACGAGTACCTCGTCTACCCGGATGGAACACCGCTTCCTGCCGATGCGGTGGTGATGACGGACGCGGAGATGGATGCACTTGGGTCGGACACGAGCATCGGCGCTCCTGAATCGACGCCAGGTGCGACCACGAGAGCGACGGTAGTAGGAAATTGTCATTTTGCGGTGGGACAAATGTGGAAGAGATCATCCGGACAAGGATTCCCCTCCGGTTCAGTGGGCGCGAAGCCAGCAATCTCTAGTTGTTGGGGAGCCGTCACCAAGACGTACATCAGGTCCATCGTTTTCATGCATAACGGGTGGCTCTGGGTTCCCGTTACTGAAGCCTTCGAGAGTTTTGGCACGTGGAACATGGTGCAAAAAAGTGTCCAGTACAAATGCAATGGGACCGGGCAGCACACGTTCCGCGTTGTCTCGTATTTCAAAGCCTCTGGGGCCAAGGATGTCACCGCTGCGTCAGCTCAGCTCAGCTCCGGCGATTACAAGCTCCAGTGCGGCTAAAGACTGTCTGATCTCATGACGCGGTGAGCAATCGCTGCACTGAACCGCGAGCTGGCCCGTCACCCTCGAACCCGTCACCGTCATCTCGGACTACGAACGACGACTGCTCTCGAACAAGACGCTCGTCCACGCACTCGAGTCCGCATCAGTGGAAGTCGAGCGAGGCAATTCGTTAAGGGCTCGTGCGCCCCCTTCGGCGTGCAGGATCGGTCCGCTCCTACGACTCCGCTGGGATCACCGAGGCGCGGATCGCCGCCGCCCTGCGTTCGGGCGGCTACGGCATCCCCGCCGTTTCGCGGATCATCGACGAGGTGCGCGCGCACGGTGACACCGCGCAGGTGCAGCGCATCCTCGCGGAGCGATTGGGCGACCTCACGCGCCGCAGCGTCACGCTCCTCGCGGCGGCAGGAGACGTGCACGCCCTACTGACGGAACACCTCGCGGAGGAGGAGGGGTCGTCGCTCACGTCCGCGCCGGGATCTGCGCCAGGACCTCGGGGATCAGCGGATTCTCGTCGAGGGGGTCGGTGATGACCGCGGCGATCGCCTCGAACGGCAGTACCGGGTAGCGCGAGGCGGCGCCGATCTTCTCGTCGCTGGCCAGCACGATGGTCGCGGCGCATCGGGAGGCGATCGCCCGCTTGGTGACGGCATCGTCGAGTTCGCCCGTCGTGAGACCGTGTCGGGGGTCGACGCCCGTGACGCCGACGAAGAACACGTCGGCAGCGAGGTGCTGGATCGCCTCCATCGCGAGTCCTCCGCCGGCGACGAGAGAGTGTCGGGCGAGCTCGCCGCCGATCATGATCACGCGCGCATCCGAGTGCTCGGCGACGGCCAGGGCGACGGCAGGACTCGGGGTGATGACCGTGATGTCGGTGCCGGAGGGAAGCAGTCGCGCCATCGCGAGCGTGGTGGTGCCGGCATCCAGCACGATCGTCGATCCGGGGAGGATGGTCGTGACCGCCTGGCGGGCGACCCGCTCCTTGCTCTGGGTCGCCAGATCGTGGCGCTCGCGCACCGGGCGATCGGCCGCGGCGATGGGCAGCGCGCCGCCGTACACGCGCTGGAGCCTTCCCTCGTCGGCGAGCTCGCGGAGGTCGCGACGGATGGCGTCTTCCGATACTCCGAGTTCATCGGCCGCAGCCTTCGCCACGACCCGTCCCTCGCGGGTGAGCACGTCGAGCAGGTGGTCCTTGCGCTGAGCAGCGAGCATACGTTTCCTCACGAAGTTGCACGTTTATGCATGATTCAGACTACAGTCATCTCCATGATGAAGCCACTCCTGATCCTGATCGCCGGCCCCTACCGTTCCGGCACGAACGGCGACCCCGCCCTGATCGCTCGCAATCTCGCGCGCTTGGAGGAGGCGTCCGGTCCGATCTTCCGCCTCGGCCACGTGCCGATGATCGGGGAGTGGGTCGCATTGCCGGTCCTGCGCACCCTCGAGCCGGGCGACTCCGGCGAGGGCGACGTCATGTACGAGACCGCCCGCCGACTGCTCCTGCACTGCGACGCGGTGCTGCGGCTGCCGGGGGAGTCGTCCGGCGCCGACAAGGACGTCGAGATCGCCCACGAGCTCGGGCTGCCCGTGTACCGGTCGCTCGACGAGATTCCTGCAGCTTCGACTCCGTAGGCTGGAGGCATGACCAAGAACCTCTGGACCATCCTCGGCGTCATCCTCGCCGTCGTGATCGCGTGGTGGATCGTGAGCGCGTTGTTCTCGGTCCTCGCTTTCATCTTCAAGCTCGGGATCGTCGCGGTCGTGGCCGTGGTGGTCTTCCTCGTGCTGCGAGGGATCTTCAGCCGCAGCGACGACTGACCAGACGTCACCGCGGGTAGGTCACGCCGCTCAGCTGCTCCGAGAGGTCCCAGCTGCGCGCGGCATCCGCCGTGCTCCGCAGCGGACGGTACAGGGCCTGCTCGGCCGGAGCGCCGCCCATGTGGCCAGGACCGCGCGGGCCGTACAGGCGGCCGGGCAGAGCGGACGACGACGCTGCCGCGAACAGGGCGGGCAACGCGGCGCTCTCGGCCGTGCCGACGATCAGCCCGCGCTGGGACGCCCACCGGATCACCCTCACCTCGACGGTGTCGTCGGCGCGACCGAGTTCCGGACGGGCGGCGAGCAGGCTCGTGGGGGCGACTCCGGGGTGGGACAGGTTCGACGTGATGCCCCATCCGAGCGCCTGGCTGCGCCGGTCGAGTTCGAGGCCGAACAACCCGAGCGCGATCTTCGACTGCCGGTAAGCCCGCATCCCGTCGTACGACTGCTCCCCGTTCGGATCCTGCCAGTCGATCGTTCCGCGGGCCGCGGCCACGCTCACCTGGGAGGTCACGCGCGCCTGCCCCGCGCTGAGCACGGGAAGAAGGTGTGCGACCAGGGCGAAGTGCCCGAGATGATTCGTCCCGTACTGCACCTCGAACCCGTCGACGGTCGTCTGACGGTCAGGCGGGGTCATCACCCCGGCGTTGTTGATGAGCAGATGCACGGGGCTGCCGTCCCTCCGCATCGCCTCGCCGAACTCCGCCACGGAGTCGAGCGATGAGAGGTCGAGCGGCGCGGTCTGCACCTGCGCACCCGCCGCGGTGTCCCTGATGGTCGCGGCGGCGGCATCCCCCTTCCGCGGATTGCGCACGGGGAGCACGATCTCGGCTCCGGCACGGGCGAGACGCGTGGCGATGTGCAGGCCGATGCCGTCGCTCCCTCCCGTCACCACCGCACGGCGGCCGGCGAGAGAGGGGATGCGGATGTCGGGGATGCGCGGGCTCATGATGTGCTCCTTCGGGTCTTCCTCCAGCGTGCGTGCTGGGCGTCGCCGCAACCAGGACTCCCCATGCAGTGGATACCGGCACGGACGGATGCGAGGATCGGGGCGTCGGGAGGAGGGCCGGATGGCCATCGACAGGACGGCGCTCGCGGGGTTCCTGCGACTGCGGCGAGACAGTCTGCAACCGGAGGACGTGGGGTTGGCGCGGGGGGCGCGACGGCGCACCGAGGGGCTCCGTCGCGAGGAGGTGGCCGCGCTCAGCCACATGTCGGCCGACTACTACGCGCGACTCGAACGCGGCGACGGGCCGCTGCCCTCGGAGCAGATGCTCGCCGCGATCGCCCAGGGGCTGCACCTCACGATCGACGAGCGCGACCACCTGTTCCGCCTCGCCGGACATCAACCGCCCGCACGGGGCGGAGTCGGCGACCACATCGGACCGGGGATGCTGCGGATCCTCGACCGGCTGCAGGACACTCCGGCCGAGATCGTGAGCGAACTCGGAGAGACCCTGCGGCAGACGCCCCTCGGCGTAGCGCTCACCGGCGACACGGCACACCTCACCGGCATGGAGCGGAGCCTCTGTTATCGCTGGTTCCGCGAGCCATCCACGCGGGACCTGTACGACCCCGCCGAGCACGAGTTCCTGTCGCGGCTGTGGGTGTCTGGTCTGCGGGAGGTCATCGCCCGGCGGGGCCCCTCATCGCGCGCTGCCCGCATGGCCGACGCGCTGCAGGAGCACAGCGCGGAGTTCCGCGAGATCTGGGAGCGTCATGAGGTCGGCCTCCGGCCCCGCGAGACGAAGCGCTTCGTGCATCCCAGCCTCGGGCCGCTCGAGCTGACGTGTCAGAGTCTCGTCGATCCCGAGCAGTCGCAGTTCCTTCTCGTCTACACCGCGATCCCGGGGTCGGAGAGCTACGAGAAGCTCGCTCTGCTGTCGACCCTGGCTCCCCGGGTCTTCGTGTAGGGGACTTTCGAATCGCGCAGATGGTGGGGAAACGGCGTCCGCAGCACCCGTTTGCGCGATTCGAAGGCGAGAGGGCTACGCCTTCGCGAAGGAGCCGACGCGGTACTTCGCTGCGCGGTGCGTGTCCTGCACGCGGTCGCCGCGGCCGTGGAGCTTGTTGCGGAGCGTGCCGGGCGCATATTCCTCCGGGTAGGCGCCACGCGCGCGCAGCACCGGGATCACGTGCTCGATGATGTCCTGCCACGTGCCGGGCGTGACCGCATAGGCGAGGTTGAAGCCGTCGATGTCGGTCTCGTCGACCCAGGACTGCAGCTCGTCGGCGATCTCCTCGCCCGAGCCGACGATCGTGGGGCCGAGGCCGCCGATCGCGTTGTGGCGCCCGAAGTCGCCGACAGTCCACTCGCGACCGAGGTCGGCCTCTTCCTTCAGGTGCTGCAGCACCGACTGGATCGCGTTCGACTCGACGTTCCCGACCGGCTCGTCCTCCGCGTACTGGGACAGGTCGACGCCCATCCACCCCGACATGAAGGTGAGTGCGCCCTCCGGGCTGGCGTAGGAGAGGTACTCGGCGTGCTTCGCGGTCGCCTCTTCGCTCGTCGCGGCGGTGATCACGGTGAGCAGCGTGTAGATGCGGGCGTCGTGGCGGTCGCGCCCCGCGGCTTCCAGGGCGTCGCGGATGCGCTTCACCGTGCCGGCGAGCACCTCCTTCGAGGGGGCGGCGACGAAGATGGCCTCGGCGTTCTCGGCGGCGAACTTCACCCCGCGCGGGCTCGCGCCGGCCTGGTAGATCACCGGTGTGCGCTGTGGTGACGGCTCGGAGATGTGGATGCCGGGAACGCTGAAGTGCTTCCCCTCATGCCCGATCGGGTGCACCTTGCCGGGGTCGGTGAAGATGCCGCGCTCGCGGTCTTCGACCACGGCGTCGTCTTCCCAGGAGCCCTCCCAGAGCTTGTAGAGCACCTCGACGTACTCGTCGGCGTGGTCGTAGCGGTCGTCGTGCGCGAGCTGGTCCTCCTGGCCCATGTTGCGCGCGGCGCTGGGCAGGTAACCGGTCACGACGTTCCAGCCGACGCGGCCCTGCGTGAGGTGGTCGAGCGTGCTCAACCGGCGCGCGAACGGGTAGGGGTGCTCGAACGCGGTACCCGCTGTGATGCCGAAGCCCAGGTTCTCGGTGACCGCGGCCATCGCGCTCACCAGCAGGATCGGGTCGTTCACCGGCACCTGGGCGCCGTTGCGGATGGCGGCCTCGTTCGTGCCGCCGTACACGTCGTAGGTGCCGAGCACGTCGGCGATGAAGATGCCGTCGAAGGTCGCACTCTCCAGCAGCTTCGCCAGGTCGGTCCAGTACGAGATGGTGTTGTACTGCCGCGACCGGTCGTCGGGGTGGCGCCACAGCCCGGACGACTGGTGGGCGACGCAGTTCATGTCGAAGGCGTTGAAGCGGATCTGACGGGTCATGGGCTCCATGAAAGGCGAACCGCGCCGGGGAATCCAGGGTCGCCGACACGCGCCGACACATTCGAGGGCAGGCTCGCGGGAGAGCTCAGCGTCCGTAGACGTCCCGGCGGTGGCCGAGCGTGACGACCGCGATGACGAGCACATCGTCGTCGATCGTGTAGATGATCCGATAGTTCCCGACTCGGACTCGGAGCCCATCGCGCCCCTGCAGCGCCTTCGCGCCGGGAGGGCGCGGGTTCTCCCCGAGCAGGGCGATAGCTCCGCGAATGCGGTCGCGATCCTGATGGTCGATCTTCTTCAGGGCTCGAACCGCGGCCGGACGCAGCTCGATCCGGTAGCTCACGTCCAGCCCAGGTCGGCCTTCACCTGATCCCAGGGGAGGTCGGGACCTTCCTCCGCCATCGCCTCGTCGAACGCGGCCACGTCCTCGGCGTCCTCGAGAGCTTCCTGCATTCGCTCGTACTGCTCCGGGCTGACGATCACGGCTGCACGCTGACCGCGACGTTCGATGAACACCGCTTCCTCCTGAGAACGGGCGATGACCGTGGAGAGGTTGTTGCGGGCGTCGGCGACGCTGACAGTGGACATCCCACTATTGTACATCTGGCTCAGTGTGATGTACATGGAAAGGGCGATGCTCCACCCCGGCGGGCTCTACCCTTGACTGGTGACCGACGAGACCGCGACAGCCCAACGTCTGGTGCGGCGCTTCGCCCGCGAGACCAACCTGCTCGTGGCCGGTCGGGATTTCTCCGTCGTCGGGACGGATGGTGTGGCCGACGAGCTGCGTCGACTGCTCCCCGCGTTCGGCGCGCATCTCGGCGACGCTGGCACGGTCGGCCACGGAGTCGTCTTCGCACCGGGTGCGACGCCCGAGATCCTGCTCGACGGCAAGGCTCTCCCTGCGCGTGAGACGGCTCACGACCGTGTCGATGCGGCCGGACGTCACATGCCCGTCGCCACCGATCGCGCGCGACGCCTGCGCGAGGCCGGCACGGTGAAGGGAGTGCGGATCGGCATCGCGATGGTGCTGGAGCCGAAGACCGCCCAGCTCGCCCTGCTGCTGCGGGATGCCGGAGCGACGGTCGCCGTCTACGCCCACCCGGATGAGATCGATGTCGAGGTCGCCCAGGTGCTGCGATCCCGCGGAATCCCCGTCGACGGTGACCCGGCCCTGTCGGCAGCTGCGGAGCGCGCCGCTGCCGTGGCCTTCCTGCGCCGCGGCTTCGACCTGCTGCTCGACGACGGCTCCCACCTGATCCGTCTCGCGCACGAGGAGGGTCTCGCAGCCGCGTTGCGTGGGGCGGCGGAGGAGACCACGAGTGGACTCACGCCCCTGCGGCTCATGGAGCGCGAAGGAGTGCTCGAGATCCCGGTCATCGCGGTGAACGACGCCCAGACCAAGACCTCTTTCGACAACCGCTACGGCACCGGCCAGTCGTGCGTCTTCGCGATCGCCGACGCCCTGGACGACGCCGGCATCGACCTTCGCGACCAGCGGGCCGTGGTCGTGGGCTACGGGCCCGTAGGAGAGGGCGTCGCCGCCCACCTGCGGGCGCTGGGCGTGCAGGTCGGCGTCACCGAGACCGACCCGGTGCGCGCACTTCGCGCCGCGCACGACGGCTACCGCATCGGGCGTCTGCACGACCTCGCCCCCGGAGCGCTCGTCGTCTCGGCCACCGGTGCGCCGCACACGGTCGATGCCGAGGTGCTGCGCACGGCGGCGATCGTCGCGGTCGCCGGCGGTGTTCCGCACGAGGTCGACTTCGATGTGTCGACGTTGCAGTCGTACGCAGGAGCGGACGGGCAGAGATCGCCGTTCGTCGAGCGTGCGGGAGACGGCGCGCTCGTGATCGCGAGGGCCGGATGCGTGAACCTCGCAGCCGGCGAGGGCAACCCGATCGAGATCATGGATCTGTCGTTCGCCGTGCAGTTGTACGCCGTCGAGCACCTGCTCTCGCTCGCGCTGCCCGTCGGAGTGCATGCCCTTCCCGCCGAGGCCGACACCGCCATCGGCACGGCCGCTCTCGCCCTGCGCGGAGAGCGCATCGACCAGCGCAGCGCCGCCCAGATCGACGCGCTGCGCGAATGGCGCTCGCCGCGTTTCCGAGGAGAGTCCGCATGACCGCCGTGACCGTCTACTCCGCGGGGCTCGTCGTGCCGATCACCGCCCCACCGATCGTCGACGGTGCGGTCGCCGTGCGCGACGGACGGATCATGCACGTGGGCGAACGCGAGTGGGTGCTGCGGTCGCTCTCGGAACGCGGGATCGAGGCGGAGGAGGTGCACTGGCACGGCGTGCTCACCCCCGGTCTCGTGAACGCGCACACCCACCTGCAGTACACGGGCATGGCCTCGGTCGGGCGCGGGCAGTACGACGGCTTCGACGACTGGGTGCGCGCGTTCGATCCGGTCTACGAAGGTGGGCGCGACTGGGCGGCGGACGCGGCCGACGGTGCCGCACAGGCACTGCGTTTCGGCACGACGGCCGTTGCGGATGTCGTGACCGACAGGGCGGCAGCGACCGCATTGCACGACGCCCGCCTGCACGGCATCACCTACTGGGAGGTGATGAGCTGGACCAACGCCGACTGGGCTCGCACCGGGCGCGAGCAGGTGGAGCAGGCGCTCGACGCGCTGCCGACGCCGCCGGGGACGGGCCTCTCACCCCACGCTCCCTACTCGCTCGACATCGAGCCGCTGCTGGAGATCCCCGACATCGTGCGCGAGCGCGGCGGACGCATCCACATCCACCTCGGCGAGGCTGCTTTCGAGAGCGAGTTCGCGCACGAGCACCCGCAGGCCTGGCACACGGCAGGGCTCGCGAGCTTCCAGGAGCTGCGCAAGGCCGGATTCGGCACCAGCGCCACCGAGTTCGTCGATCAGCTCGGCGTGCTCGGACCGGACTGCCACATCGCGCACGGGGTGTACATGAGCGCCAGGGACCGTGCCATTCTCCGGGAGCGCCGCACCACCGTGGCGCTGTGCCCGCGATCGAACGCCGTCATCGGGCTCGAGGAACCCCCGATCGCCGCGTACCTGCGCGAGGGCAGCCCGATCGCCGTCGGCACCGACTCGTTGTCGTCGAGCCCCTCGCTCGATGTGCTGGCCGATGTGGCCGAGCTCGCGCGCATCGCCCGCTCGCAGGGGTACACCGACCGCGACCTGCACGCCCGCCTGCTGGGTGCGGCCACCCTCGGAGGAGCGCACGCCATGGGCATCGACGTCGGTCCCGACCGCACCGGGTACCTCGCGGTGGGGGCACTCGCCGACCTCACGTTCTTCGACGTCCCGTCCGGCCCCGATGCCGTGGTCGAACTCGTCGAGCACGGGGCGGGCCGCACGGCCGCCACCATCATCTCCGGCGAGGTCCGCTACGCCGTCGACTCCTTCCCCGAAACCGGAGCACCGGCATGACACAGCGCCCCGCGACCGCCGAACGGCTCGACCTCGCCCCGCACCCCGAGGGCGGCTGGTTCCGTCGCACCTGGACGAGCCCGCTTCCCGTCGAGACGCCGAACGGTCCGCGCCCGGCGGCCACCTGCATCCACTACCTGCTGCTGCCGTCGGAACGGAGTGAGTGGCACGTCGTGACCAGCGACGAGCTGTGGCTGTGGCACGGCCCGGGGCGGCTCGAACTGAGTCTCGGTGGCGACGGCGCGGAGCCGGGGGTGGCGACCCCGGTGGTGCTCGGACCCGACGACGCGGCGCAGGTGCTCGTGCCCGCCGGTGTCTGGCAGGCCGCGCGGCCGCTCGACGCCGACGAGGTGCTGGTGTCGTGCTTCGTGTCGCCAGGTTTCGACTTCGCCGATTGGCGACTCGCCGCATCGCCTACTCTGTAGAGGCAGACCCGCCTCGACACCTGGCGGACCCGCCCTGCCCCGCGCTCTCCTCCCTACCCTTCTTCGCCCTGGAGTCATCGTGCCCTTCGCCCTCTCCCTCCGCCGCGCAGCCGCCGTCACCGCTGCGGCCGCCGCCATCGCGCTCACTCTCTCCGCATGCACCTCGCCGTCCTCCGACTCCGGCAGCGGTGACGGGTCGGGCCTCTCGACCGTGACCGAGGGCAAGCTCACGATCGCCACCGGCGAGCCCAACTACGAGCCGTGGTTCGTCGACGACGACCCCTCCAACGGCGAGGGCTTCGAGGGCGCGGTCGCGAACGCGGTCGCCGAGCAGCTCGGGTACGCGGCCGACGACATCGTCTGGGTGCGCACCACCTTCGACGGCGCCATCGCTCCCGGTCCCAAGGACTGGGACATCAACCTGCAGCAGTTCTCCATCACCGACGACCGCAAGAAGGCCGTCGACTTCTCGTCGCCGTACTACACGACCACGCAGGCCGTTGTGGCCGTGGGTGATTCACCCGCCGCATCCGCGACCACGATCGACGAGCTCAAGGCCACCAAGGTCGGCGTCGCCAGCGGCACCACCAGCTACACGGTCGCGAAGGCTCAGCTCGGCGAAGGCAACCTCAGCGTCTTCAACTCGGTCGACGACGTCGTGCTCGCGCTCAAGGGCGGTCAGATCGACGCCATGATCACCGACCTCCCCGGTGCCTTCTACGTGGTCGGCGCTCAGCTCGACGACGGCGTGGTCACCGGACAGTTCGCCGACGCGAACGGCGGAGACGACTTCGGCATCGTGCTGCCCAAGGGCTCCGCCCTCACAGCCGACGTCACCAAGGCGGTCGACGCCCTACGCGAAGACGGCACGCTCGACGAGCTGCAGCAGAAGTGGCTCAGCGACGCGGTCGACGTCCCCGTCCTGAAATGACCTCGACCTCCGTCGACGTGGAGTGGCAGCCGAGCGAGCTCGAGCTGTCACGCCGCGCTCTGCGGCGCCGGGCCACCACGCGCTCGGTCCTGATCGCCTTCGGCAGCAGCCTCGCGCTCGCCGTGGTGCTGATCGTCGTCGTTGTCAACACTCCCGGTTGGGCGATCGTCAGCCAGACGTTCTTCGACCCGCAGGTGGCGCTCGAGAGCATCGGTCCGATCTTCCAGGGGCTGCTCGTCAACCTGCTCGTGCTCGTCATCGCCGTGGTGTGCGTCGCGATCCTCGGCACGCTCCTGGCCACCCTGCGCTCTTTGCGTGGCCCCGTGTTCTTCCCGCTGCGTGCGCTCGCTGCGGCGTACACCGACTTCTTCCGCGGCATCCCGCTGCTGATCGTGCTGTACCTGGTGGGCTTCGGCATCCCCGCGCTCGGGATCTTCCCGCGCATGCCCGCGATGTTCTGGGGCACGATCGCGCTGGTCCTCACCTACTCCGCGTACGTCGCCGAGGTGCTCAGGGCCGGCATGGAGGCGGTGCACCCCTCGCAGCGCATCGCCGCGCGCTCGCTCGGACTCACGCACGGGCAGACGCTGCGGATCGTCGTGATCCCGCAGGGCGTCCGCAAGGTCGTGCCCGCACTCATGAACGACTTCGTGTCTATGCAGAAGGACGTGGGTCTGATCTCCGTCCTCGGTGCGGTCGATGCCGTCAGGGCCGCGCAGCTGATGGTCGCCGAGACCTACAACTTCACCCCCTACGTCGTGGCCGGCCTCATGTTCATCGTGCTCAGCTGGCCGATGATCCGCCTGACCGACGTCGTCACGGCGCGTCTGAACAAGCGCGAGCAGGCCGGAGGAGTCGTATGAGCGTGCCGGTGATCGAAGCCAAGGGCGTGCGCAAGCGCTTCGGCGACCACGACGTGCTGCGTGGCATCGACCTCTCGGTCGGCACGCATGAGGTCGTCGTGCTCATCGGCGCCTCCGGCTCGGGCAAGTCGACGCTCCTCAAGACCATGAACCTCATCGAGGGGATCGACGACGGGCAGATCTTCCTCTCGGGGGAGGACATCACCGACCCGCGGGTGGATGCCGACGCCGTACGGGGGCGGATCGGGGTCGTGTTCCAGCACTTCAACCTGTTCCCGCATCTCACCGTGCTCGACAACGTTACGCTCGCCGCGGTCCGCGTGCACGGGATGCGCAAGGCCGAGGCGCGGGCTAAGGCGCGCGCGCTGCTCGAGACGCTCGGGCTCGGCGCCAAGGCCGACGAGTACCCCGACCGGCTCTCGGGCGGACAGCAGCAGCGCGTCGCGATCGTGCGGGCGATCCTCACGCAGCCCGAGGTGCTGCTGCTCGACGAGATCACCAGCGCGCTCGACCCGCAGCTGGTCGGCGAGGTGCTCGACCTGGTGCGCGAGCTGAAGGTCCAGGGCGCCACGATCGTGATGGCCACCCACGAGATGTCGTTCGCCCGCGAGGTGGCCGACCGCATCGTGTTCCTCGAGCACGGCGTGGTCGTCGAGCAGGGTCCGCCCTCGCAGGTGTTCGACGCCCCGCAGCACGCAGCCACGACGGAGTTCCTGGCCCGCGTGCGGCACTGACACCCGCCAGGACCCGCACGCGCCGACTTCATCCGCTCGACGGACAGAAGCGGTACTGAGGGTGGATGTGTGCCCTCGGGCGTTCGTGTTGAGCTTGAGGTCTCCGCTGAATCCTCGAGAGGTCTCCTTTGAGCACGCCCCACAACATCCCGTCTTTCCCTGCGCAGACGGAGAACTCTTCTGTCGCAGACTCCGGCGACCGTCCGCGACACGGGGGACCCACCTCCACGGGTAGGCCCCGTATCGTCGGCGTGGATGTCGCGCGTGGACTCGCGCTGGTGGGGATGTTCGGCGCCCACCTGATGGTCGCGAGCGGTCCTGACTTCACTCTCTCGGATCCGTCGACGTGGCTGGACATCGTCAACGGGCGCTCCTCGATCCTGTTCGCCCTGCTGGCAGGGGTATCGCTCGCACTGATGACCGGCGGTGCGCAGAACGCGACTGCGGACGAGCTGCGGAAGATCCGGTTGCGCCTGGTCGGTCGAGGAGCGGCGATCTTCGTGATCGGGCTGCTGGTCGAGCTGTTGGGCTCCGGGATCGCCGTGATCCTCACGCTGTACGGCGTGCTGTACATCCTGGCGGCGTTCACGGTGCACCTTCGCACCAGGGTGCTGGTGATCGCGGGGGCGGCGCTCGGTATCCTCGGTCCTCCGCTGCTCGCTCTGATCGGCACGCTCTCGCCGGATCTGGGTGGTCCTGGGCTGTCGCTGGTGCTGTTCGGCACCTACCCGATCACGGTGTGGGCGGCGCTGCTCTGCGCAGGTCTCGTGATCGGCCGCCTCGATCTGACCCGCGTGAAGACGGCTGTGGTCATGCTCGTCTGCGGCGGCCTGGTGGCGATCGGCGGATACACGCTGGGTGGGCTGCTCACGCCGCCGCAGCAGGATGTCACGACGTCGAGCTCCGCCTCCGACTCGAGTTCGGTTTCGGGCTCGATGAGTATGGTCCCGGGTGACGAGGTCGACATCTCCGGGATGACGTGCCAGACGAGCGACGGCATCGTCGCCTGCTTCACGCCGGAGAAGGCCTCGCTGTTCGCTGGCGACGGCGGTGGTGACGGCGGTGGCGACGTCGACGGCCAGTCGTACTTCGACCGGGTGGCGTCGCAGGACCCGCCCGCGAAGATGCTAGAGGCCGTCACCAACTTCTCCGCCCACTCCGGCGGGGTGCTCGAGATCCTCGCATCCGGCGGATTCGCGGTGGCGATCCTCGGGCTGTGCCTGATCGTCACTCGCTACGCGAGGTGGGCGGTGGTACCACTGGCCGCCTATGGTGCTCTGCCCCTCACCGGCTACGTCATCCAGGCGATCCTCATCCTGGCGGGTGCGGCGACCTGGCTCCCGAACCCGGTGCTTCCCTGGATCGCGTTGTCGCTGCTGATGATGGCCGGCGCACTCGTCTGGACGCGCACGGTCGGCAAGGGTCCGCTCGAACGGCTCACGGCGCGTGCGGCCGATGTCATGGCGCTGACCGTGAAGGGGAAGAGCCGGGCCTGAGGACTGCCTCGTTTCGAGGAGGGGCGACAGCGAGGCGGAGGGGCCGGGGGAGGGCGGAGCTCAGGCGAGCTCTTCCTCCTCCGGCCGTCGGGGGCTCGGATCCGGTGGCAGGATCTCGATCGGATGCGCGGCGGTGCGTTGTGCCCGCCACCAGATCACGAACCCGATCGCGGTGAAGACGCCGTAGAAGACGTACATGAAGCCGGTTGCGTAGTAGCCGGAGCTGAACAGCAGCGGCACGCCGACCACGTCGACGGCGATCCAGATCAGCCAGAACTCGGTCCAGCCCTTGGCCATGCCGTAGGTCGCGAGCAAGGATCCGACGAACGTCCAGGCATCGGCCCACACCGGCTCCCAAGATCCGAGCAGCCGGAAGAGCGGGGTCAGGGCGACCGTGCCGACGATCATCACGAGCACCATGCCGATGCGTGCGCTCGTCGGGGCCCAGCGGGGAACCACTCGCCCGCCGTCGAGATTCCGCCAGCGGATCCAGCCGTAGATGGCCACGGCGATGAACATGATCTGCCGACCGGCCTGCCCGAGCAGGTGCGGCAGCGACGGGTCGGGGCTGAGGGCCGAGCCGAGGAAGACCGTGAGCAGCAGCAGGTTGCCGATGATGCCGACCGGCCACGCCCACACCTTGCGGCGCATCCCGCCGAGGGCGCTCGCGAGGCCGAACGCGTTGCCCACGACTTCGCGCACCAGAAGCGTCTGGCCGCCCGGGAGCATCCACTGCGAGTTGAAGGCGTCGACGAACCACTGCAGCAGGTTCATCGTCAGGATCCGGTGCGGGGTTCGGTGCCGGGTTCGGCGCGATCGTCGAGCATGAGTTGCAGCATGCTCAGATCGAGCCAGCGTCCGAACTTCGCGCCGACCTGCGGCATGCGCCCGACCTCGACGAAGCCCAGTCGCTCGTGCAGGGCGATGGAGGCCGCGTTGCCGCTCTCGACCCCCGCGATCATCACGTGCATCCCGGCCACCCTGGCACGCTCGAGGAGGGCCGTCATCAGCGTGGTGCCGATGCCCCGACCATGCTGGCCGTCCCGCACGTACACCGAGTGCTCGACCGTGTGACGGTATCCGCTGTGCGGGCGCCACTGCGCGTAGGAGGCATAGCC
This sequence comes from Microbacterium sp. Beta, assembly GCF_005502545.1. Lineage (NCBI taxonomy): Bacteria > Bacillati > Actinomycetota > Actinomycetes > Micrococcales > Microbacteriaceae > Microbacterium > Microbacterium sp. Beta. The sequence goes on from NZ_SCOG01000022.1 coordinate 17,099, forward strand.
CAGCACCCCGGTGTCGTCGACGGCCACGATGACCGGAAAGCCACGGACGGTGCGATCGGCGAGCCAGGCGGTGCGGTCGGCGAGGTCGACAGCCTCTTCGTTCCAGATCGCGGTGGTGTGCAGCACGGCATGGTTGTGGATCGCGGTGATGGTCTCGAGATCGGTGGTCTCGGCGTCCCTGATTCGCACGGCTGTCATCGGCGGGCGGTCTCTCTTCTTCTGCGCTTCGGGTGCGCATCCTTCGGCGCTCGGGTGCGCATCGCCGACGCTAGCAGGAGGAGCGCTGTTCGGGCGTGCTGCGGCCGAATGGTTGCGGGAGGCGGGGTGCGGGTGTCGCTCTTGTCCCCCGAACGGCCTATAGACGCGCGCAAAGATCATGTCTACTGTGTAGAACGTATTGTTTTAGTAAGCGGGTGCATCGGAGGATCTCATGTCTTTGGAACACGCGCGTCGCGCAACCTGGCGCAAGAGAGTGGCCAGCGCGCTGATCGCACTCGTCCTGTCCGGTGTGGGAGTTCTCGCCTTGGCGGGCCCTGCCGCAGCCGCGCCGGGTGATTGCCCATCCGGGTACACGTGCAGTTACTCGGGTTACAACTATGGGAATGATGCATGGCAGCAGCCGTCTACGCACAAGTTCGCGAACTGTGTGGATGTCATGGCCATCGGCTGGAGGTCCTACGGCGACGTCATCTCCTCCACCTTCAACAACGGGCGCTCCCAGAACTCCTACCTCTACCGAGGTGAGAAGAAGAAGGGAACGTATCTCTTTGTCGCTCGGGGGAGCGGATTTGGCAATGTGGGGAGTTTTAACGACGACATTGAGTCCGGGTATTTTGATACCACTCGAAACAGTGTGGGTTCGGCTCTATGCCAGTGACGTCTCTGCGTGAGGGCGGCCGCCTGTTTGCGTCGGCCGCCCTCGCAGTCGTAGCTGTATTGGGTCTGGCGGGGTGTATAGCGTCCAGCAGTGAGGCCGCCGATGCCAGCCTGAAAAATCAAGCGCTCTGGACGATGCCACTTGATGAGTTCGTTGTGTATTCGCCTGAGTTGGATAACTATACAGAGCAGTTGTTGATTTCGGATTGTCTGGGTGCGCAGGGGTATGAGTGGCCCGTGCCATGGCAGGACACCGACTTCCCCCTTCCGGAAGATATGAATCAGGTCGGCCTGCGGTTGTTCACCTTGGAGCTGGCGAAGAAGTGGGGTTATCACTTCGCGCAGCTGCAGAATCCGGAGAGCGCTGAGCTGTGGCTGGAGTTCACGGAGACGGTCGATTCGTACTTTCCGAATCAGGAGTTGGATGACGCGCTCGTGGCCTGCACCGACAAGATCCGTGCGAAAGACAAGGACTCTCTCTCCAACTTCGACGGACGGAACTACATTTCTGAACTGACGACCCAGGCCATGATCATCGTGGAGCAGGATACCGATGTGGTCAAGGCGGTGAAGGCCTGGCGGGAGTGCTTGACCCCACGGGTGGATTACGCGGTGACTCAGGAGCAGCCTTGGGAAGGGCCTCCGTCCGCTGAGCAAGAGAAGTGGGGTGCGGTGACGGGGTCGTCGTCGGCGCCTTCCGCGGAGGAGCTTGCTGCGGCTGTCGCTGATGCGGAGTGTCAGGAGTCGAGTGGGTGGGCCGCGCTTTGGTATGAGCGGAATTGGGAGGAGCAGGAGAAGCTCGTCGCGGAGAACAGGGACAAGCTCGATCGGATCCGTGCGGACGCGATCGAACGGAAGAAGAAGCTGTTGACGATCGTGGCGGAGAACGCGCCAGCCGCGCCTTAGAGAGGCGGCGCGAGAGTTGGCTCAGCGAGGAGTCGTGGCCGATCAGTGAGCAATGAGAGTTCGATGGATGAAGTAGCTGTGCCGGAAACGGCGAGACGGTCCCGCTGGATCGTCGTGATCGCCGTGGTGTTGATCGCGGCGCTGATTGGGGCGGGATTCTGGTTTGCTGCGCAGTTCCAGTCTTCGGCGCAGCAGGAGGCCAATGCCAAGGCGCCCACCCCCGGGCCGGTCTTCGCGGAGGTCATGCAGGGTTCGCTGGCTGGAGAGGTTGGCTTCACTGGGCAGGCGGGGCCGTCGACGCAGACTCCGGTGACGGTGCTTCCGGTCGCGGATGCGTCGCTCACCGTCGTCACCGGACGGCCATTGGCGGCGGGTGCAACCGCTTCTTCGGGGCAGGTTCTCACCGAGGTCAATGGGCGTCCTCTCTTCGGTGTGCACTCGGCTTTCTCCTTCTACCGCGACCTGGGCGTCGGGGATCGTGGGCCGGATGTCGAGGCACTACAGGCCGCACTGGTGGCGCGGTCGTACCCTCTCAATGCTGATGGGCGGTTCGGAAGCGAGACGGCCACGGCGGTGAAGCGCTGGTATCAGGACAGCGGCTATGAAGCCCCCACTCGCAGTGCTGCTTCGGCGGACAAGACGAGCCAGGGGGAGGGCGAGAAGTCGGCGGATCCGAGCGCGAAGGTGCCGGCTGCCGAGGGGTATGTCCCGGTCGCCGAGATTCTGGCGATGCCTTCGGCGTCCGCGCAGGTCGTGCAGGGCGTTCAGGTCGGACAGCGTCTGGCGGCGGAGGGCGTGCCGGACTTCATCCTCGGGTCGGCGGATCTGGTGGTCACGATCACGGTTCCCGTCACCGATCTCGGGGATGTGGTCGCAGGAGACGCGGCTGTGATCTCGATCGGTGGCACTGAGGTCGAGGGCACCGTGGGAGACATCCGCCCCTCCGGCTCGGCCGAAGGCTCAGGGGGATCGGGCTCGGAAGGGGACGCGGAACAGGCCGCACCCGAGGTCACTTTCGCCGTGATCCCGAAAACAGCACTGCCGGGGTCGGCGGGGCGGACGCGGGTGACGGTGACGAAGCAGATCGTGGCCGAGGACGCGTTGATCGTCCCGGTTCTCGCGGTGTCGGACCGAGGGCCTGACAAGAATGTTGTGACGAAGCAGCAGGCGGACGGAACGCTGGTCGAGGTGCCGGTCGCGGTTCTGGGCACACTGCAGGGCGAGGTCGCCGTCGAGCCGCTCGACGAAGGTGCCCTGAAGGCCGGCGACCTGGTTCGAGTCGGTTGACGTGACGCTGATTCAGTTACGGGGAGTGCGTCGGACGTACTCGTCGGCAGGTCGGCCCGATGTCGATGCACTGCGCGGTATCGACCTGGAGATCGATCAGGGGGAGTTCGTTGCGATCGTCGGGCCATCGGGCGGTGGCAAGACGACGCTGATGAACATTCTGGGGCTCCTCGACGACCCGACGGCGGGTAGCTATGTTCTGGATGGCGAGGAGGCTCGTGCCGGCGACGGCCGCCGTGCCGCCGGTGTACGGGCACGGACGATCGGATTCGTGTTCCAGGCCTTCCATCTTCTCGAGGCCAGACCAGCCGTCGACAGCGTCGAGCTGAACCTGCTCTACCGGGGCGTGCCGCGTGTCGAGCGGCGTGAGAGTGTCCTCCGCGCCATCGACTCTGTCGGGCTCGCGGAACGCGCGTTCCAGAGCACCTCGACGCTGTCGGGCGGGCAGCGTCAACGCATCGCGATCGCCCGGGCGATCGCCGGGGACGCGAAACTGATCCTTGCCGACGAGCCGACCGGAAACCTCGACTCGGTAAACGCCGCTCGTGTTCTGGACGAGCTCGAACGCATCAATCGCGACGGGGCGACGGTCGTCGTCGTCACTCATTCGGCTGAGGTCGCGGCCCGGGCGCGTCGTGTGGTCCGCATCGCCGACGGGGCGATCGTGTCCGACGAGCGACAGCCCGGCACCGGAGCGGATCCGGCACCCAAAGAGTCCGGGGATAGGTCGCTGGCTTCTGCAGTCGACGAGGGGCCCTTCCCTGTTCCGGGCGACGACGAGCAGGCGCAGCTCACCGGGCGCATCCGATTCGCCGACATACTGCGCGACGCCTGGGCGTCGGTGATGTCGAGAAAGTACCCATCGATCGGACAGGGGCTCGCCGTCGCCATTGCCGTGGCATTGACGATCACCACCCTCGGGCTTTCGGCATCGGCACGGGCCCAAGTGTCCGCCACGTTCGATGCTCACCTGAACCGCGAGGTCTCGGCGACGTGGTCGACGGGAGCCAAGCACTCGCTTCCGCCCGAGGAGGTTCCGCGGGCGATCGAGCGACTCAGCGGAGTGGATGCGGCCGCGGTCGTCATCGATCTCAATGTCAGCACGGTCTCGACGTTCGCCGAGGCACGCCAGATCCGGCCGCACGTCGCCATCGGAGACATCGTCGGCGCTGCGCGTCTCACCGTCGACGAGGCACCCTGGCATGAGGGCCCCCTGGCTGCCGGCGAGGCCTACGTCGGAGATCTTCTCGCGAAGGACATGCAACTCAGCAGCATCGATGGCGCTCCCACGATCTCGGTTGATGGCGTCGCCTATGTCGTCGCCGGCATCATCACCACGTCCTCGCGCCTCCCCCTGCTCCGCGGTGAAGTGGTCGTCGGACCCCGCGACGACATCACGGCGAAAGGGGCCGTCGATGTGACGATGTTGGCCGTGACGTCCTCCGGCGCAGCGCAGCAGGTCGCCAAGCAGTTGCCTTCGGCACTGAACCCGTACGAGCCGGACCGGATCGTCGTCGCTGCGCCGACCGATTCTGCACAGTTGAGAGGACAGGTCGAACAAGGGGTGCAGGCCACCCTCACCGCGTTCACGCTGCTCGCGCTGATCGTCGCGATCGCCGCACTCATGAACGCCACGCTCCTCGCTGTCAACGCACGCCGGGGTGAGATCGGCATGCGCAAAGCGCTCGGAGCCCGAGACCGACAGATCGGGGAACTCATCACCCTCGAATCCGCAATCGTCGGTGTCGTCGGAGGGGCCGCAGGTCTCGTGCTCGGCATGGCGGCAATCCTCGTCGTCACAGTGAGCCAACGATGGGCGCCCGTGTTCCATATCGTGCTGCTTCCCATCGCCATTGCCGTCGGCCTGATCGTCGGTGCCGGAGGAGGTGGATTGGCCTCCATCCGCGCCGCGCGACTGCGCCCCGCCGAGAATCTCCGCAGCTGACATCCCTGCTGGACGTCGTGCGGGCGCGCTGCGGCCGAACAGTTACGAGGAGCGGCGCGCCGGTGTCGTGCTGACGGCCTCGCGCACGAGGATCGCTCGCCGCATGTCGGCCATGATCGGGTCGAAGAACCGCTCCCGGTAGCGTGCCTCGCTCACGGCGGAGAACACGAAGGGGAGGGCGGCGATCACGGCGAGCAGAGTGGCGGCCTTGAGCAGGTTGACGGTGAGCGGCAGCTTCGCCCCGAAGAACTCCAGGGGCTGCACCGCGAGCGGCTGGGCTGCGCTGCCCGGACCGAGCCAGATGCCGACGACGCCCTGGGGGATCGCGATGCCTCCGATCACGATCAGCAGCGCCGCGAGGAGCCCGGCGAAGAACAGCGCCTGCACGAGTTGCGCGACGGTCATCGCGAGCAGGATGTTGATGCGCTGCGGAGCGTGCAGGCGCCCCGGCCGCCCGGGTGCGGGACGCCCCTCCGCCGGGGTGCCGACGAGCAGGGCGGCTCGCTGCTCCGCGGTCGGCTCGTGCGCGTGGTCATCGATCTCCGACGCGCTGACGCGCAGCACGACGATGCCGGCGAGCACCGCGACGACGAGGCCGACGAGGGCGATCGATCCCCATGACAGCGCGGAGGCCATCTGCCAGACCTCGGCAGAGAAGAACGAGAAAACCACCAGCATGAGGATCACGGGCAGCGCGATCGACGCCATGTGCCCGATCGCCGACGCATTGCGCACCGCCAGGCGCGAGGCCCAGGAGATCATGGCACCGCCGCCCATGCCGGTCACCAGGATGCAGAGGGCGAGCACGAGCGCCGTGCGGAGGACCGGCCCCACGGTTGAATTCGGGTGGGTGCTGTAGTCGTAGACGATCGTGAAGGCGAGGCTGACGGCGATCAGGACGAGGGCGACCGCCGTGCCGATCCCCGCAGGGAGACGCCGCAGCAGGGCTCGGACGAGGAAGTAGGCGGCCCAGGCGAGGCCCACCGCCAGCAGGAAGATCGTGAGGGCCAGGGGGACGATCAGGAGCTCCCACCCGATCGAGTCGTCGTCGAGGGCGAAGTCGAACACCACCTCGATCCCGTCCTGGAAGAGGTAGGCAGCCACCGCGACCCAGGCGATGAGCGGTGCGACGCGACGGGGGAGGTCGGTGAACCAGCGCCGCAACGGCACGAAGGTCGGAAGCCCCTGCTCGCGGAACCAGCGGTCGGCGTCGCGCTTCGTGCTGCGGGACTTCGGCGACGGCGAGGTGGCGGACATGGCGATGAGACTACGGCACGGCGGCGCATCGACTTATCCACACCCCTCCAATATATCGAAGATATGTTCTAAACTGAGGGCATGACGAACCCGCATCTGAGCCCCCTCCTCGAGGCCGTGGGGTGCCTCGAAGACGTGTGGGCGGATGCGTCGAACGCGGCCGAGCTGACCAGAGCACAGCTGCTCGAGGCGCATCGCACGATGGGGCTGGTGCAGCGTCGACTCGACGGCATCCACGCCGAGATCGCGGCGAGCATCGCGCGGGAGTCGCGCCCCGAGCTGGGAGCGGCGAGCCTGGCGAAGGAGCAGGGGTTCCGCAGCCCTGCGACCATGATCGCGGCGACGACCGGCGGATCGACGGGAGATGCGGTGCGCCTGGTGAAGGTGGGGGAGGCTACGGCTCCCCGGGCGAACCTCCTGGGCGAACCGCTGCCGCCGCGTTATCCCGCGGTGCAACAGGCGATCGGCGCGGGCGCGCTGAGCGCCGCAGCAGCAGCGTCGATCGTGACCCTGCTCGATCGGGCCCGGCTGAAGGTCGGTCTGGAGCGGATCATCGAGGCCGAGCGACTGCTCGTCGAACGCGCCGCGGAGCTGTCGCTCGACGACGTGCGCAAGCTGGTCGTGCACGCCGAGGCCTGGCTCGATCCCGACGGTGTGGCTCCGCGCGAAGACGAGGCTCGTTCACGGCGCTCGCTGACGATGTTCGAGCGCGACGGGTCGCTGCACCTGACGCTGCAGACCGATGTCGCCTCCGGCGCGCCGGTGAAAGCGGCGATCCAGGCCTACGTCACTGCGACGTTCCAGGCCAGGGCGCACGTGCTCGATCCCGAGGCGCCCGATGCCGATCGACGCACGGTCGCGATGCTGCAGGCCGATGCGCTCGTCGAGATCTGCGCACACGCGAGCGGATGCGACAACGGCGGTCTCCCCGTGTCCGGAGCGACGGTCGTCGTGCGGGTGGGGCTCGACGAGCTGACCGGCGGTACCGGGTTCGCGACGGTCGACGGCCTCGGTGGGCCCGTCAGCATCGCCGCCTGTCGTCGGATGGCGGCGGGCGGCGGCATCATCCCCGTCGTGCTCGGCGGTGGAGGCGAGATCCTCGACTGGGGTCGTGAGAAGCGGCTGTTCACCCGTGCTCAGCGCCTCGCGCTGGTGGAGCGTGACGGCGGCTGTGTGATGTGCGGGCTCGCGCCGCAGCTGACCAGGGCGCATCACCTGCGTTGGTGGCAGCGGGATGCCGGGCCGACCGACCTCGACAACGGGGTGCTGCTCTGCGAGAGCTGTCACCACCGCATCCACGACAACGACTGGGAGATCAGGATCGAGGGGGTCGGGGTCGCGGCACGGGTGTGGCTCATCCCACCGCCCAACGTCGATCCGGAACGCAGACCGAGACTCGGGGGTCGAGCGCGCTACGACATCGCAGCGTGACTGCGTGCCGCGCGGGTGTGTGCGTGGAATGAGGCGCGGGCGCGCGGGGTGGGTGTCTTCGGTGGTCGGGGTGGGTGTCTTCGGTGGTCGGGTGCGGTCGGCGAGCTCAGCTGGCCGAGGTTGACGAGGTCTCGATGATCTTCAGCCGGGAGGTGATGGCGGCGAAGCCCGCCGACCAGGCGGCACCCAACGCCGCGGCTGTGGCGCTTGCGGCGCCGAGCTGTCCACCGGATTCACCGACGGCGGCGAAGACGAACCAGATTGCGGCCGCGCCGATGCCCCCGCTCGCGATGGCGGAGATCAGGCGTCGGGTCCGACGCAACTGTGTGGCGCGATCAGTTCTCATGCTCCGATCGAACCGGACTGAGCGGCACGTCGCATCCCCCGCACGGCGGATAGTCGCGAGACGGCCGACTCGGAATCAGACGTGCACATCGGCGGGGGAGGTCTCGCCCTCGTGGAAGCTGGGCGTCTTGCCGAAGAGCCGCGCGATGCCGAGTACGATCACGACGATCAGCAGTCCCAGTGCGAGGCCCGCGATCGCAGACACGAGCGTCTCGACCAGCCAGACCACGAATCCGCCGGCCGGCTCCAGGGCGTGCTCGATCCCGTGCAGCAGGTCGGTGGTGAAGTGCAGCCCCACCTCGCCCAGGTTCACGAGCACCAGGTGGCCGCCGACCCAGAGCATCGCGACCGTGCCGAGGATGCTGATGAAGCGGAACACCGCCGGCATCGAGCGCACGATCCTGGTGCCGGTGTGGCACACGCGCTGCACGGGGTTCTTCGCCATCTTCAGGCCGATGTCGTCGATCTTCACGAGCAGCGCGACCGCACCGTAGACGACGCCCGTCATGAGAAGAGCGATCACGGCGAGGATGGCCAGCGTCGCCCACATGTCGAGCCCCTTCTCGAGGCTCGCGAGCGAGATGAGCATGATCTCGGTGGAGAGGATCAGGTCGGTGCGCACGGCGCCCAGCACGAGCTTCCTCTCGTCGCGCGCGCCCTCGTCGGCGTGGCCGTGCTGCACGCCGAACCACTCCAGCACCTTCTCCGCGCCCTCGAAGCAGAGGTAGGCCCCACCGAGGATCAGCAGATACGGGAGCACCCACGGCGCGAACGCGGTGAGCAGCAACGCCACCGGGATGATGATCAGGAATTTGTTCGCCAGCGAGCCCAGGGCGATCTTGCCGACGACGGGCAGCTCCCTCGCCGGCGTGAGTCCCTGCACGTACTGCGGGGTCACCGCGGCATCGTCGATCACGACGCCCGCCGCCTTCGCCGACGCCTTCATCGCGGCGCTCAGGATGTCGTCGACGACGGCCAGAAGTCCAACGGACATGCGTGGGTTCCCCTCGTGAAGAGTGCAGTGCGGAGGCAACTCTATCGAGGAGGAGGGCCTCCACCGCGTCGCGCGGGGGCTCCGCCTGTGACCTCAGCCCTGAGCGTCACCCGCGGCACTCGCGAGCACGCGCTGCAGCGGCTCGTAGTGCTCGACGACCGCCCGGCGATACCGGTCGACGTCGCCGGAGCGCGCCGCTTCGAGCATGTCGCCGTGCGCCTTCGCCGTCTTGTGGATGTCATCGGGCTGCGGGATCCCCAGCTGGGGGAGCACCGCCGTGTGGACATCCCAGAAGGCGCCGACGAGCTGCCCGACCAGGCGGTTCCCGATCGTACCGAACAGGCGGGTGTGGAAGGCGCGGTCCTCCTCGAGGAAATGCTCGCCGCGCTCGGCCTTGTCGACCATGTCGGCGACCAGCGCGTCGAGCTCGGGGTCGTCATCCGCCTTGGCCGCCTCCACGATGCGTTCGGCCATCGAGAGGTCCAGCGCCAGGCGCACCTCGACGACCTCGCGCAGCGCCTGCAGCGACCCCTCCGGCGACAGCACCCCGCGGAAGACGAGGGCCTCCACCATCGGATCCAGCGACATCGGTCCGACGTACGTTCCGTGGCCGTGACGCACGTCGACGATGTCGAGGGTCGAGAGGGTGCGGATGGCCTCACGCACGGAGGATCGCGAGACGTCGAGCTCGTCGCAGAGCTCCGCCTCCGTCGGCAGCGGGTCGCCCGGGGTGAGCCCGCGCGTCAGGATGAGCTGCTTGATCTGATCCGCCGTGGTCGAGCGCCGCATGCGTGACGCCCTACTCGTGGTGGACTTCATGGGGCTCCCTCTCGTGCCTGGCAGAAACGCTCCGATCATCTCACTCTTGTGATCTGATCGAACCTGTGTTTAGAGTACATCAGACATCAGATGTCCTCAAGATGTTCCCCCCACCACCCTGGAGCACACATGAACCGACACTTCACCCGCCGTCGCGCGGGTCGATTCGCGATGGCGGTCGCCGGCACAGTCGCCGCATCCGTCGCCCTCGCGGGCTGCGGCGCCGGCACCACCGCCACCCCCGACGAGAGCGCGGCCGCGAGCGAGATCGACCCGGACGCCATCATCGAAGCGGGGATCTCGTACACGCTGAACGGCAGCTTCGACCCGATGGTCGCCTCCGGCGCCGTCACGGTCTCGGCGAACTGGCATGTCTTCGAAGGTCTCGTCGACCTCGACCCGGTCACCCAGAAGCCGGCCCCTGCGCTCGCCGCCGACCTCCCGACGAAGATCGACGACACGACATACGAGATCGACGTCCGCGAAGGCGCGACCTTCCAGAACGGCGACCCGGTCACGGCGGACGACGTCGTCTTCAGCTACGACCGCGTGCTCGACCCGGACAACAACTCGCTCTTCCTGTCGTTCGTCGACTTCATCGACACCGTCACCGCGGTCGACGAAGACACCGTGCGCATCACGACGGACTACCCCTTCTCGCTGATCAACGACCGCCTCGGCGTCGTCAAGATCGTCCCGAAGGCGGTCGTCGAGGCCGACCCCGAGGACTTCGCCGCCAACCCGGTCGGCTCCGGCCCGTACTCGCTGGTCTCCGCGGTCCCCGAGGACAAGCTCGTCTTCGAGCGCTACGACGACTACAACGGCCCGCGCCCCGCGCTCGCCGCCGGCATGAACTGGAACCTGCTCGCCGACGCCTCGGCCCGCGTCACCGCGATGTCCACCGGCACCGTGCAGGCGATCGAAGACGTGCCGTACATCGACGTCGACACCCTCGCCTCGTCGGCCGACGTCGAGAGCGTGCAGTCGTTCGGCCTGCTGTTCATGATGTTCAACACCAAGGCGGCGCCGTTCGACGACGTGCGCGTGCGGCAGGCACTGCACTACGCCCTCGACATGGACAAGATCATCGGCACGGGCATGCTCGGCAACGCCACGCCTGCGACCTCGTTCCTGCCCGAGACGTACCCGAACTACCACGAGGCCTCGACGGTCTACACCTACGACCCCGAGAAGGCGAAGGAGTTGCTGGCGGATGCCGGCGTCTCCGACCTGTCGATCACGCTGCTGACGACCGACACCGGATGGGTCAAGGAGGTCGCCCCGCTGATCAAGGAGTCGCTCGACGCGATCGGCATCGACACCACGCTCGACATCGGACAGTCCGCGTCGATGTACGAGAAGGTCGACTCCGGCGACTACACGGTGGCCGTCGCCCCCGGTGACCCCTCGGTCTTCGGCGTCGACCCCGACCTGCTCATGAACTGGTGGTACGGCGAGAACGTCTGGACCCAGACCCGCACCAACTGGGCTGACTCTCCCGAGTACGCCGAGTTGCGCACGCTCCTCGACACCGCCGTCCAGCAGGAAGGCGACGAGCAGCAGAAGACCTGGGACCAGGCGTTCGACCTGCTCTCCGATCAGGCCGTGCTCTACCCGCTGTTCCACCGCAAGCTGCCGACCGCCTGGAGCAGCCAGGAGCTCGTCGGGTTCCAGCCCGTCCCCACCACCGGACTGTCGTTCCTCGACGTCGGCGTGGCCGCGAAGTAGCACCCGCACAGAAGCAGCACCCGAACAGGGGGCGCGCTCACCCGACGAGCGCGCCCCCTGCACCTCCCTCACCCTCGGAAGGAGCGGCACGTGTCCCACACGCTCCGCCTCATCGGCCGGCGACTGCTGCAGTTGCCGCTGATGATCCTCGGCATCACGTTCCTCGTGTTCTTCGTGATGTCCTTCTCGCCCGTCGACCCGGCCCGCACGGCGCTCGGCGAGACGGCGTCGCCCGCAGCCCTCGAGGCCTACCGCGAGGACCACGGCCTCAACCTCCCCCTGCTCGTCCGCTACGTGAACTTCCTGTTCGGACTCGTGCAGGGCGACCTCGGCACCTACTCCGCGCGCAGCCTTCCCGTGATCGATGAGGTCGCCCGTGCCTTCCCGGTCACCCTGGCGCTCACCTTCCTCGGGCTCATCATCGCCGTGATCGTGGCCTTCGTGATCGGCGTCCTCGCCGCCGTCTACCGCGACCGCTGGCCCGACCAGGTGATCCGCGTCTTCGGCGTCGCGGCGCTCTCCACCCCGTCGTTCTGGCTCGCCATCCTGCTCATCCAGGTCTTCACCCTCGGGCTCGGACTGCTCCCCGCCTCCGGCCCGCTCCCCGACTTCTGGACCGACCCCTCCGGATGGCTCGCCCGGATGACCCTCCCTGCGATCGCGCTCGCGGTGCCGGTGATCGGTCAGCTGTCGCGCGTCGTGCGCACCTCGATGGTCGAGGAGCTCGACCGCGACTACGTGCGCACCGCCCTCGGCGCCGGCATCCCGCGGGTGATCGTCGTCGGCCGCAACGTGCTGCGCAACGCCCTCATCACCCCCGTCACGGTGCTGGGGCTGCGCATCGGCTACCTGCTCGGCGGCGCCGTGGTGATCGAGATCATCTTCGCCATCCCGGGGATGGGAACCCTCATCCTCAACGGCGTCACCAACAACGAACCCAACCTCGTGCAGGGAGTGACGCTCGCGGTGGCGCTCGCCTTCGTCGTGATCAACATCATCGTCGACCTCCTGTACGTGCTCATCAATCCTCGAATCCGGGCGGTGTGACATGCGACGCAAACTCACGGAACGGCTTTCCGTCCCGGGCCTCCGCTGGGGCCGCCTGTCCCTCGGGTCGATCATCTGCATCGCCGTGCTGGCGATCATCGCCCTGGCCGCGATCTTCGCGCCTCTCATCGCGCCGTTCGACCCGCTGGCCTCCGGGACTCCCGTGCAGCCGCCGGGAGCGGAGCACTGGTTCGGCACCGACCGTCAGGGCCGCGACATCTTCTCGCGCCTCGTCTACGGCGCCCGCTACTCGCTCGTGATCGGTATCGGGGCGACCCTCGTCGCCCTGGTCGCCGCATGCGTGCTCGGCACGATCGCCGCCACCGCCCCGAAGTGGATCTCCGAGACCCTCATGCGCGTCATGGACGTCGTGATGTCGTTCCCCGGCATCGCGCTCGCCGCGGTGTTCGTGGCGGTGTTCGGCAAGTCGCTGCCCGTGCTGGTGCTGACCATCGCGTTCCTCTACGTGCCGCAGCTCACCCGCATCGTCCGTGCGAACATCCTCGACCAGTACGGGGAGGACTACGTCTCGGCCGTGCGTGTGATGGGAGCGGGCACCCCGCGCATCATCGTGCGACACGTGGCGCGCAACGCGATGGCGCCGGTCCTCGTCTTCGCGACCGTGCTCGTCGCCGACGCGATCGTGTTCGAGGCCTCGCTGTCGTTCCTGCAGGCCGGCGTGCCCGATCCCGAGCCGTCGTGGGGCAACGTCATCGCCGCGGGCCGAAACCTGCTCATGAGCGGAGCGTGGTGGGCGACCTTCTTCCCCGGCATCCTCATCATGATCACGGTGCTGTGCCTCAACATCCTCTCCGAGGGGATGACCGACGCCATGGTGTCGCCGCGGGCGCGCAAGATCACGGCCGACGCCGCGAACACCGAGGAGTCCACGCACGAGCTCGAGGTCGCAGCGATCCCGGACGACACGCACGTGATCCCCACCGTCGACACCGCGGTGAACCTCTCCGTGCCGAGCGGCGTCCCCGACACCCTGGTGCCGCGCGCGGAAGTCGTCCCCCTCGCCGAACGACTCGCCGAGCTGCGACGGCGCGAACTCACCCGCACGGATCGCCTCGAGTTCACGGGCGACGAGAAGCCGCTGCTCGAGGTGCAGGACCTGTGCATCTCGTTCCCCCGGCACGGCGACGTCGACGTGGTCGACCACGTCAGCTTCACGGTGCGCCCCGGCGAGACCATGTCGCTGGTGGGGGAGTCCGGATGCGGCAAGTCGATCACCTCGCTCGCGATCATGGGCCTGCTCGACCCGAAGGCCGACATCCGCGGACGCATCCTGTTCGACGGCAAGGACCTGCTGCAGATGGCGCCGAAGGAGCGCAACGCGCTGCGCGGACACGACATCGCGATGATCTATCAGGACGCGCTGAGCTCGCTCAACCCGGCGATGCTCATCCGCTCGCAGATGAAGCAGCTCACCTCGCGCGGCGGCACCCGCACTGCCGAGGAGCTGCTGACGCTCGTCGGCCTCGACCCGAAGCGCACACTCTCCTCGTATCCGCACGAGCTCTCGGGAGGGCAGCGGCAGCGCGTGCTCATCGCGATGGCCCTGACCCGGGATCCGCGGCTGGTGATCGCCGACGAGCCGACCACCGCGCTCGACGTCACGGTGCAGGCCCAGGTCGTGGAGCTGCTCATGCGGCTGCAGCAGGAGCTCGGCTTCGCGCTCCTGTTCGTCTCGCACGACCTCGCCCTGGTGGCCGAGCTCACCCACCGGATCACGGTGATGTACGCGGGCCAGGTCGTGGAGCAGGGCACCACCCGCGAGGTGCTCACCCAACCTGTGCACGAGTACACGCAGGGCCTCCTGGGCGCTGTGCTCTCGATCGAGGCCGGCTCCGACCGTCTGCATCAGGTCTCGGGAGTCGTGCCCTCACCGCGCGACTTCCCGGCGGGCGACCGCTTCGCCCCGCGGTCCAGCGACCCCTCGCGGTATGCCGGCACCACCCCGGTGCGCCGACACATCGAGGGGACAGAGCACTACTACTCCGCGCATCCGGACGATGCGCCCGTCGAGGCGATCGGAGCAGGACGATGAGCGAATCCGTCATCGAGCTGAAGGACGTGCACGTCCGCTACAAGACCCGTGCGTCCTCACTCTTCCGTCCCGAGTACGTCGATGCGCTCGCGGGCGTCTCGCTCACGGTGAAGCGCGGGCAGACCCTCGGCATCGTCGGCGAGTCCGGTTCGGGCAAGTCGACCTCGGCCAAGGTGCTGATCGGCCTCGAGAAGCCCACGAGCGGGCAGGTCGTGTTCGGCGGCGAGCCGGTGCGATCGTTCACGCCCGCCGTGCGCAAGCGGCTCGGGCGCATCCTGTCCGTCGTCTTCCAAGACCCGGCGACCGCGCTGAACGCCCGGATGACGGTGCGCGATGCGCTCCTCGATCCGCTGCAGGTGCACCGCCTCGGCAGCGCGGCGACCCGGAGCCGCAAGGTGCGCGACCTGGTGGGTCTCGTCGGGCTGCCGCCCTCGGCCCTGGACGCGCTGCCCAGCCAGCTCTCCGGAGGGCAGCGCCAACGTGTCGCCATCGCCAGGGCGCTCGTGCTCGACCCGCAGGTGATCGTCGCCGACGAGCCCACCTCGGCGCTCGACGTCTCGGTGCGGGCGCAGATCCTGAACCTGCTGACCGACCTGAAGGAGCAGCTCGGCCTCGGCATGGTCTTCATCTCCCACGACATCCAGACCGTCCGCTACCTCTCCGACGAGATCGCCGTGATGAACAAGGGGCGGGTCGTCGAGTTCGGCGACGCGGCCCGTGTGTTCGACGCTCCCTCCGACGACTACACCAGAACGCTGCTGGGCGCTGCGCCCTCGCTGCTCGAATCCCACCACTGAAACGACCGGAACACACATGTCTGCTGCCCCCTCCGCCCCCGTCTTCGCGGGCGTCGTCCCGCCCGTCGCCACCCCGTTGCTCGAGGACGGCTCGATCGACCACGCCTCGCTCTCCCGTCTCGTCGACCGTCTCGTCGACGAAGGTGTCTCCGGACTCTTCGCCCTCGGCTCCACGGGCGAGACCGCGTACTTCACCGACGACCAGCGCGTGGAGCTGCTCCGCACGATCGTCGCGGCGAATGCTGGCCGGGTGCCGATCATCGCCGGCGCGATCGAGCTCACGGCTCCCCGCATCATCGAGACCGCCCGCCGTCTGGTCGACGCCGGCGCGCAGGCGATCGTCACGACGGCTCCGCTGTACACGCTGAACTCCGCCGCCGAGGTCGCCGACCACTTCCGCACCATCGCCGCGGCCATCGACGCCCCGCTGTGGGCCTACGACGTCCCGGTCCGCGTGCACTCCAAGCTCGGCATCGATCTGCTCGTGCAGCTCGGCAGCGAGGGCGCGATCCAGGGCGTGAAGGACTCCTCGGGCGACGATGTCTCGTTCCGCCGTCTGATCGCGGCGAACCGGGCGGCGGGGAGTCCGCTGCAGCTGCTCACCGGTCACGAGGTCGTCGTCGACGCCATGGCGCTCGTGGGTGCCGACGGCGTGGTCCCCGGACTCGCGAATGTGGAGGCCGCGGGATACGTGCGGCTGTGGGAGGCGGCCAAGAGCGGCGACTGGGTGACCGCCCGGGCCGAACAAGAACGCATCAACCGTCTGTTCGACATCGTGTTCCAGCCGCAGGGGCTGTCGGGGGATGCGACCGGTGTCGGCGCGTTCAAGGCCGCCATGCACGCCCGCGGCATCATCGATCACGCCACCATGGCTCGCACCGTGCAGGCGCTCGACGACGATGCGGTCTCCAAGATCCGCGACATCCTCGACGAGCTGCACCTGCTCCCTGTCGCCGTCGCCTGATGGGCGAGGTCGTCCTCGCCGTCGACATCGGCGGCACCAAGACGGCCGCAGCGCTCGCCGACCGCCACGACACGCTGCTGCGCACCGAGGTGGCCACGACTCCCGCCGCGGAGGGGCCGATGGCCGTCGTGGCCACCGTCGTCGCCCTCGCCGAGCGGCTGCTTTCCGGCACCGGGCTACGCCTGTCGGGAGTCGGCATCGGCGCGGCCGGGGTCGTCGATGCCGGGAGCGGGACGATCGTCTCGGCCACCGACACCTTCGCGGACTGGCCGGGCACCCCTCTTGCCGCCCTCGTGCGCGCCGGGCTGGGGGCGCACCTGATCACGGATGCTCCCGTGCGGGTGCAGAACGACGTCGATGCGCACGCGGCGGGGGAGTACCGGCACGGGGCGGCGGCCGGGGCGGCGAGTGCGCTCATCGTCGCGGTCGGCACCGGTGTCGGCGCCGGACTGATCCTGGGCGACGATGCCGTGCGCGGAGCGCATCACGTCGCGGGGGAGATCGCGCACCTCCCGGTGCCGGGAGCCGCGCACCTGCGCTGCCCCTGCGGCAGACCCGGACACCTCGAGGCGATCGGCTCCGGCATCGGCATGCACCGGCACTTCCTCTCGCTCGGAGGAGACCCCGGGATCACCGATGCCCGGGGGATCGCGGCGGAATCCGTTGCCGGTGACCCCATCGCCCGCCGCGCCATCGGCGAGTCAGCCGCAGCGGTCGGACGCGCCATCGCGGGAGCGGCCACGATCCTCGATCCCGAGCGCATCGTGGTCACCGGCGGCGTGCCGAACATCGGTGAGGACTGGTGGCGCCCGATGCGCGACGCCTTCCACGCCGAGGCGATCGATGCGCTGCAGAGCACGCCCATCCTGCCGGGTACTCTCGGCGACGACGCCCCGCTGCGGGGAGCTGCGGCATCCGTCTGGAGGAACCCATGAGACTCGCCGACCCCCTCGAGCAGCTGCGTGGCGGCCTGATCGTCTCGTGCCAGGCCTACCCCGGTGAGGCGATGCGCGACCCGCGGACGATGGCCCAGGTGGCCGCGGCTGCCCTCGTCGGGGGTGCCGCGGGCATCCGGGTGCAGGGAATCGGCGACATCCGTGCGACGGCCCACCTCCCCGTGCCCGTCGTGGGTCTGTGGAAGGACGGCGATCGCGACGTGTTCATCACCCCGACGCTCGACCATGCCAGGGCCGTCGCCGACGCGGGAGCCGACATCATCGCGGTCGACGGGACCCGTCGCGATCGTCCGGACGGGTTGACTCTCGGGGAGACGATCCAGGGTCTTCGCACGCACACCGACGCCCTGATCATGGCCGACTGCGGTTCGCTCGACGATGCGCTCGCCGCAGAGGAAGCGGGCGCCGACATCCTCGGCACCACCCTGTCCGGCTACACGGGCGAGCGCCCGAAGACCACCGGCCCCGATCTCGAGCTCATCGAGCTGATGGCGGCCCGCTGCCGTCGTCCGATCGTCGCCGAAGGGCGCATCCACACGCCGGCGCAGGCCGCGGACGCGATCGCCGCCGGTGCCTTCGCCGTCTGTGTCGGCACCGCCATCACGCATCCCTCGACGATCACGACGTGGTTCGCCGATGCGGTCGCGCGAGCCCGCGCATGACTGCGCCCGTCCTCGTCAGCGCCTATCCGGCCTCTCCGGCGCACGCGCGCTGGGACCCGGAGCTCGAAGGGGAGCTGCTGCCCGCGCTGTGTGCGCTTCCCGGGGTCGCCGGGCTCGAAGTGCCGTGGATGGGAGGCATCCACCCGCACGACGAGACCTGGTTCCTCGCGAACGTGCCCGCCGTGCCGCTCGCCGTGACGCCGATCCCCTTCGTGATGGGGCGCCTGGGGAGCGACTCACGATACGGTCTGGCGTCGACCGATGAAACGGGTCGCGCGGCAGCCGTCGACGACCTGCGCCGCGTCGCCGCCGACATCGCGCGCATCGACCGCGAGAGCGGCGCGACCGTGGCCGTGGTGACCCTGCACACCGCCCCGCGGGTGGCAGGAGCCGTGGAACCGTTCGTGCGTTCGCTGCAGGAAGCCGCCGCCCTCGACTGGTCGGGAGCGCGCCTGGTCGTCGAGCACTGCGATGCGTCGGTGCCAGGGCAGATCCCGGAGAAGGGTTTCCTCTCCCTCGACGATGAGATCGCGGCGATCCGGGCGGCCGGGGCATCGGTCGGGCTCTGGCTCAACTGGGGTCGCTCGGCGATCGAGCTGCGCGATGCGGACGCCGTGACCGCGCAGATCGCCGCAGCCACAGCCTCCGGGTTCCTCGTCGGCCTCGCCTTCTCCGGCGCTGCGGCCGTGCAGAGTCCGTACGGTCCTCCGTGGGTGGATGCGCATCTGCCGATCGCCTCGACGCATCCGGAATCGGCCTCGCTCCTCGATGATGCACACGTCGCCGCGGCACTCGCGGCAGCGGGCGACGTCGCCTGGTTGGGGCTGAAGACGGCCCGACGCCCTGACGACGCCAGTGCCCGGGACGCCCTGCGCACCGTCGCGCGGAACCTCGAGGTGCTGCGCCGACCCTTGTTCGACGTCTGACCTCTCGCTAGAGTGACTTGAAATCAGACATCAGACGTCTGATTTCCGCACGAACAGAAAGGTCTGTCCATGCACGTTCCTCTCCCGCCCGCCTCTCGGAATGGCCGTGGCCGCCGTCGCCCGCTGCTGCGATACGGCACGATCGCGGCGCTCGTCCTCGCCCTCACCCTCCCCGCCACCGCAGCTTCGGCGGCCCCCGCCCCCGGGTACCTGACCGATCCGAACGCCGATCCGGGCGACTACCTCGAGCTGAACATCGGTGCCGACCGTACCGCCGCGAACTACTTCTACCGCATCCCCGCGCTCGCCCACCTCGGCGACGGCGTGATCCTCGCGTCGTGGGATGCCCGACCGGGGAGCGCGGCCGACGCCCCCAACCCGAACTCGATCATCCAGCGCCGTTCGACCGACAACGGTCGCACCTGGGGCCCGCTGCAGATCATCGCGGCAGGGAAGACCGGAAGCGGCCAGTACGGCTACTCCGACCCGAGCTACGTCGTCGACCGGGAGAGCGGCCGCGTCTTCGCGTTCTTCGTGCACTCCAAGGACCAGGGATTCCAGGGGAGCGCCTACGGAGACGACGACGCGAACCGGCAGGTCATGGGCGCCGCGGTGATCCACTCGGACGACGGCGGTGCGACATGGAGCGCCCCGCGGCTGATCACCGACGTCGCCAAGACCTCGAACGGCACCACCAGCGCAGGCGTGTACACGCCCGTGGCGGGGGACGTGAAGGGCACGTTCGCGACGTCGGGCGAGGGCATCCAGCTGCGTTACGGCGCCCACGCGGGCCGACTCATCCAGCAGTACGCCGGCACGGTGCGGCAGTCGAACGGATCGACGGCGATCCAGGCGTACTCGGTGTACTCCGACGACGGCGGTGTCACCTGGGAACGCGGCGAGTATGTCGGCACCGGCATGGACGAGAACAAGGTCGTCGAGCTCTCCGACGGCCGCGTCATGCTCAACTCGCGCGACAGCTCCAACGGCCGTCTGCGCAAGGTGGCGATCTCCACGGACGGCGGCCACAGCTACGGGCCGGTCACCCGTGACGCCGAGCTGCCCGACCCCACGAACAACGCCTCGATCACGCGCCTGCACCCGGACGCCCCTGCGGCCAGCGTCGACGCGAGGAAACTGGTCTTCACGAACGCCAACAACGGCGCCGACGGCAACCGCGTGAACGGGGCGGTGCGGCTCTCGTGCGACGACGGCGAGACCTGGCCGGGCCTGCGCACGCTCGAGACCGGCACGTTCGCCTACTCCAGCGCCACGGCGATCGACGACGGCAGGGTGGGGGTGCTGTGGGAGGCCGGATACACGAACACCATGCAGTTCTCCTCGTTCGACGAGGCGTGGATGAACGCGGTGTGCGCCCCGCTGTCGGTGCCGCAGACCGCTCTCACCGCCGGTGCGGCCACCACGGTTCCGGTCACCGTCACGAACCAGGAATCGACAGCGCTCAGCGGTGCCGTCACCTTCCACACTCCGACCGGCTGGACGGCGACCACGGCGCAGGTCACCGGCCTCGCACCGGGCGCGAGCGCCACCGTGAACGTGCAGGTCACCGCACCGCAGGGAGCCGCGGGCGCCCAGCGTCTGCAGGCCGCCTTCACCGCGGCCGACGGACGGCTGAGCCAGACGACCGCGACGCTCACGCTGCCGCAGTCGTCGGTGCTCGGCGCGACGCTCACAGCGACCCACACGTCGGCGGCGCGGAACGTCGTGACGAATCCGTACACCGTCGGCGAGCAGCTGAGCTTCCAGGTGCGGGTCGTGAGCACGGCGGGTATGAACACGGTCGTGACCCCGGCGGCGAACACCTTCACCACCGGCTTCGCCCCCACCGCGTGCCGGTGGCTGAACCTGCCGGCGTACGACGCATACAACTGCAGCACCCCGCGGCGTACGCTCACGCAGGCCGACCTCGACCGCGGCTGGTACACGCCGGAGTTCAGCTTCACCGTCGCGCCGGTCGACGGCTCGGCCCCCGCCGTCACCGTGACCCACGCGGCCGCGCCCGTGTTGCTGCGCGACGGCGTGCTCGCGGCGACGATCACGGGAGCGCGGGCGGATGCCGGGCGAGACCTGGCGGCGACCCCCTACGCGGTGGGTGAACAGGTGCCCTACGGCTTCCGGGTCGACAACCGCAGTCCGGTCACGGTCTCGGCGGTTCCCGCATCCGGTGACTTCTCGCCCTTCCTCCCGCCGGGGGCAGGAAACTGTCGGTATCGGGACCTGCCGGTCGGCGCGGGGTACGACTGCGGGACCGCGCGCCACACGGTGACCCAGGC
The DNA here is from genome assembly GCF_005502545.1 of Microbacterium sp. Beta. Taxonomy (NCBI): domain Bacteria; kingdom Bacillati; phylum Actinomycetota; class Actinomycetes; order Micrococcales; family Microbacteriaceae; genus Microbacterium; species Microbacterium sp. Beta. Next base: position 38,386 of record NZ_SCOG01000022.1, read on the forward strand.
CGACATCGACCGCGGCTTCTTCGTCGCCGACACGACGTGGACGGTCGAGGCGGCAGGGCAGTCGACGAAACGCATCGCCGTGGCGGGTGGCGAGGTCGATGTGATCGCACGCACCCCCGGGGTGTCCGGCACAGCAGTGGGCGAGTGGGCGGACGGGAACGGGAACGGCGTGGCCGATGCCTCTGACACCGTGACGTGGACCCGCACCGTCGAGAACATCGGCAACGTCGCGCTCGATGCCGTGACCGCTGCCGGAGCGGACGTGGGGGTGCTCGCCCCCGGTGAGAGGACGACCCTCGATCCGATCGTCGTCCGGCTCACGACCGACGACATCGCGCGCGGGTCGATCGATTCGGCCCCCTTCGATGCGGCGGCGGTGAACGGGGCGCACGAGGTGTCCGCCGCCGTGGGCGCCGTGACCCTGCCCCTGACCACCGCCCCGGGCTGGAGTGCGCAGACCGTGTATGCCGAGGGGCAACTCGTCTCGCTCGACGGGCGCCTGTGGCAGGCGTCGTGGTGGACGCGCGACCAGCGCCCAGGCGACCCCGTCGGTCCGTGGCAGGAGCTCGTATCCGACGCGGAGGGAGCGGCCGTGTGGACGGCCACCCGCGTCTTCACCGCCGGCGATACTGTCGTGCACGACGGCATGCGTTTCGAGGCGAAGTGGTGGACCCGCAACCAGCAGCCGGAAGCTGCGACGACCGGCGGCCCGTGGCGGACGCTCGACTGACGCTCCTCCGCAGAGGGGGCAGCCGACGAGCGTCCTGAAAACTCACAGCCCGTTCCCAGGGCTGCGGGACCAAATCGGGCCGCTCGTCGGTTCTTCTCTGAGACGGCGCAGCCAGCGACGTCGGAGAAGGAGCCAGATCATGTCGAACGACTACGGCAAGACCCCCGAGGCCGTCAGCGGCCTCACCCACCTGCAGTACGAGGTGACGCAGCAGGACGCCACAGAGCCGCCGTTCCGCAACGCCTACTGGAACAACCACGACGACGGCATCTACGTCGATGTCGTGTCCGGCGAGCCCCTGTTCTCGTCGACCGACAAGTTCGACAGCGGTACCGGCTGGCCGAGCTTCACGAAGCCCATCGACGCAGACGCGGTGATCACGCGCACCGACCGGTCGCTGTGGATGAAGCGCACCGAGGCCCGTTCCGCCGGTGCGGACAGCCATCTCGGACACGTCTTCGACGACGGACCCCGCGCCGAGGGCGGTCGGCGCTACTGCATGAACTCCGCGGCCCTCCGCTTCATCCCGGCGGACAGCCTGGAGGAAGAGGGGTACGGTCGCTACAGCGCCCTCTTCGCACGCCCCACCACCACCGACACCCCCGACACCGCTGAGGAGCAGTCATGACCGACGACGGAAACATCACCCGCACCCCTGGAACCGAGACGGCCGTGCTCGCCGGCGGCTGTTTCTGGGGCATGGAAGACCTGATCCGCCGTCAGCCCGGCGTGCTGGACACCCGCGTCGGCTACACCGGCGGCTCGAACGACCACGCGACCTATCGCAACCACCCCGGCCATGCCGAGGCGGTCGAGATCGTGTTCGACCCGACGAAGACGACGTACCGCGACATCCTCGCGTTCTTCTTCCAGATCCATGACCCGTCGACCAAGGACCGTCAGGGCAACGACATCGGATCGAGCTATCGTTCCGCGATCTTCCCGCTCACACCGGAGCAGGAGAGGGTCGCGCGCGACACGATCGCCGACGTCGACGCGTCCGGTCTCTGGCCCGCGAAGGCCGTCACCACGATCGAGCCGGCCGGTCCCTTCTGGCAGGCCGAGGAGGAGCACCAGGACTACCTGATCAAGTACCCGAACGGCTACACCTGCCACTTCCCGCGTGCGGGATGGGTGCTGCCGAAGCGCGACGAGGCCGCCGCCGTCTGAGCGCATCCCGACGTGTGGCCCGGTCGTCTGTCGACCGGGTCACACGTGTGTCGGATGGGTCTCTGCGGGCGAGGACTCGGCGGGCTAGGACTCTGCGAGGAAGGCCACGGCCGCTTCTTTGAAGTCGCGGGAACCGGGGGCATTGAAGTGGTTCCGGTTCGGGATCTCGAAGAACCGACCGTCGGGGGCGGCCGCGGCCAGAGCCCGCGAGCCCTCGATGATCGCGTCCTTCGACCCGGTGGCGAAGAGGATCGGTCGAGTCGGCGCGTCCGAGGGGTCGGGGTCGATCATGCCCGATGCCCGCATGCCCTCGGCAAGTGCGACGAGCGCCTGCAGGTCGTTGCCGGGCACCCGCTCGGTCAGCGCGATGTAGTTCTGTGTCGTCCGGTCGGCCACCGGCGTGCCATCGGCGATGTAGGCCCGCACCTGATCGAGGTCGAGCCGCGCGAGAGGGATGCCGTCCGGCACGCCTCCGAGCACCGCCCGTCCGATGCGATGCGGCAGCTCGCGGACGACCTCCCAGCCCACCCGCGCGCCGAGGGAGTACCCGACGTAGAACGCGTCGTCGACGAGGTACGTGTCCATCACGGTCTCGACGTCGGTGACCAGGGTGCGGATGCGATAGCCGTCGGGGTCGTGCGGCTTCTCGCTGAGGCCGTGCCCCCGCTGGTCGAGCGCCAGCACCCGATAGCCCGCACGCGTGAGCTCACGCACCCAGCCCGTGAGCACCCAGTTGTCGCGCGCGTTCGATGCGAAGCCGTGCACGATGACCACGACCGGGGCGTCGAGCTCACCCCAGGTGTAGGTCGCCAGCCGGGTGCCGTCGGCGGCGTACACGTGTTGGGGTGCGGGCATGCTGGTCAGGTCGGAGAGAGGGACGGCCACCTCTCCATCTTGGCCCTGTTCGCGGACGCGGGGCTCAGACGCCTTCGCGAGTCTGGGCGATGGGGCGGGCATCACCGGGCCACGGGGCACTGCGAGAAACGGCCCCCGGGGACCGAAGTCCCCGGGGGCCGTTTCTCGTTCCGACGATCGCGAGGGTCAGACCCGATCGCGCAGGGCGGCACCGAGCTCGGCGTCGACGTTCGTCCAGTACTGGAAGAAGCGCTCGCGGATGGCGTCGACCGTGATCGAACGCCCCTGACCGGTCAGGGTCTCCAGGAAGCGCGCGCGCTGCTCACCGTCGAACACGTCGCGGTAGAGCGTGCCCGGCTGGCCGAAGTCGTCGTCCTCGGCGTGCAGGGTCGCGGCGGAGCGCTGGATCTCGCCGTCGGCTTCCCAGTTCACCTCGATGCCCTTCGACGGGTCGGCCTCCGGTCCGCCTGCGGCTCCGTAGGAGTTCGGCTGGTAGGTGCGGTGCGCGGCATCGTTGAACTGGTAGCGCATCGAGCCCTCGTGCTGGTAGTTGCGCGCCTCGCTCGCGTGCGGCTGGTTCACCGGCAGCTGGTTGTAGTTCGGGCCGATGCGGTGGCGCTGGGCATCCGGGTAGGCGAAGATGCGCCCCATCAGCATCTTGTCCGGGGAGATGCCGGTACCGGGCACCTGATTCCCTGGCGAGAAGGCGGCCTGCTCGATCTGCGCGAAGAAGTTCTCCGGGTTGCGGTTCAGGGTCAGGGTGCCGACCTTGATGCGCGGGTAGTCCTTCTTGGAGATGGTCTTGGTGAGGTCGAACGGGTTGAACCGGTAGTCCTTGGCCTCGTCGTACGGCATGATCTGCACGTAGAGGTCCCACTTCGGGAACTCGCCGTCGGCGATCGAGCGGAACAGGTCGCGACGGTAGTGGTCGGCGTCCGACCCGGCGAGCTGCTCGGCCTCTTCGTTGCTCATCGCCTCGACGCCCTGCTGCGAGATGAAGTGGTACTTCACCCAGAAGACCTCGCCCGCGGCGTTGATCCACGAGTAGGTGTGCGAGCCGTAGCCGTTCATGTGGCGCCAGCTGAGGGGGAGACCGCGGTCTCCCATGAGATACGTGACCTGGTGGGCGCTCTCCGGCGACAGGGTCCAGAAGTCCCACTGCATGTCGGGGTCGCGCAGGCCCGAGTCGGCCAGTCGCTTCTGCGAGTGGATGAAGTCCGGGAACTTGATCGCGTCGCGCAGGAAGAACGTCGGAGTGTTGTTGCCGACGATGTCGAGGTTGCCCTCCTCGGAGTACATGCGGAGCGAGAAGCCGCGCACATCGCGCCAGGTGTCGGGCGAACCCTGCTCGCCGGCGACCGAGGAGAAGCGGATGAGGGTCTCGCTCGTCGCTCCCGGCTGGAAGACGGCTGCCCGCGTGTAGGCGGACACGTCTTCGGTGACGACGAACTCGCCGAACGCGCCGCCGCCCTTCGCGTGCGGGTTGCGCTCCGGCACCCGCTCGCGGTTGAAGGCCGCGATCTTCTCGACCAGGTAGTGGTCGTGCAGGACGGTGGGGCCGTCGGCACCGACGGTGAGCGAATGCGTGTCGCTCGCGATCGGGGCTCCGGCCTGCGTGGTGGTGGCAGGTTTCGTCATGGTGTTCTCCTTCTCCGCGTGGGCGCGACGATCACCCCCATCCGGGGACGGGCGATCGGCGGCCCTGCTACTGCGCGGCGTTCTGGCAACTGGGGCACAGGCCCCAGAAGGTGACTTCGGCTGTCTGGACGGTGAATCCCCCCGTCGAGGACGGGGTGAGACACGGAGCTTCACCGATGACGCAGTCCACATCGCCGATCGCACCGCAGGAGGTGCAGACGACGTGGTGGTGGTTGTCATCGATGCGCCGCTCGTAGAGCGCTGCGGAGCCTGCCGGTTCGATCCGGCGGATGAGACCCGCCGTCGTCAGGTCCGCGAGGATGTTGTGCACCGACTGGATCGACGTGGTCGGCAGCACTTCGGACACGGCGCGGTAGACCCGCTCCGCATCCGTATGGGCCATGGAGTCGAGAGCCTCGAGAACGGCGACGCGGCCCGCGGTCGCCCGAAGCCCAGCGCCGCGAAGCGCCGAGTCGAGTTCTGTCTCCATCCCCCGAGGCTACCTTGTTTTTTGAATAACTCAAAAGAAAGAATTCCGGTATGTCGCCCGTCGGCATCCTGTCGTGCGAGGAGAGCGGCGCCGAAACCCTCGGTCGCCACGCGCGCGCGGGTCTGCTGCCACACCCCCGGCGGCTCGTGGAGGAGGTCGCGCTCCACCTGCCACCGCAGCGCCGGATCGGAATCGAGCAACCATTCTCTGACCGGGGGAGTGAGCGCCATCCAGGCACGGTACTCCGCGGCATCCGTCCCGGGAAGCGTGTCTGCAGTCCGTCGTCTGCAGTCCGGGCCGTGCTCAGACGAAGCGGACGGTCTGCTGCAATCGGGTGCGCACGTCGAACAGCTCGTTGCCGCCGATGGCGCGCGCCTGGGGGACGCCTTGGCGCAGGACCATCGCCAGCGCGCTGCGCCGCACCACGACGACCGGTACTCCGCGACTCGTGCCGAGCGGGGTGACGGCCTGGGCGAGGTCGTCGTCGGGCAGCACGACGATCGCGCCGCCGAACTTGACGCGCGCGGCCTTGGCGACGGCGCGCATCCGGCCCAGGGCCGCGGTGACCGGTGCGCGGGTGCCGACGCTCGGGCCGGTGATCTCTCCGCGACGGAAGCCGACCACTCCGCCGAAGTCCTCCGACATCACGCCGTACAGTCCTGAAGGCCCCAGCACCACGTGATCGAGCTTGTCGTCGGCATCGGTACCGACCGCGACGTCGTGCCACACCGTGTATCCCATGCCGAGGTCGGAGACCGTGCGGGCCGTGGCCTCCTCCGCGAGCGCGTCGGCGAGGAGTCTGCGCAGATCGCGCGGGGCTGACCGCACGAGCGCGGGGTCGTACGGATCGGGGACCTCGACGCCGCGTCCCGCCCATTCGCGGATCAGTGCGAGGTAGCGCTCACGACGCCAGCCGCCGGGGTGACCGTAGGACCGGGCGCGCGGTCGGGTGTCGGTGCGGGCAGCGGGCGGGCGCCATCCGCTCCAGCCCGCGGTCGAGTCGGTGGTGCCTCCTGCGCCGGCGGTGGATGAACCGGCCACTCCGGTGCGGCGGTCGTAGGCGGCACGGCTCTCGACGGTGCCGACCAGTTCCCACGCACGCTGCACCTGGATGAACACCGCCGCATCGCCGCCGGTGTCGGGGTGCGTCTGGCGCAGGCGGAGACGGTAGGCGCGGCGCAACTCGACATCGTCGACGGCGGGGTCGACCTCGAGGATCTCGTAGGCCGAAGCCGAGAGCGGACTGTCGAACATCGCTCTCCCTCCGCGACCGCGGCATCCAGGATATCCGGCGGTTGTTGTGGGTCTGCCCGATTCGAAGGGGGTCAGTCCGGCACGTCGACGATGCGCTCGACGCCGACGACGGGAACGATCGCGCCGGCGGAGGCGGCGGCGATGTCGTCGGTGAGCCGGGGGAGCTCTGCCTCGGGGGCCCACAGCTCGAGCGTGGCCATGGCCGCATACGTGGGATCGCCGAGTGTCGCCCCGTGATGCGCGGCCCAGTCGCGGAGCAGGTTGTCGTACCGGCCGGCATCTGCGTGTGGAACCTCGAGCGTGACCTGGCGGAGCGCGGCCCGCCGCACGAGTGAGGCCCGGTCGAGCGCTTCGGACACGGCGGACGAGTACGCGCGCACCAGCCCTCCGGCGCCGAGCTTCACGCCCCCGAAGTAGCGGGTCACCACCGCGACCACATCGGTGAGCTCTCGCCGCCGCAGAACTTCGAGCATCGGGATGCCCGCGGTGCCCGACGGCTCTCCGTCGTCCGACGACCGGGCCTGATCGCCGAGGAGCCCGGTGACCATGGCTGTGCAGTTGTGGTTGGCATCCCACGCCCGCTTGCGGATCCCGGCGATCACGACCTCGGCCTGCTCGACCGAGGAGACGGGCTCGATGCGGGTGACGAAGCGCGATTTGCGGACGACGCTCTCGTGATCGACCGCAGCCGCGATGGTCGCGGGATAGCTGCGGGCGGAGGTCACCCGCCTCACGATACCGATGCGGCGGAAGGGCTCCGTGATCCGCTCAACGGTCGACGAAGGCCATCTGCTGCGGGTTGTAACGGTCGCCGCTCACTCCGAGGCGCGTCGCGAGGGTCGTGAGATCCGCCATCTCGTCTGCCGACAGGGCGACGGACGTGCTCCCCGCGTTCTCGGCGATGCGCGCGGTGCGTCGGGTGCCGGGGATCGGGACGATCCACGGCTGCCGGGCGAGCAGCCAGGCCAGGGCGATCTGGCCCGGCGTGGCGTCCTTGGCCGCAGCGAGGTCGGCGACGTGCGCGACGAGCGCCTGGTTCGCCGCCCGGTTCTCGGCCGTGAACCGCGGGATCGTGGCGCGGATGTCCCCGACGGCGAAGTCGGCCGCGGTGTCGACGGTGCCGGTCAGGAACCCCTTGCCGAGAGGGCTGAACGGCACGAAACCGATGCCCAGTTCGGCGAGCACCGGCAGGATCTCGGCCTCGGGGTCACGGGTCCACAGCGAGTATTCGCTCTGCAGTGCGGTCACGGGGTGCACGGCGTGGGCGCGGCGGATGGTGTCCGCCGACGCCTCGGAGAGCCCGAAGTGGCGCACCTTGCCTTCCGCGATCAGCTCGCCGACGGTCCCGGCCACGTCCTCGATCGGCACCTCGGGGTCGACGCGGTGCTGGTAGAACAGATCGATCACATCGGTGCGCAGACTCCGCAGCGAGGCCTCGGCCACCCGCCGTATCTGCTCAGGGCGGCTGTTCAGCCCCACGCTCCTGCCGTCCACGATGTCCCACCCGAACTTGGTCGCGAGCACGACCCGGTCGCGGAGGGGTTCGAGAGCCTCGCCGACGAGCTCCTCGTTGACGTACGGGCCGTACACCTCGGCCGTATCGAAGAAGTCGACGCCGTGATCGAGTGCCGACCGCAGCACGGCGATCATGTCGTCGCGGCTGCCGGGGTTGGGTCCGTAGCTCTGCGACATGCCCATGCAGCCGAGGCCGACCGCCGAGACCTGCAGGCCCTGTCCGAGAGTACGCGTGTGCATGGGGTGGTCCTTTCATCGTGGTCGCAGACGGATCGGCGGCGCTGGAGCCGACGTTACGCGCGGGCACGATCGCGAGGGAGTCCCTGACAGAACCCCGCTGACCGGAACCCCCTTTCAGGTGTGGGCGGATCCATCGAACGGTGGAGAGGAGTGTCAGCCCCCTGTCCGATCCCCGCGACGGAGGCGACGGCTGGACTGGATGCATGCTCCGCACCCTCCATTCCCTTCCCCTGTGGCTCACCTCGCGGCGCGGCGGGTGGATATCCCTGCTCGTAGCCTTCGTCGCGTTCACCGCTCTGCTCGGCGCGCTGGGTCGGGCATCGCTCCCCGCGGGGAATGATGTGGCTCCGCCGGACTCCGAATCCGCGCGGGCGGCCGTGCTCGCCGCGGGCTTCGATGATGCGGACGAGGGCACGGTGCTCCTGGTCGCGACCAGAGACGACGGTGCGCAGCTCGGCGATGCCGACCTCGACGCCCTCTCCGGTCTCGCCGCGGACGTCCGAGCCGAGACCGGGCGCGAGCCGCACGGGCCGATCGTCAGCGACGACGGAGAGGCCGCGGCGATCCAGGCGACGCTGACCCTGGAAGACGACGATGCTGCCGCGGACGCCGTGCGCGATCTGCGCGGCACCGTGACGCAGCATCCGATCGACGGGGTGAGCGTGCAGGTCACCGGCGGACCGGCGTTCGGTGTGGACGTCGCCTCGGCGTTCGACGGAGCCGACTTCACGTTGTTGATGGTGACCCTCGGGATCGTGGCGCTGCTGCTCATCGTCACGTACCGCTCGCCTGTGCTGTGGATGATCCCCCTGGTGGTGGTCGCGCTCGCCGATCAACTGGCGAACAAGGCGACGGCGGCGATCGGGGCGGGTCTCGGACTGCAGTTCGACTCCGGCATCGTGAGTGTTCTCGTCTTCGGCGCCGGCACGAACTACGCCCTCCTGCTGATCTCGCGCTATCGCGAGGAGCTCGCGCGCGAGACCGACCACCGCCGTGCCCTCGTGGGCGCATGGCGGGCCACCGCACCGGCGATCGTCGCCTCGAACGTGACCGTGGTGCTCGCTCTGTCGACTCTGGCCCTCGCGGTGATCCCGGGCACACGCGGGCTCGGTATCGCGTCGGCCGTGGGACTCCTGATCGCGCTCGCCGCCGTGCTGCTGGTGCTGCCACCCGCGCTCGCCGTCTGCGGGCGGCGCCTCTTCTGGCCGTTCGCGCCGCGGGTGGGCGACGCCGCCGTGACGGGTCGTGTGTGGGGTGCGGTGGCGCAGCGCGTCTCCCGGCGCCCGTGGGTGCCCCTGGTCGGTGCGCTCGCGTTGCTCGGCGTCTTCGCCGGTGGTCTCGCGGGGGCCACGGTCGGTCTCACGCAGGTCGAGAAGTTCCGTGTCCCTTCCGAATCGGCGGCGGGTCTCACAGCGCTCGGCGAGCACTTCCCGGCGGGCGAGGCCCAGCCGATGATCGTGATCGGCGATGCGGCGGACAGCGATGCGCTGACCGAGACGATCGGCGATGTGCCCGGCGTGCTCCGGGTGTCGACGACCGGGGAGAGCACCGACGGCGCGCTCGTCCGGCTGCTCGTCGTGGGCGATCCGGCGCCGGGCACGGCCGAGAGCCTCGACCTGGTCGGGGCAGTGCGAGAGGCCGCGCACGCCGTGCCCGGTGACGCCGTGGTCGGTGGCCCGGTGGCGGCCGACCTCGACGCGCGCGACGGCAACCAGCGCGACCTGCTCCTGATCGTGCCGCTCGTGCTCGCGGTCAGTCTGCTCGTGCTCATCGTGCTCCTGCGCTCCCTGGTGGCGCCCGTGTTGCTGCTCGCGGTGAACATCCTCAGCGCGGTTGCCGCGATCGGTGCGGGCACCTGGCTGAGCCGAGTCCTGTTCGGATGGGAGGCGCTGGACCTGCAGGTGCCGCTGCTCTCGTTCCTGTTCCTCGTGGCGCTGGGGATCGACTACACGATCTTCCTCGTCCACAGGACGCGCGTGGAGGCACGGACCGTCGGTACCCGTCAGGGGATGGTACGCGCACTCACGGCGACGGGTGGCGTCATCACCAGCGCGGGTGTCGTGCTCGCCGCGGTGTTCGCCGCGCTCGGATTGCTGCCCCTGGTCACGCTCGGGCAGATCGGGCTCATCGTCGGCATCGGAGTGCTGGTCGACACCTTCGTGGTGCGCACACTGGTGGTTCCGGCGATCTTCGCGATCGTCGGCGAGCGGATGTGGTGGCCGGGAACTGCAGGGCGGAGAAGATCCTGCGCGGATCGAGGCGGAGAACGGCCGGACGGGGGAGAATACGAGCATGCCGCCGTCGCCAGCACCCGAGATGCGAGCTGAGTCGTCGCGGCCGGAGTCGTCGCGGCCGGAGTCGTCGCGGCCGGAGCGCGCGGCAGGCTTCCGCGCTCCGCGCACGTGGGCGAGCCTGGTGGGGTCTATCCGGATCGGCCAGGCCGTCATCACCGTGGTGCTGCTCGTGGTCGGAGCCTGGCGCGCGGCGGCGGACGGCGTCCCGCTGCCGTGGGTGCTCGCCCTCTCGCTCGTCTTCCTCGGCTGGTACGGAGGAGGGTTGCTGCTCAGCGAGCGCACCTCCGACCGCCGTCTGGCGACGTGGTGGCTGCTCGGACTCACACTCATCTGGCTCGGCGCGGTCGTGGTGTCGCCGGAGTTCGTCTGGCTCGCGTTCCCCCTGTGGTTGCTCGCCGGGTTCGTGATGCGCCTGCGCTGGGCGCTGCTGCTCAGCGCGGCCGTCCTCGTCGTCGTGGTGACCGCTCCGCTGCTGCACAACGGCACCACGACCTATGCGAACGTGATCGGGCCTCTCGTCGGCGGGGTCTTCGCTCTGGGGATCTCCCGCGGATACCTCGAGCTCGTCCGCGATGGACGGGAGCGACGCCGACTGATCGCCTCGCTCGTGGCCACCCAGGAGGAGATGGCCGCGCTGCAGGACGAGCTTGCCCGCACCCAGCGCGAGTCGGGGGCGAGCGAGGAGCGCACCAGGGTGTCGCGCGACATCCACGACACCGTGGCGCAGAGCCTGTCGTCGATCGGGATGCTCACGCGGTCCGCCCTGGAGGCGGACGACCCGGCGCAGCGTACCCGTGCCCTCAGACAGATCGGTGCGCTCGCCGCGGAGGGGATGGCCGATGCGCGGCGCATCGTGAACGCCCTGATGCCGGCCGAGCTCGAATCCACCGCGCTCGGCGACGCCCTGGCCCGCATGCTCGAGCGCCTCGCCGAGGAGACCGGGATCGAGGCGACGCTGCACGCCGACGACGACCTGCCGTCGCTCGGCATCGACGCCGAGGTCGCCCTGTTGCGCACGGCGCAGTCGGCCCTCGCGAACGTCCGCTCCCACGCATCCGCGACCAGGGTCGTCGTCACCCTCGCGGACGCCGGCGACGCGGTGCGGCTCGACATCGTCGATGACGGGATCGGTTTCGACGCGCGGCAGTGGGACCGGCAGCGGGACGCGCAGGGTGGCGTCGGCAGCACGGGTGGTGGCTACGGTTTGCGTTCGATGCGCGCGCGCCTGCGGGAGCTCGGCGGAGGGCTCGACGTGGAGAGCGCCCCGGGAGACGGCACCGCGCTCTCGGCGCACATCCCCCTCGGCGGCACCGCTCAGGGGCGACGGAACGGAGGGGAGGGATGACCGCGGTGCGCGTGCTGCTCGTCGACGACCACCCCATCGTCCGGGCCGGCGTGCGCTCGCTGTTCGACCATCGCGATGACGTCGAGGTGGTCGGGGAAGCGGCATCCGGTGAGGAGGCCGTGGCCCTTGCGCGGCACCTGCATCCGGACGTCGTGCTGTGCGACCTGCGGCTCGGGGAGGGCATGGACGGCGTGCAGACGACCGCCGCCCTCCGCGCGCAGGAACCGGCGCCCGCGGTGCTGATCCTGACGACGTTCGACCGCGACGCCGAGATCCTGGGAGCCATCGAGGCGGGAGCCGCGGGCTACCTCCTCAAGGATGTGGCGCCGGACGACATCGCGCGCGCGATCCGCCAGGCGGCGTCGGGAGCGCTCGTTCTCACCCCCGAGCTCAGCGAGCGGGTCGTGCGCGTCATGCGTGCGCCGAGGGTGCGCCTGACCGACCGGGAGCTCGAGGTGCTGCGTCTGCTCGACACGGGGGCGTCCAACCGCGAGATCGCGAAGACCCTGTTCGTCACGGAGGCCACCGTGAAGACCCACCTCGTGCACGTGTTCGAGAAGCTCGGTGCCGACAGTCGCGCACGTGCCATCGCCATCGCGCACGACACCGGCCTGCTCTGAGGTCTCGGCCCGGCGCTCTTTCGGGTCAGTTCCAGAACCGCTGCACGCGCGCGGCGAGGTCGCGCATGGCGGAGCCGTCGAGCACCACACTCCGCTCCTCGACACCGAGCGCGGGCCACTGCATGACGAACTCGATCGGGCCCTCCGGTGGAAGCGGCCACAACCACAGTCGGTCCGTCGAAGAGTAGTTGTGGCTCCCGCCTCCGCCGCCGCCGCTGTTGCGTGCCAGCGTGTGCCCCTTCGGCTCGGCCGACGGATCTTCGCCTCCGAAGAACGGGAAGCCTTCGGCGAGGACCTTCTCTCCGTCGCCGAGCACGAGGCCGAAACGCAGCCGGCCGGCCGGGTGCACCGGACCACCCATCTGGCTGTGCCCGATGAAGTCCGCGCACAGCTCGTTCCACTCCCGCACAGGCATCCCGTGCCGGCGGAGCCGCCCTTCCAGACGGAACTCGACCCCGTCGCTGTAGACGGCGACCCCGAACAACCCCAGCGCGAGGTTCTCCGTGGTGGCGAGTGTCTCGGAAACGGGAAGGAGTACGGGCAGCTCGTTCTCCGGAGCCTGCCACCTGGGCTGCCGCTCCGGTTCGCTCTCCTCGTGTTCCGGCATCTCCGGATCGGGCGGGAAGAAGCTCATGCCGACAGGTCATCACACGTCCTGTGGATCGCGCAAGAGTCGCGCCTGTGCGCATCTCAACCCTTCGATGGATCCCCGGAACGGTCACCCCGGCGAGGCTGGGATCAGACCGAAAGGATTCCGATGCGCCGCCTCTTCTCCGCCGCGTTCGCCTACATGCTCGTGGGCGTCGCCTCCGGACTCTTCTACCGAGAGTTCACCAAGATCAACGACTTCCCCGAGGGCGAGTCGACGCAGCTCGGCCTGGTGCACACGCACCTGCTCGTGCTCGGCTTCGTCGTCCTGCTGATCGTCCTGCTCCTCGAGAAAGCGTTCACGCTGTCCGAGAGCCGCCTGTTCGGCTGGTTCTTCTGGCTGTACAACGCGGGCCTCGTGCTCACGACGGCCATGATGATCTGGCACGGCAGCCTCACGGTGCTCGGCCAGGAGTCGAGCGGCATGATCGCCGGCATCGCAGGCCTCGGCCACATCCTCCTCAGCGCCGGCATGATCCTGCTGTTCCTCGCCCTCCGCAAGCGCCTGTTCGTCCCGAAGCCGGCCGTCGCCTGATTCGAAACGGGGAACCGTCAGTCCGCCTCCACCGAATCGTCGCGCAGGTGGGCGATGTGTGCCGCATGCCGCGCCAGGTGGTTCGGTGAGCGGCGCACGAACAGCCACGCCACGAACAGCACCACGAACCAGATCGGTGTCACGAGCAGCGCGGTCAACGTATCGGGCTGGGTCGTGAGCGCCCACAGGATGAACACGAAGAACGCCAGCACGACGTAGACCATGAACACGCCGCCGGGCAGCCGGAACGTCGATGCGGCGACCTTGTCCCTGCGCGTGCGCCGGTACACGAGGTAGCTGCACAGGAAGATCGTCCACACGAACATGAAGCACAGCGCCGAGACCGTGGTCACCATGTCGAAGGCCGTGCCGATGTCCTTGCCCGCATACAGCAGCACCACACCGGAGAGCAGCAGGATGCACGACAGGAACAGCGCGTTCTGCGGCACGCGGCGGCGGGAGAGGCGGGCGAACATGCGCGGGGCGTCGCCGTCCTGTGCGAGTCCGAACACCATGCGCGAGGTCGAGTAGATGCCGGAGTTGGCGCTCGACATGGCCGAGGTCAGCACCACGAGGTTCACGACGGTCGCGGCGATGCCCAGACCCGCGAGGGCGAACATCGCGATGAAGGGGCTCTCGCCTGCCACGTACTCGGTCCACGGGGTGACCGCCATCAGCACGATGAGCGCGCCCACGTAGAACAGCAGCACGCGGATCGGGATCGCGTTGATCGCCTTGGGGAGGTTGCGCTTCGGGTCCTTGGTCTCGGCCGCGGCGGTTCCCACGAGTTCGATGCCGACGAAGGCGAAAACGGCGATCTGGAACCCGGCGACGAAGCCCATGAATCCGTGCGGGAACATGCCGCCCTTGTCCCACAGGTTCGAGAAGCTCGCGGTGCCGGCGTCGTGCTGGAACCCGGTGAAGATCATCACGAGTCCGGTGACGATGAGCGCGACGATCGCGACGATCTTGATCAGCGCGAACCAGAACTCCATCTCGCCGAACGCGGCGACGGTGGGCAGGTTCAGGGCGAGCAGGATCACGATCACGAGGATGCCGGGGATCCACAGCGGGATGCCCGGGATCAGCGCGTCCGTGTAGCCGGCGATCGCGATCACGTCGGCGACTCCGGTGACCACCCAGCAGAACCAATAGGTCCAGCCGGTGAAGAACCCCGCCCACGGGCCGAGCAGATCGCTCGCGAAGTCGCTGAACGACTTGTACTTCAGGTTCGACAGCAGCAGCTCGCCCATCGCCCGCATCACGAAGAAGAGCATGAACCCGATGATCATGTAGACGAAGATCACGGATGGGCCCGCGACCGAGATGGTCTTGCCGCTGCCCATGAACAGTCCGGTGCCGATGGCGCCGCCGATCGCGAGCAGTTGGATGTGGCGGTTGCTCAGTGCGCGCCGCAGGTGCTGTTCCTCTCCGTCCGCGGCGACATCGCGCTCGCGTCCGGTTTCCCCCGTGTACTGCTCGGTCACTTTCTTCCTCCGGTCGTCGTCGACTGCGTCGATCCGAAGGTACCCGTCGACCGCGCGATGCTCGGAATCGAGATCCGCTATTCCGTCGCGCCGAATCGATTCGATAGGCTTGTCGCACCCCCGATCACCCCCCAGTCCTGCGAGCCGCTCCTTCATGGCCACCTCCCTCACCACGGGCCGCCCGTGGCGCGTCATCCTTGCCTTCTCCATCCCCCTCCTGCTCGGGAACGTGGTGCAGCAGCTGTACCAGTTCGCCGATGCCATCGTCGTCGGTCGGCACCTCGGCGTCACCTCCCTCGCGGCGGTCGGCGCGACCGGCAGCCTGCTGTTCCTGCTGCTCGGGTTCGCCTGGGGACTGACGAGCGGTTTCGCGATCCCGATCGCCCAGGCCTTCGGCGCGAGGGATGACGCGGCCGTGCGCCGTTCGGTCGCGACCGGCGTTCTGCTGAGCGCCATCACGAGTGTGATCCTGACGATCGGAGCGCCCCTCCTCGCCGGTCCGATCCTCGCGCTGCTGCAGACGCCGCCCGAGTTGATGGCCGAGGCCACGATCTTCACCCAGATCAGCTTCCTCGGTGCGAGCGCGACGATGTTCTTCAACTACCTCTCCGCGATCATCCGTGCGATCGGAGATTCCAAGACCCCGCTGGTGTTCCTCACCGTGTCGTGCGCCCTGAACGTCGGGCTCGTCGTCCTGATGGTCGGGCCGCTGGAGTGGGGTGTGGGCGGAGCCGCGCTCGCGACCGTGGTCGCCCAGGCGGTCTCGGTCGCCCTGTGCCTCGAGTTCGTGCGTCGTCGGCTGCCCATGCTCCACCTGCGCCGTGCGGACTGGCGGATCACCAGCGGTGACGTCGCTGAGCACCTGCGCCTCGGTCTGCCCATGGGATTCCAGGCGTCGATCATCGCGATCGGCACGCTGACCGTACAGGTCGCGCTCAACACCCTGGGGGCGGATGCGGTCGCGGCCTACACGACCGGATCCCGCGTCGACAGTCTCGCGGTGGCCCTGCTGTCATCGCTCGGACTCGCTGTCTCGATGTACGCCGCGCAGAACCACGGGGGTCGGCGTCCCGATCGCATCCGTCGCGGTGTGGTCGAGGCGACCTGGATGGCCGTCGTCGCCGGCTTGGTACTCGGTGGACTGCTCATCGCCTTCGGTGCGCCGATGGTGCGTCTGTTCATCGGCGAGGGGTCGGACGACGTCGTCGACGAGGCGCATCGGATGCTCATCATCAACGGATGCGGGTACTGGGCGCTGGGCATGCTGTTCGTCCTGCGGGGAGCCCTGCAGGGACTCGGTCACACGCTCGTCCCCACGGTCACCGGCGTGATCGAGCTCGTGATGCGCGTGGGAGCGGCCATCGTGCTGGGCGCGTGGATCGGATTCGACGGAGTCGCCCTCAGCAACCCGCTCGCCTGGCTCGGCGCTATCGTCCTGCTCGTCCCCGCGTACGTCCGCGCGCACCGCGCCCTCGGTCGGCTGCCCATCGACCCGGCGGAGGCCACCGAGACCTCGGCCATCGCGATCGTCGGGCCGACCGACGGGTCGATGGTCGTGGACGCCGTGGTCACCCAGCCTGTCCGCGTCCACCGCGCGCGCCGCCTGCGCTGGCCGCGCCGTCGCTGACGATCTCGTCGCTTTGTCCGCAGTGCACGGATATCCCTCTCCAGGATGATGCGGATCGCACTTGAGACGGATGCCCTCCCCGGGAGACACTTCTAATGTCGAATGAGTGGAGTAACCACTGACGGGGGGTCGTCATGACGACATTGAGAGTGGCCAGCGATCTGGCTGCGGTGATGGTGCCGATCGGTTACGTGGGTGCGGCGCTCGCCGCCATCTTCGCGATCGTCGCGGCGGTCGCCATCGTCCGGGGAGCCGGTGGGCTCGCCGGGGGCGCGGTGGGACTGTGGATCGTGGGAGCGCTGATGAGCTTCGCGGCGTCGTTCGCGCGCGACTGGACGCCGCTGATCCTGGCGGGCGGATCGCTCGTGGCGATGCTGATCGTCGGGAGCATCGTGCGTGCCATCGTCGACGCAGGCGGTGTCGGGCGCACCGACCGCACGGTCGAGGAGGCACTGCCGACCGCGATCCCGGCCTCGAAGGCTCCCCCCGCTCCGACGTCGAAGCCGGTGCTCACCAAGACCGGACCGGCGACGGCCTCGATCGCCATCGTCCGCTGAGCGCTCAGCGGTAGTCGCGGTCGCGGTGCTGTCCGCTCTCGTCGCCCGACTGCACCCGCTCCGCTTCGCGCGCCCTCAGCTCCACGCGGCGGATCTTTCCTGAGATCGTCTTCGGCAGCTCGGGCACGAACTCGATGATCCGCACCCACAGATGCGATGACAGGCGCTCGTGCGCGTACGCGAAGATCGCACGCGCCGCCTCGGTCTCGGTGTTCGTGGAGTCCGGAGTAAGGCAGACGTAGGCCTTCGGCACGGCCAGGCGCGTGGGATCGGGGCTCGGGATCACGGCCGCCTCGACCACGAGCTCATGCTCGAGCAGCACCGACTCGAGCTCGAAGGGCGAGATCTTGTAGTCCGAGGCCTTGAACACGTCGTCGGAGCGACCCACGTAGGTGAGGTACCCCTCGTCGTCGCGCACGGCGATGTCGCCGGTGTGGTGGTAGCCGCCCGCCCGGGACTCCGCGGTCTTCTCAGGGTCGTCGTAGTACCCGGCCATGAGCCCGAGCGGCGGGTGCGCCAGGTCGAGCGCGATCTCGCCCTCTCCGTCGACGACCTCTCCTGTGACGGGGTCCAGCAGCACGACCGGGTACCCGGGCAGAGGTCGTCCCATGGACCCGACCTTGACGGTCTGCCCGGGGGAGTTCCCGATGCAGGCCGTCATCTCGGTCTGTCCGAAACCGTCGCGGATCGTTCCGCCCCAGGCTTCCCGCACCCTGTCGATGACTTCGGGGTTCAGGGGTTCTCCCGCGCCCACGAGCTCGCGTGGCGGGTGCGTCAGGCGGGCGAGGTCGGCCTGGATCAGCATGCGCCACACCGTCGGCGGCGCGCAGAAGGTCGACACGTGATGGGTGTCCATCACCTGCATGAGGGTGTTCGCGTCGAAGCGGGCGTAGTTGTAGACGAAGACGGTCGCCTCGGCGAGGAACGGCGAGTAGAAGCTCGACCAGGCATGCTTGGCCCACCCAGGCGACGAGATGTTCAGGTGCACGTCGTCGGGGCGCACGCCGAGCCACCACATGGTCGACAGGTGTCCGATCGGATACGAGGCGTGCGTGTGCTGCACGAGCTTGGGCCGGTTGGTGGTGCCGGAGGTGAAGTAGAGCAGTGCCGTGTCGGATGACGGGGTGGGGCCGTCGGGTTCGAAGCTCGTGGGCGCCGCTGCGGCGTCGTCGAAGGGCGCCCATCCGGACGGCAGGTCAGCGCCCACGCCGATGCGCAGGATGCCGGGGTCGATGCCGGTGAGGCGGTCGGCGAGCGTTCCGAGCGTGACGACAGCTCGTGCGCGCCCGTGATCGACGCGGTAGGCGAGATCCGCCGCGGACAGGAGCGTGGATGTCGGGATCGAGACGGCTCCGACCTTGGTGATCGCCAGCATCACCTCCCACAGCTCGATCGTGTTGTTCAGCATGACGATCACGTGGTCGCCGCGGCGGATACCGATGCGGGTGAGCCAGGCGGCCACCTGGTCGGAGCGCGTCGAGAGCTCCCCGTACGTCCAGGAGTGCAGGCTCAGATCGGCCTCCACGATCTGCACGGCCGGTCGGTCGGGCTTCTCGCCGGCGATGACGTCGAACCACTCGAGTGCGAAGTTGAACTCGTCGACCTCGGGCCAGACGAATCCCTCTCGCGCCGCGGCGTAGTCGGTCGCGTTCGTGAAGAGGAAGTCCCGCATCTCCCGGATGGTGTGCGTGGCGGCGGTGGCGCTGCGGCTCATGGTGCTCCCTTGCTCCTTGCTGGCGTGCACTCCATCCTGGCCCATGGGTCGGCGCCAGGAGAACGGTCAGCCAAGGAGAGCGGTCAGGGGGAGAGGACCCCCGGTCCGTCGCGGAGCTCGAAGACGAGCTGGGTCTCGGTGCCGCGGACGACGGGGTGGATCGTGATGTGCTCGAGCACGATGTCGCGCAGTGCCGTCGCGTCCTGCACGGCGACGTGCACCAGGAAGTCGTCGACACCGGCGACGTGGAACACCTGCAGGACACGAGGGATGCCGGCGAGCGCGTCGAAGAGCGCTGTGACCTTGGCTCCGGTGTGGTTGGCGAGGCGCACCTTGATGATCGCCTGCAGGGGGAACCCGAGAGCCGCCCCGTCGACGCGGATACGGGTGTCGCGGATCACACCGCGCTCGCGCAGCGCCCGCACCCGATGCGCGCACGTGGATTCGGCGAGACCGAGCCGATGCGCGAGCGCCTTGTTGGTGGTCTCGGCGTCGCGGGTCAGCACCGCGAGCAGCTCGAGGTCGATCTCGTCGAGTTGTGCTTTCGCCAACGTGAGGCCTCCTCGCCTGCGGGACATTGCACACAATAGCGTTCCGGTTCCTCGATTCGGTGTCCTCTGTCGATTTCCTGCGCTTCTGCCGTGATTCCGGCAACGTGGAGTCATGACTGCACCGCTGCATCCCGATACCGTCGCCGTCCACAGCGGGCGCTCCGATCTGGAGGGTCTCGGGGTGCATGCGCTGCCGATCGACCTGTCGACGACCAATCCGCTGCCCGACATCGAGCGCGGTGGCGACTCGTACGAGGCCATGGCGACGGGCGGTCGTCCCCCGGCCGACGGCAGCATGGTCTACGCGCGGCTGTGGAACCCGACGGTGGCTCGGTTCGAAGAGGCGCTCGCCGAGCTCGAGCACGCCGACGCCTCCGTGGCCTTCGCCTCTGGCATGGCCGCGATGACGGCGGTGATCCTCGCTCACACCGGAGCCACCGGCGCGCGGCACGTCGTCGCGGTGCGTCCGCTCTACGGCGGCACCGACCATCTGCTCGGCTCCGGGCTGCTCGGTGTCGAGGCCACCTATTGCCACCCCGACGAAGTGGCGGCGACCATGCGCCCCGACACCGGCCTGGTCGTGGTGGAGACGCCGGCGAACCCCACCCTCGACATCGCCGACATCGCCGACGTGGTGCGGCAGGCGGGCGCGGTCCCGGTCGTGGTCGACAACACGTTCGCGACCCCTGTGCTGCAGAACCCCATCGATCTGGGGGCCGCGATGTCACTGCACAGCGCCACGAAGTACCTCGGCGGCCACGGCGACGTGATCGCCGGCGTGGTCGCCTGCAGCGAGGAGACCGCGGAGGCGCTTCGCCGCGTGCGGGCCGTGACCGGTGGGCTGCTGCATCCGCTCGGGGCCTATCTGCTGCACCGCGGTCTCACCACGCTGCCGGTGCGGGTGCGGCACCAGCAGGAGAGCGCGCGTCGGATCGTGCAGTGGCTGAGCGACCGGCCCGAGGTGGCGGAGGTCTTCTATCCGGGACTCGACGGCGACCCGCGCGGCATCCTGCAGCGGCAGATGCGTGGCACCGGCGCGATGATCGCGATGCGCATGCGTGGCGGGTTCGCTGCGGCCTCCGCCGTCACGACGGCGACCGCATTGTTCACGCACGCGGTCTCGCTCGGCGGCGTGGATTCGCTGATCCAGCATCCGGCGGCGCTCACCCATCGGCCGGTGCCGCCGGAGGCCCGTCCGGCAGCCGACGTGCTGCGGCTGTCGATCGGGCTGGAGGACGTCGACGACCTGATCGCCGATCTCGCCCAGGCCTTTGCGGCCGTACCGGCCTTCGATGATGAAGCGCCGCTCACCGACCGGGTCACCTCCTCGCGCGACGCACACCGGGGGGGCAGTGCGCGCCTGAGGGGGTGACTCAGCGCCCGCGAACCCGTCGGCTCGGCGCCGCATCGGCCGTGACTCACGGCGAGGGGAGGCGGATCGTCCCGGTCGCGAGGTGCTCCGTCGGCATCCGGTCGCGGTCGTAGGTGATCTCGTCGTACCCGTGCGGGGTCGGCACTCCGTCGTCGTCGAGGCTCACGAACACGATCTTGTCGATCGTGAGGATGCGCTTGCGCGTGATCATGTTCCTCGCCACCGCGCGCATGGTCAGCGACGTGGTGCCGAAATGCGTCGCCTGCAGGCCGATCTCGATCAGGTCGCCCTGCACGGCCGAGGCCTCGAAGTTGATCTCCGAGATGTGCTTGGTGACGGCGCGATAGTTGCCCAGCTGCACGATCGCGTAGATCGCCGCTTCCTCGTCTATCCACTTCAACAGACTCCCGCCGAACAGGGAGCCGTTCGCGTTCAGGTCCTCGGGGCGCACCCACTTGCGGGTGCGGAAGTTGAGTCCGTCCTCCGACCACTGCCACGCCGGTGCCTTCTTCTTCGCCATGCGCACGAGGCTAGGCGGCGCGTGAGTCGGAGATGTTACGGCCCGTTTTCGCGGAGGACACGGCCGTCGGCCACGTCCCTTTGTGCATACCTCACAAGAAACTCAGTGTCATGAGCGCTGGAACTTGGTTTCGAGCGGCAAATCCGTCACTCGCGCCTCGGCGCAGCCATACAGTCACCGGTGGCAACGACGCCACTGACCCCCGGGAGTCCTCGATGACGAGTACCACGCCCCATTCGCACGGAATCGGCATGCGCATCGCCGTCATCGTGCTCAGCCTGCTGCTGGCCGCCATGGTGGTCCTGTTCTTGGTGACCACCGGCAAGATCGCCGCCGGTGCCTCCGAACTCGCCGACGGCACGACATCGGCCAAGGACGGCTCGGCCGACCTGGCAGCCGGCGCTGCAGACCTCTCCACGGGCGCATCCCGCCTGGCCGAGGGCACCCAGGAGCTCGCAGCGGGAGCCGCCAGCGCGCAGGAGGGATCGCAGAAGCTGAGCGACGGTGCCACGACCGCAGCGACCGGCGCGACGACCCTGGCCGAGGGGGCGAACAGCCTCGCCGCCGGCGCATCGACCGCCGTGGTCGGTGCGGGCAAGGTCAGCGGGGGTGCGCAGACGGCGCTCGCCGGAGCGCAGGAACTCGCGACGAAGATGGCGCAGGCGGATGCCGGTGCGCAGACCCTCTCTTCCGGGATGTCCACCCTCGCCGCCGGTGTCAACGGCGCGCATGCGTATGCGAACGGCGTGCTCGTCGGCGCGACGCAGCTCAGCGACACCCTCGGAACCAAGGTGAACGCCGACGTGGTGGCTCTCGCGCAGCCGGGAGCGAAGACGCTTCTCCAGGGCGTCGCGGCCACGGCGCCCGGCCACTCGCAGCAGCTCGCCGACGCCCTCGCGGGGATGCTCGCAGCCGACCCGGAGAACCCGCAGCTGAAGGCTCTCGCCGCTCTCGCCGCCGGAGTCGACCAGGAGGTCGATGCGATGGCTCCCGTCGCGGCCAAGGGCTCCGACCTCGCGCAGGGACTCGTCGCGGCCGCTGCCGGATCGGCTCAGGTGACGGGTGGCGTGAATGCGCTCATCAGCGGTGACGCCGCCCGCCAGTGGCCCGGCACCGCAGCACTCGTCGCTCCCCAGGGCGTGCCCGCTCTGGTCGCCGGCGCGCAGGCTCTGCACTCCGGCACGACGCAGCTCTCGGCAGGCGCATCGAGGCTCGCCGCGGGCCTGCAGACCCTCTCGACCGGGGCATCCGCCCTCTACTCGGGAACGGCGAACCTCAGCGCAGGCGCGACTCGCCTGAACGACGGCGCGACGACGCTCGCCACCGGCGTCGGGACGCTGCAGACCGGCGCGGGCGACCTGAACGTCGGGATCGAGAAGCTCTCCGCTGGCGCCACCACCGTCGCGGACGGCTCGGGCGAGCTCGCGGCCGGCGGCGACAAGCTCGAGGCCGGTGCTGCCGACCTCGCCGCGGGCAACGACCTGATCGCGGACGGGTCCGGCACGCTCGCCACCGCGACGGCCGGGGCCGCCCCGTCCATGACGCCGTGGGGCCTCGGTATCGCCCTCGCCGGGCTGATCGCGATCGGCTTCTGGGTCGGTCACCGCATCTCCCATCGACGCGCGCTGGCCCTGGCGGTCTGACTCCCCGACCCCGCCCGACGCCGCCC
>NZ_SCOG01000023.1:0-56127 GCF_005502545.1 Microbacterium sp. Beta
TGCGAAGGGTTCGATCCTCTGTGCTGGGCTGGTGAGGGAATCGGCAACGCTGCCAATAGCGCGTTCACGGATTTCGTGCGTGATATCTGGAAGCTGCTGATCGATTTTCTCGGGTGGATCAACTCGTTCTGGGTGGGCATCCCGAGTGCGGATGTGACGGCCCCGGCGATTGGTCAGATCAACGGGTGGATGGGCTGGTACACCGCCGCGATTGCGTTGATCGGGCTTCTTATCGGTCTGGGTCGCATGGCGATCTCGAACGACTTCAAGGCCGGTCTGCCGGCGGTCAAGATGGTTGTGAACCTCATCCTGGTCACGGGCGTGTACGCGGTGGCGTTCGCGGGTCTGATGACGGCGGGCGACCAGTTCGCGCCGTGGATCATCCAGAAGGCGACGGGGGAGGAGCTGAGCCTATCGGGCATGCTGTCTCTCTCGGAGATGATGCTGATCTACCCGGGCGGCGGGCTGTTCCTCGCGATCATCGGCCTGCTCGGCGCCGTTGTGAACGTCCTGTTCATGGTGATCCAGGGTGCTCTCGCGTCCACGATGTTCGCCCTGCTGCCAGCGGTGGCCGCGGGCAGCGGGACTGAGATGGGATCGAACGCATTTCGTCAGCTGCAGGGCTGGTTGCTGGCCGTGATTCTGTTCAAGCCGGTGGCTGCGATCATCTACGCCTTCGGGATGATGCAGATGAAGAACCCGCCGGCGATCGAGGGCCTCGATGACATCGGGAAGTCGATCTACAACGCCTGCGTCGCCATGGTGATTCTCGGCATGGCGGCCCTCGCTCTGCCGGCACTGATCAAGTTCCTGGTGCCGGTGGCAGCGGCGGCAACCTCGAACGCGTTCTCGGGTGGCGCGGCGGTCGCTGGCGTTGCTGCAGCCGGGTCGGCCGTCGTGATGGTCGGGGCGGTAGCCGCGACCGGTGGAGCGGCTGCACCGGCCGCGGGCGCTGCTGCAGGAGCCGGTGGTGCCGGCGCCGCGGCCGGTGGCGCTGCATCGACTGCAGCTGCAGGTGGAGCGGCTGCCGGAGGCACCGCGGCGTCGACGGGCGCTGCTACCGGGGGAGCGGCGGCGAGCGGAGGAACGGGCGCTGCTACGGCGGCCGAGTCCGGTACGTCGGCCGCCGCATCCTCGCCGTCGACGAGCCCGGGCGGTGCGGCACCTGCCGCTGTGGACAGCGGTGGAGCTGCGCCCTCGAGCGGCGGTAGTTCCTCTGGGTGGAATGCGGCGGGATCCGCGATGAACAGTCTCGGCAGCTCGGCATCGAGCAGCAGTAACGGAATTGACGAACAGGGGTCGAACGATGAGTAGCAATGACACCACGATGGTGGAGCACGGCAACATCGTCATGCCCGCCAAGCTCGGCATCGGCGGGCTGGGTGCGGGTGTGACGTTCGGGTCTATCCCGTTCGCACTCGTCCTCATTGGATGCATCGTGCGCGGCTGGTGGCTTGCTGCCGGCATCATCACGCTCCTCGGTGTGGCCGCGGCGGTAGTGACCGTGGTCACCGTCAAGCAGGGCCGCAACTGGTATCGGCGCAAGGCGAACCGCATGGCGTTCCGCGCTGCGGAGCGTCGCGGCGACACACTTCTGGTTGCGGGGCCTGCGGGACGGATCCCGGATGGGAGCTTCCGTCTGCCGGGCCTGCTTACGGCGTCAGAGCTGAGCGAGCACAAAGACAGCTACGGCAACCCGTTCGGGATGATCCGTCTCGCTACAGCGACGACAAAGCACTACACCGTGGTGATCGAGTGCTTCCCCGATGGGGACTCGCTCGTGGATCAGGACAGGATCAACCGGCAGGTCGCCCATTGGGGTGGCTGGCTCGCGCAGCTGGGTGTGGAGGATTCGATCGTCGGCGCATCTGTCACGATCGAGAGCGCGCCGGACTCTGGCCTGCGGCTGCGGCGCATGGTCGCGGAGAACGTGTCTGACCACGGCAGCGACTTCTCCACCGCTGTTGTCGGTGGCCTCGCGGACACGCTGTCGGGCGGTGCTCCTCAGCTGAGCACGCGTCTGGCTCTGACGTTCAATGGCACGGGTCTGGAGTCGAAGAACTCCGATCGTGGCGTGCAGGAGATGGCGGACGAGATCGGCAACCGCCTCCCGGTCCTGTTGGCTTCGCTGGGCATGACGGGAGCTGGCACCGGGGCGCAGGCGTGCACGGCGCAGGACATCGTGGACTTCACCCGCGTGGCGTACGACCCGACGGTGTCGGCCCGCGTCGAGCAGGCCCGCCAGGAGGGCGGGACGGGCTTGACTTGGTCGGAGGCCGGCCCTGCGTTCTCCGAGGCGAAGTACGACCGGTACTACCACGACCGTGGTGTGTCGAAGTCGTGGACGATGTACGAGGGTCCGCGATCGAAGTTCTACGCGACGGCGCTGCGCCGCGCATTCGAGCCGATGAAGGGCGTTCTCCGCAAGCGGGTGACGATCCTGTATCGTCCGATCCCCGCTGGGGATGCGCCGGATGTGATCGAGGCCGAGATCAACAACGCGCAGTTCAACTCGTCGACGAAGCAGCGCGCGACGGCCCGGCAGAAGAACCGCATCCGGTTCGCGAACAAGGCGGCCGAGGAGGAGGCCGCGGGTGCGGGTCTCATCCGGTTCGGCATGATCATCACCACGACGTGCCGGACGAACGATGAGTTCCCGCGTCTGGAGAAGGTCATTCCGTCGCTGACGAATCAGGCGCGGCTCAAGATCCGTGAGGCGCTGGGGAACGAGGACGTGGCATTCCTCGCGGGCCTGCCCCTGGGTGTGGTTCTGCCCGCGCACATGACGTTGCCCGATCAGATTAGGGACTGGCTGTGATGACGATGACGACGACGAGAGCGCAACGACGACAGA
Source organism: Microbacterium sp. Beta (assembly GCF_005502545.1). Taxonomy (NCBI): domain Bacteria; kingdom Bacillati; phylum Actinomycetota; class Actinomycetes; order Micrococcales; family Microbacteriaceae; genus Microbacterium; species Microbacterium sp. Beta. The sequence continues at coordinate 2,855 of NZ_SCOG01000023.1, forward strand.
CGGAGGCGGGAGAGCTGCGGCTGACCCCGCGTGAGGCAAAGCGCCTGGAGCACAAGGTGCGACCCCCGGCTGTCACGCCGCTGCAGCGCTGGCTGCAGTTCCTCGACCGCACCCGAACGCAGCGCCGCCGTGCGCTGGGGCGTGCGGGTCGTCGAGGCTGGCGTACCAGCGGCACGGGGCGGATGCCCTGGATCGAGCCGCTGCCGGAGGCGCAGGGCACCACGGTGCAGGTGTGCGGTCTCTGGCCGTTCATCGCCGGTTCGAGCGACCTTCCCGTGGGCGTCCCCCTCGGGAAGAATCTGCTGAAAGGCACGGTGGTCTGCGCCGATCCGATCAGTTGGTTCCTCGCCAATCTGATCAATCAGCCCTCGTGCTTCGTTCTGGGCCGTCCCGGCCTGGGAAAGTCGACGCTCGTACGTCGCATGGTGACGGTGCTGGAGGCCTGGGGGCACATCCCGATGGTCCTCAGTGACACGAAGCCTGACTACGTTGATCTGATCGACGCGCTGGGCGGGCAGGTGTTCCACCTGGGCCCTGGCCAGGAAGTCATCAACATCCTCGATTTCAGCCAGTTGCTGAGCGAGCTCGAGCAGATCCCCGACGACATCACCCGTGGCGACGCGCCGCGGCGTGAGGCGATCGACGCGATGAAGCGGCGTCGGGCCACTCTCGTGACGGGTCTGCTGGAGCTGGGCCGTGATGCCCGGATCAGCGAGAAGGAACGCAGCATGGTCGTGGAGGGCCTGCGCATCCTCGATGAAGAATTCGACATCGAGAAGGAAGGCCGGCAGCCGCGGATTAGCGACCTGGTGGCCCTGGTGCGTTCTCGTCACCCGCGCCTCGCCGCGATCGCGCAAGACCGTGGCGATGAAGAACGGTATGCGGAGCGCGCGGAGCTGCTGCTGGACGGTCTGATTGCGTTGACCTCGTCGGGTGTGTACGGGTCGATCTTCGACGGTGATAGCACCGTGCAGATCGAGGCCGGTCGGCCGGTCGTGTTCGATCTGTCGTCGATTGATGACGGCGACCTGACGCTGCAGGCGGCCGTGCAGGCCGTGTCGTGGTCGTTCGGGTCTGCGGTCGTCGACGCGGAGAAGTACCTCGCGGATGCCGCCCTGCGGCCCCGCCGTCACTACTTCCTGGTGATGGATGAGCTGTGGCGCATGCTGCGCGCCAGTTCGGCGATGGTGTTCTTCGTCGACGCGCTGACGCGTCTGAACCGTGCACGCGGTATCGCACAGGCGATGATCACGCACACGATGGATGACCTCAAGCTGTCGTCTGATGAGCTGACGACGATCGCGTGGGGCTTCGTGGCCCGGTCCGCGATGGTGTTCATCGGCGGGCTCGCGCAGTCCGAGATGGGGAACCTGGAGCAGGTGTTCGCGATGTCGGCACGCGAGAAGTCGATGATCATGGACTGGAGTGCCGACGGTTCGCTGAACCCGCACACGGGCACACAGGCGGTCCCGCCTGGGCGAGGAAAGTTCTTGCTCAAGATCGGCAAGAAGCCGGGGACACCGTTCGAGGTGGAACTCACGGCTGCAGAGATGGACGTGAACAACACGAACCGGGCCTGGACGACAGCGGCAGAGCGGTTCCGTGCGAACGCGGCGCGCGTGACCGAGACGCTGGAGGAGGCGGCCTGATGCGCCCGAACCGGCGGGCACAACCTCTCGCGGCCGACACCGGGTGGCTGGTGATCGGCGGGGTACTCGCGGTGGCGATGTTCGTCGGGGTGCTGGGCTGGTTGGCTGCGCTCACCAACCCCGGCGTCGACGAGCTCGGCCGGCGTGACCCTTTCACGGTGCTGGCGGCTGTTCTGACAGGGAAGCTGTCGCCGGCGCCGCTGCAGGTCGTGATCTTCCTGCTCGGGCTGATTGTCCTGGGGGTGGCGGCCGCCGCGATCGCCACGCTGGCGCTGCGGCGCCGGTCATCGGGATCCCGGGTCGACCACAAGGCGGCGTCGATGGGACAGATCCGCGAGCTGGATGAGATGACGCAGAAGAAGGTCGCGGAGGACACCGCCCGTCTCGGCGCAGAAGGCGCAGCGGACGGTGTCCCGCTCGGCCGACACGTCCCGTCCGGCAAGTTCCTCTTCGGTACGTGGGAGTGGGTGCAGATCTGGCTCATGGGACCGCGTGCGGGCAAGACGAGCTGCGTGTGCGTGCCGCAGATCCTGGAGACGCAGGGGCCGGTGTTCGCGACGTCGAACAAGCGAGACATCGTCGACCTCACCCGCGGGCCGCGATCGGAGATCGGCCGCATGTGGATCCACGACGTGCAGGACATCATCGGGGCGGAGCCCACCTGGTGGTGGAATCCGCTGTCGTTCGTGACGAACTTCGAACGTGCGGAGAAGCTTGTCGACGTGTTCGTCTCGGCCGCGCAAGAAGCTGACGCGAAGGAAGATGCGTACTTCGGGCCGGCCGGCCGGGAGACACTCGCGCGGTTGTTCCTCACCGCTGCGGTGACGGGGAGACCCATCACTGACGTGTACCTGTGGGCGATGGATCCCAGCGGGCGGGATCCCGAGATCGGAGATCCGTCTGTGCTGCTCGTCGAGGACGACTACACGCAGGCACAGGGCCTCTCGAAGACGCAGACGCTCACGGAGAAGCAGCGTGACGGCGTGTACGGCACGGTGCGGACCTTTATCGGCGTCCTGGCCAACAAGAAGGTGCTCCCGTGGATCACGGACACCGACGGGCGACCGCACTTCGACCCGTACGACTTCGTCAAGTCCACAGACACCGTCTACGCGATCTCTCGCGAGGGCGGTGGTAGCGCCAGGGCAATCACCGCGGCGCTGACGATGGCGGTCCTCACGGCCGCCGAGGAAGTCGGTTCCCGGATGCGTGGCGGCCGCCTCGCAACACCGTTGATGGCGGTCCTCGACGAGGCCGCGAACGTGTGCCGGTGGCGAGACCTGCCCGACGTGTATTCGCACTACGGCAGCCGCGGCATCATCGTCTCCACGTTCTTCCAGTCCTGGCAACAGGGCGTCGAAGCGTTCGGCATCAACGGGATGGACAAGCTCTGGGGAGCCGCGAATATTCGCGCCTCGGGCAGCGGCCTCGCGGACGATAAGTTCCTCCCGCACCTGTCCCAGCTGATCGGTGACCACGACGTGGTGCACCGCACCAGCACCCAGCAGCACGGAGGCCGGTCGACGACGACCAGCATCAGCCGCGAGCGGATCTTCGACGTCTCGGAACTCGCAGCGATGCCGCGCGGCCGCGCGGTGATGATCCCCGCCACACAGCCGGCGACGCTGTTCGCGCTCGAGCACTGGTCGGCGAAACCGTACGGCGAGAAAGTGGCCGCGAGCCGCGACTACTACGAAGCGCAGGCGGTCCAGACGGGACACCTCGAGGAGACATCGAATGTCTGATTACGACGACGAGACCCCGGATGAGCCCGAGGTCGAAACGTACTACCCGAACGTGTATATGTGGGTCGAACACTGGCTGTTGCCGCACTGGAAGCGTGACCTGTCCCCGGCTCGGTGGGATGCCCGCTGGTGGGAGTACACCGAGGTCCTCAGCCGGTTCGAGGCCCTGTGGCGGGCGTGGGAGTTCCTGCGCCTTGAAGGGCCGACCGGTATGGCGGTCTTCTTCCGCGACTACCTCGACACGGCCATGCCGATCATCACGGCCAGCGATGGCCCGTTCTGGCGCGTCGAGAAGGTCTCTCGAACGCGCACGCTGCCCGAACAGTGGCCGAGCGAGCTTCCCTCGCCCGAGGACATGCCCGACCTGGTCTGACCGGAGCTGACGCGATGCTGTTCTATGACATCTTCTTCCTCGTCCTGGCGGCGGTGGGAGCGGCTTTTCTCCTGGTGCCTGTCTTTCGGGATCCCGGGATGGCACGTCGCAAGCGCGTCACCCGCTGGGTCCACGCGATCGGCGTGTGCCTGGTGGCGGTGGCTCTCGTGGCCGTCGGCCGGACGTCGGCCGAGTGGGCCGAGTGGGCCGCGTTTCTCGTCCTCGCCGTCGCGGCCGTCTGGGCGCTGGTGATCCTCGCGCTCCGCCTCCAGGACCGCATCGAGCAGACTCGGGGACTCAGAGCAGATGCCACGCTAGGTCAGCTGGCCGCCCCGACACCGATCTCCGCGACCCGGGCGTTCTTCCACTGGATCGCCTGGTCGGTGGGAGGGGGCACGGTCCTCCTGCTGGCAGTGATGCTGCTAGGCGGGGTTCTGGAGCCCGAACTGGCGTCGTCCGTGATGAACGTGCCGGACGCCTGGAAGCTGATCCTCGGTGCCGACATCCTGATCATCGTGGCGGCCGGGATCGGCGTGCTGATCCAAAAGCTCACGCGTGACGAGGCGGTCCGGTACCACGAGGCTCTGACAGAGGGCATCGCCGCCCGGTTGCGGGCGGAAGAGGCCGCCGGATACGGCAAGGGGTATTCGGATGCGCTGTCAGGAACCGCACCAAACGAAGGCAGCTAAGTACCCATGGGACTGTTTTCGCGGCGCGGTAGTGCAGAGCTGATCACCGATCTGCGGCCGGGGGAGATCTTCGTGTTCGGATCGAACGCTGCGGGCTCTCATGCGGGCGGCGCCGCCCGACAGGCCGTGCGAGACTTCGGCGCCATCATGGGGCAGGCCCGCGGACTCCAGGGCCGCTCATACGCGCTGGTGTCGATGTCTGGTCTCGACGTGATCGCGGAGGAAACCGCCACGTTCTGCGCGTTCGCTCGCACGCATCCAGAGCTGACGTTCTTGGTGACGGAGATTGGGTGTGGCATCGCTGGCCACACCCCCGCAGAGGTCGCGCCGTTGTTCGCCGGGGCTCCGCGAAACGTCGTCCTTCCGCGCTCATTCCGGGAGCTTCTCGAGGGTGCACATGAGTGAGTCGGGAGAGCGGGCTCGTACAGCTGCTCTCGGGCGGCAGCGCGCGCAGGCCAAGCAGAGAGAGGCGCAAGCGATCCTCGATCGGATGCCGCCGCCGCGGTACCGGGTGGGAGCTGCGCGTGCGCATCGTCGTGCGGTCGATGACGCCTGGGTCGCTTTCCACCGTGCAGGGTACGAGATAAGAGAACACGAGAATGCTCTCGCGCATCTGGGTGCCGGCGCAGATCCGGATGAGTGGGGAGTGTTCAGCCTCGCTCCCGGCGTCAGCCTGGAGGCGACTCTCGCCCGACTTGAGGCGGGGCGACACGAGAATGCGGATCTGGCGGCCGCCGCCGCCGAACTGCGGCCGCTCGTCGCTCCCGCGCGGGCGTCAACCGTTCTCGGTGACGCTGCCGCCCGGAAGGAGATCGAACGGGCAGTGGCCGCCCTGGCGGCGCAGGCACCCCCCAGGCTCCTGCGCGAGCTCGTCAACCATCTCCCCGCCCGCGAGCGACCGTTGCCGGCACGCGCCGAGGATCTCGCTCACTACGGCAGGTACAAGCTGCTCGTCACCGAGGGCGCATCAGAGATCCGGCTCGACGACATCGTGATGGGCTCGGTGCGGGGGAGGGGCTTCGGCAGCTCACTCCTGCAGGAGCTATGCCGGTACGCAGACCATCGCTCCCTGCCGATCGTGTGCACCATGATGACCGACTACCCGGACCTGTCGCGGGATGCGTCCCCGGAGGAGTACAAGGCGGCCCAGCGGACCGCTGAGCGTCGCCTGGCCGGGTGGTACCACCGCCATGGCTTCCGGTCCTCTCGCCCCGTCGACGAGTGGAGATCCCGCACGGATCTACGGCGGGAACCCGGCCCCCACGAACGGAAGGAAACGACATGACCGAGAACACGACAGTCCCAGAGGATCGCGCGCGCACGACGCTGCGCGACGCGCTGCGACAGATCTGGGATGAGGTCGCGGCGCAGTTCGCGATCGACCGGACTGGCATCGCACGCCGCGATGTTCCTGCCCGGGCGAAGGTCGCAGCCTGGGCCGCGATCGCCGGAATCTACCTCGTGGGCTGGAGCGAGGGGGTCCGGGTTGCTGTCGTGATGCTGCTCGGATGGACTCCTGTGCCCGACACGTGGCCCACGGGTACCGTTGCGACCGCCACGGCGGGCATCGTACGACAGATCGCCGTGGTGTTGATGGCGGCCGCGTTGATCTGGGCGTTTCGTCGGTACGCGGGCGCTGAGGTACAACGTGCCACCTGGAGGACCGGCGTCAAGACGTTCCCCGTCGGCTACCTCGCCGTGTTCATCGGATTCACCCTCGCGGGGGCGCTCAGCACGGTCTTCGGGTTGCCGTCCAACGAGTTCGATCTTGCGCCGATCGATGACCCGCTTCTGCACGTTCTCAATATCGTCAACGATGGGATGGCCGGCCCAAGCGAGGAGCTGGCCCTTCTCGCGCTCGTCGTCGTTGCGCTCCGCGCCACCGGGCACAGCTGGACTGTGGTCCTCATCGCGGCGATTGCTGTGCGGGTGCCCTTTCACCTGTACTACGGCTGGGGTGCGATCGGCCTCGCCGCCTGGGCCCTCCTGATGGTTCTGCTGTACCGCCGCACGGGAGCTATCGTCGCCCTCATCCTCGAGCACGCCACGTTCAACATGCTCACTTACGCCGGCGCCATCGGATGGTCACTCAAGCTGATCTTCACGCTGTCTGGCCTCGTGGTCGTCGGCGTCGTCTTGACTAAAAGCATCGCGCAGCGAGAGAAGGCCGCAGCGGAGAAACCGTAGTGCGCTCGGCACACGTCGAGAGAGGGCCCCGCCAGCTCGGCGGGGCCCTCTCTCTTGAGTTCTGCCGGACAGCCCGCGCGGTGGTTACTCCCCAATTTCTCCGATGTGCTCGCCAGAGAGAGCGCGTTTGACGAGCTGCGCATGCTCGGCAGACACCGGGAACTGGATCTCGGCGCCGTCTGGGAAATGCTCATCCCCGGCACTGACCATGAGAAGGAAGTCGCCACTCGGGTACTGCGTGATGGTGAGTGATCCGCTTGTCAGCGACGGCTCCCCGTCGATGGTGCTCACCGGCCAAGTCAACGTGATCCGAAGGTTGTCGTTGTCCATCTGCACGCTCGATTCTCTAGAGACACCAGCCGCCCTCGTGACCCGCTATGGTGCACGAGTGAAGCACCTACACTATGGCTCAATTGTCATCGCGATCTCGGTGAGAATGTCAATCTGTTCTGAGACCGGTTTGTCACTCTGATTCGGGACCACCCCGTCGGCCAGCGAAGGGGGCGTGTGGGCTCATCGGAGTTGCTGATGGGAGTGGCGCAGGGTTGCCAGGAGGGCGGTCAGTTGGTGGGTGCCTGTTACGCCGAGCGCGGCGAAGAAGGACTCATCGGCATCCTCGACCGAGCGGTTCGCGTTAGTGATGAGGTCTTTGCCTCCTGCGGTGGGTGCGAGGAGTATTGCCCGGCCGTCCTGTGGGTGGGGTTGTCGTTCCAGCAGTCCCTTTCTCTCGAGTGCGCGGACCACTTGTGAGGTCATCATGGGGTCTGCCTCTCGCGCCGGCCACGCTGATCTCCCCGAGCGTCGCGGCCAGCATGCTGGTGTCCGCTGCTTGCCCCGGTGTCAGGATAAACGCGAGAGCGCGGCCTTTCCCATCACAGACCAGGTGATTCTTGGTCGTCAGCCCGCCACGCGAGCGGCCGATCGCGTGGTCAGGCGGCTCCTCGCCGAACTTCTTGTAGTTCGACGGATCCCCCTGTGGTTCGCGGGAGGGTGGCGCCGTGCTGGTGTACGCGGACGATCGTGGAGTCGATGGACGCGACCCAGTCCAGGTCCCCGGTCTGCTGAGCGAGGGACTGCACTTTCTCCAGCAACCGTGCCCAGACACCCTGATCGGCCCATCGGTTGAAGTTCTTATAGATCGTGTTCCAGTTCCCGAACCGCTCCGGCACATCCCGCCACGGCGCACCCGTACGGAAACGCCACGCCGTCGCCTCGACCACCGTGCGGCGGTCCACCGGCGGACGCCCCGTCGCCTTCACCTTCGGGAACAACGGACCGATCACAGCCCACGCCTCATCCGAGATCACATCACGCGACACCACTCAAGACTCGCCGACCGATCCATCAGAAGGCTTTAGCAACACGGCCTAGTAGAGCAGCGGCGAGCCGCGGCACCGTATCGGGCAGCGTTTGGTTGCCGCGATCAGCGATTTGGGCTGCTCGTTGCGTTTCCGCCATTCGGGTCACTGGATACTGCCCAGCAATCGGGCACGCGGTGGACCGACCGACCCGCGCTCGATGATCGCCTGCGGGAGCGTGTGCCGCACCGCGGGTCGCGCGTCGCCCTCAATCCGCTCGATCAGCAGACGTGCCGCCATCGCGCCAAGTTCGCGCTCCGGTTGCGAGATCACTGTGATCCCGGGTTCTGTGACGGATGTCCAGGGGGCGTTGTCGAAGGCGACGAGAGAGATATCGTCGGGGATGCGCAGCCCAATGTCACGGATCGCGCGGAACGCATGGATCGCAATCACGCTGTCAGAGGCGATGATGGACGTGACGGCAGAGTCGCCGGTGATTAGCTCGGTGACGGTGCGGCCGATGCCGTTGAGTTTCGCTCCGAGCCGTACGAACGCCAGGGGATCCGGGACGCCAGCTGCACGCAGCGCGGTACCGATGCCGCCTACACGATCGTCGATCACCGATGACGCGAGCCCCGGGCTGAACCGTAGGGAGCCATGCTCATCCCATACGGCGCGAGTCTCGACCGGCTCCAGGTCATTGAGAGTCGACACGTACGCGATGCGGCGGTGTCCGGCATCCAGGAGGACCTGGGCGAGACGTCGCGCGCCGGCGCGGTTCGCGGCGATCACGGCTTCGGCGTCGAAGTCGTAGACCACGCGGTCGAAGAACACGACGGGGCGGCCGGCGTCCGTGATGGGCGTGTAGTTCGAGGCGCGCAGCGACGATGCCGGCGCGATGAGCAGTCCGTCGACGCGTTTCGACAGCTGCACCTCGATGGCCGTCTCCTCGGCGTCGGGCTGCTCGCCGGAGTTCGAGAGGATCAGGTCGTAGCCGGCTGCGTCGGCGACGTCGGATGCTCCGCGGGTGGCCTGTGCGAAGGCGGGGTTCTCGATGTCGCCGACGATGATGCCGATGGTGTTCGAGCGTCCGGTGCTCATGCTGCGGGCGACCTCGTTCGGTCGATAGCCCAGTTCAGCCGCGGCATCGCGCACCCGCTGCCGCACCTTCGCGCTCACTGCGCCGTACTCGCCGAGCGCCCGTGCAGCGGTCGCTTTCGCGACTCCTGCCAGCGCTGCGACGTCGGCCACGGTCGCCCCGCGTCGCCCCTCACTCTGCGCACTCACCGAATGCACCCTCCCTCTTGACGCGGACTCTCAGCATATTGACGAGTCCTGCCGACGCGTGTACTCTCCTGGAAACACCCAATTGAGACCGGTCTCAATTTACACCGAGATCCTCTCACCTCCCCCACCCCGACACAGCAGCCCCTTCGAGAGGAGCCACATCGTGGCCATGAAATCCTTCCGCCGTATCGCGGTCGCCGCCGCAGTAGCCGGCGTTCTCGCCCTGACCGGATGCGCCCAGAGCGGCGCCGCCTCGTCCGGCGACGACGCCGGCGAAGAGAACCCGTACGGCCTCGTCACCCCCGGCCAGATCCGCGTGGCGAGCCTTGGCGATGCCAAGCCGTACACCTTCACCGACGAGAGCGGTGAGTTCACCGGCTTCGACGTCGAGCTCTTCACCGACGTCGCCGAGCGCATCGGCATCGACGACGTCGTCTTCACCGGCCAGGACTTCTCCGGCCTGCTGTCGGCCGTCGCGAACGGCCAGTTCGACGTGGGCGTCGCCGCGATCGGCATCACCGAGGAGCGCGAGCAGACGGTCGACTTCTCCGAGGGCTACCTGGCCGGATACCTGACCGTCATGGCCAGCCCCGACAGCGGCATCACCGACGAGGACAGCCTGGCTGGCAAGCGTCTCGGCGTCGTGCAGGGCACTCTGCAGGAGGCGTACGCGGTGAAGAACTTCACCGACACCGAGCTCGTGCGCTTCCCCGACAACAACTCCGCGATCTCCGCCGTCAACAGCGGCTCGGTCGACGCGCACTTCCTCGACTTCGAGGCGGCGAAGGAGTACGCCGAGCAGTACGGCCTCAAGAACGCCATCGACATCCCGTCGTTCGACGCCCCGGCCGGCTTCGCGATCGCCAAGGGCAAGGACGAGTTCAAGAAGGCCCTGGACGACGCCCTGCACGAGGCGATGGAGGACGGCACGTGGAAGGAGCTCTACGAGAAGTGGTTCCCCGGCTCCCCGATGCCCGACCAGTACCTCCCCAGCGCAGAGCAGGGCGAGGGCGACGACGGCGAGTAGTCGCCCCCAACGGATGCGGGGCTTCGGCCCCGCATCCTGACTAGGAGATCCTCATGGACTGGCTCGACAAGATCATCAAGACGTTCCTCGACTTCGACGCGATGCTGCAGGTCATGCCGCAGCTGCTCGGAACAGGCCTCGTCAACACGCTCATCATCTCGCTCGCGGCCACGGTGCTCGGCATCGTGATCGGCATGATCCTCGCGGTCATGGGCGTCTCCCGCACCGCCTGGTTGCGGGTTCCCGCCCGCATCTACACCGACATCTTCCGCGGCCTCCCCGCGATCCTCACCATCCTGCTCATCGGCCAGGGCTTCGCGGCACTGAGTCGGCAGGTCTTCGGCCCGTCTCCCTACCCGCTCGGGATCCTCGCGCTGAGCCTGATCGCCGGTGCCTACATCGGCGAGATCTTCCGCGCCGGCATCCAGAGCGTCGAACGCGGCCAGCTCGAGGCGTGCCGCGCTCTCGGGATGACGTACGGCAGCGCGATGCGGCTCGTGGTCGTGCCGCAGGGCATCCGCCGCGTGCTGCCGGCGCTGGTCAACCAGTTCATCGCGATCGTGAAGGACTCGAGCCTGGTGTACTTCCTGGGTCTGCTGGTGAGTGAGCGTGAGCTCTTCCGCGTCGGGCAGGATGCTGCAGTCCTCACCGGAAACCTGTCGCCGCTGGTGATGGCCGGCGTCTTCTATCTCGTGATCACGGTGCCGCTGACCCACCTCGTCAACTACTTCGACAACCGCTTCCGCACGGGTCGTCGCAAGGCGTCCCCGCCCAAGAGCGGCCTCGAAGAGGTCGCCGAACAGCAGCCCCCGCTCAGCCCGGTCTACACCCGAGGAGAGAACACATGACCTACACCTCGCCCCTCCCCGTGACCGACGGCCACTTCTACGAGGGCTCCCGTCTGCAGATCGAGAACCTCGAGATGGCGTACGGCGACATCGACGTGATCCGCGACGTCTCGATCACCGTCGAACCCGGCACCACGACGTGCATCATCGGCCCCTCGGGCTCGGGCAAGTCCACGCTGCTTCGCGGGGTGAACCGTCTGCACGAGCCGAAGGGCGGCCGTGTGCTGCTGGCCGACGACGATGCGCTCGCGCTGAAGCCCGACGTGCTGCGCCGCCGCGCGGGTCTCGTCTTCCAGCACTTCAACCTCTTCCCCGATCACACCGCGCTCGAGAACGTGGCGCTGGCGCTGCGCAACGTGAAGCGCAAGTCGAAGGGCGAGGCCGAGCGTATCGCCCTCGCCCGACTCACCGAGGTGGGTCTCGCGGAGCGCGCCGATCACCGACCGCGCGACCTCTCGGGTGGGCAGCAGCAGCGCGTCGCCATCGCCAGGGCGCTCGCCATGGAACCGGAACTGATGCTCTTCGACGAGGCCACCAGCGCGCTCGACCCCGAGCTCGTGAAGGGTGTGCTGAATCTGATGGCCGAGCTGGCGCAGCGCGGAATGACCATGCTCGTCGTCACACACGAGATGGGCTTCGCCCGCAAGGTCGCCGACCAGGTCGTGTTCATGGACGAGGGCCGTGTGGTCGAGGCCGGAACACCCGAGGAGATCTTCGACGCCCCGAAGAGCGACCGGCTGCGGCTGTTCCTCTCCGAGGTGCTCTAATGGCGATCCACACCGCGATCATCGGCTTCGGCACGGCAGGGCGGATCTTCCACGCACCGTTCCTCGCGGCGAGCGCGGAGTTCGAGATCGACGTGATCGTCACCGCCGACCCGGATCGGGCGGCGCAGGCTCGGCGGCAGCACCCGCAGGCGCGGGTGCTGCCTGACGCCGACTCGCTGTGGACGGATGCCGCCGATATCGACCTCGTCGTCGTCGCCTCCCCGAGCGGCACGCATGCCGCCCTCGCGGAGGCGGCTCTGCGGGCGGGATGCCACGTCGTCGTAGACAAGCCCTTCGTGGCCGATGCCGCGCAGGGTGAGGCACTCATCGCTCTCGCCGCCTCCGAGGGACTGAGGCTCACCGTCTTCCAGAACCGGCGGTGGGACGGCGACTTCCTCACACTCCGAGAGCTGGTGCGATCCGGACGGCTGGGAGAGATCCGGCGTTTCGAGTCGCGGTTCACCTGGTGGCAGCCGCAGGCTCCGCAGGGGTGGAAGGCCGATGCCCCGGCATCCGAGGCCGGCGGCATCCTGTTCGACCTGGGCCCGCATCTGATCGACCAGGCCCTGCAGCTGTTCGGTCCCGTGCGCGATGTGTACGCCGAGATCGATCGCCGGCGCGAGGGGGTGGCCGCTGACGACGATGTCTTCCTCGCCCTGGAACACGAGAACGGGGTCCGCTCGCACCTCTGGATGAGCGCTGTGGCTCCCACTCCGGGGCCGCGATTCCGGGTACTCGGGTCCGAGGCGGCGTACACGTCGTGCGGGCTGGACGGACAGGAGCCCGCGATGATCTCGGGTGCGCGCCCCGGCGACCCCGGATTCGGTGAAACGCCGGAAGCCGCATGGGGAACCCTCGACGCCGGCGAGCACAGCGAACGGATTCCGAGCGTTCGCGGCGACTATGGGGCGTTCTACGCCGGAGTCGCATCCGCGATCAACGACGGCGCGGCCGTTCCGGTCGATCCGACGGATGCCGTGGCCGGGCTGCGCGTGATCGCGGCCGCGCACGCGGCCGCACAACAGAAGTAACGACAGAAGAGAAGTAAGGAAGAACATGTCTGTAACTGGATCCGAGAAGATCGTCGTCATCGGCGGCGGCATCCTCGGCGCATCGACCACGGCGCACCTCGCGCGGGCCGGCGCCGACGTCACCCTCGTCACCCGCGGCGCGCTGGCCGACGGCGCATCGGGCCGTTCCATCGCGTGGCTGAACTCCTCGGGCGACCGCTCGACGGAGTACCACTACCTGCGCCTGCTCGGCATCGACCGCTACCGCACCTGGAGCGCAACCCGACCCGACAGCAGCGCCTACCTGCGATTCGACGGGGCGCTGAAGTGGGCGGGTCCGGGTGAGAGCTTCCGCTCGACGTTCGACTTCGAGCGGGCCGGCGGGTACGACGCCGTGTGGATGGACCGGGCTGACGTCGCACGCCACGCGCCGGATGTGAACGCCGATGCGGTGGCCGACGAGGGCGCGATCTTCAACCCCGGCGAGGGATGGGTGAACCTGCCGCACGTGATCGCCGCGTTCGTGGACGAGGCGCGGAACGACGGAGCGACGATCATCGAGAATGCCGGCGAGGCACGCGTCGAGGTTCACGACGACGCGGTCGTCGGTGTCGTGCTCGAGGACGGAAGCCGCATAGCCGCCGACCGCGTGGTGCTCGCGACCGGACCCAGCGTGCCGGGGCAGCTCGCCGAACTGGGCGTGGTGGTGCCCGATGCGTCACCTGCGGCGTTCGTGCTCTTCACCGAGCCGGTGGACTTCGAGGTGCGCACGGTGCTGAACACGCCGCGGGTCGCCGTGCGTCCGACACCGGATCGCCGGCTCGTGCTCGATGCGGGCTGGGCCGAGGAGTCGGTCATCGTCGGCGACGACGGCTCGATCACGGTGCCTGAGGAGTCGGTCCAGGGCCTGCTCGACGAGGCGTCGAAGGTGCTCACGGGAGCGCCGACGCTGGTCGCCGGGCACGTCGGCGCCGGGTGGAAGCCGATTCCCGGAGACGGTGATCCGGTCGCCGGTGCCGTCCCCGGCATCCGCGGTCTCTTCACCCTGTTCACTCACTCCGGTGCGACTCTTGGGTTGATCCTCGGGGAGCTCATGGCTGAACAGGTGCTCACTGGCATGGCGTCGCCTGTGCTGTCGGCCTTCCAAGTCGACCGCTTCGACGAGCAGGAGTTGCCTGCTGAGGTCGGTACCGACGCCTGGGCACCGGTCGCGCCGCACTAAGAGCGGCGCGGGGCACAAATCAGGGCGACTATCGCTGGGTTGCAGGAGGTAACTGCTCCCCGGTCGTTGGCAAGCTCATGACTTGCGTTCGATCTCCGGCGATGTAGTGATTCCTCAATGGGCCACACCACCAGGTTTGGCACCGTCGTCTCCATCGATAGCCGCAAGTTTCGCTTGCCTCCGGTCGCGACACGATTCGCGGACGTGCGTCCAAGCTGTCCCCGACGAAGATGCGATCCTCAACCCGGGGGAGGGGGTGGGGCTATTTGCCACACCTAATCCAAGGGCCTGCGGCGGAGGCGGCCGCGGGCGGCCCCCGTTCGCGGCGTGCGCCTTGCAAACGGAAAGCAACCGACGCGTCTCGGCTTGTGCTCGCGACAGGTGCTGGGGCTCCCGCACAGCTGGGTGTGCTCGGTATCGTCGTGCCGGATGTGACCGTTCCGGCCTGCATAGTCGTCACGGACCCGCTCCCTGTCCCCATCCGTACCGTGCTGAACACGCTGCGCGTCGCCACCCGCCCGATGCTTGACGGAGGCATGTCGCTCGTCGCGGGGTGGGTACGAGCGATCAATCGTCATCGGCATGGACGGTGCGCTCGTGGTGCCGAGGGAAAGCATCGCCGGGACTGCTCGCCAAGGCATCGGAGGTGCTCAGGCAGGTCCACTCGATAGGACACCGATCGAGATAGTGCAGGAATCGGTCGGCGATTCGAAGATGTCATGGCGACCACCGTGCACCCAGATGCCCTGTTCTTCTTCCTCTGGTATCAGCCCGTCATGAGCCTGATGTGTCGCTATCGCGGAGAAACGTCGCGACGGCATTGAGTGTGCGCGAATCGGACATGGTGCGGATATGGTCTACCCCGGGTATCTCGATGAGCCTCGTGTTCGACACGAACTGAACGAGCTGTCGGCTGCTCTTCAAGCTCGGAGGGTCATCAAGGCCGGCGACGAGGAGAAGTGGTGCAGTGATTCGTTTGAGGTCGCCCGCCGCCATCGTTGATGATTGTTCGAGTGCGCGGACCAGTGCTCCGAAAGTGCGGCAGGATCGGTGCGTCCGATGGCGTGGGTCGTAGCCGGGTCGATCGATCCGTTCGCGGAGTGCCACGCGTTTAAGAATGCGGCCATGCCCTGCTCTCGGAGAACGTTCCCGCAGCCGGTGAAAAATACCTGATCCGCTATTCCAGCCATCGATGTGCGGCAGCCCCCTAGGCGCTCACGGTGGCGGACCCTGCCGCAAACGATCATTTACGGCGCGATCTAGTGCCTGCCTAGGAGTTCCCGTCACAAACGTTCGCCGCAACCGCCAAACGACAAGGGCTTTCGGCTGATCTCGGACTGTCCCGCTCGTCTCTGCCCCGTCCGGGGTATGAGGTGACGTTGGTAGACAGTTTGGACGGTTACCAGGCGTAGACGTTCTCGGAGATCTTGACCGCCCCTTCCGGTGCTTGAACTCCGTCGACCACGACTTGGTACTTGCCTGCCAGACCGTCGACCCCGACCGTGCCGCCACCGCAGCCCACCACCCACTCATCCTTGCCTGCGTCCGCGACAAGACAAACGGTTGAGTTTTCGAGGCCGCGAGCGAGCCAGAGCGAAGTGCCCGCATGCTCCCCGACGTAGCGACTCGTCGATACGTCGACGTCGTCATACGCATAGTCCGTGAGTTCCGGCAACTCATCGCGGCTTTCTCTCTCCCCTTGAAGGTCCGAGAATCCGACCAGGTCAGTACTGCAGCCAGAGAGAAGCGTGATCGACGCGAGAACCAGAGCTGTCGCAGAAGCGTAACGGAGGCGAGGCATGGCCCCCATCTTGGCTCACCACAAACAAGAGCACCACAGGTCGACCGCCAGGCAGCCGATAACGATCGTTTCCGGCGCGGGCATGACCGGAGGGCGCGGGTCCTGCCGTTAGCAGCAGCCGAAACTAGATCTTAGGGGTGGGTCCGGGTCGCTAGGGTGGTTCTCATGGCCAGTCTTGTGTACGGGGATGGCGTGGATCCGATTCATATTGAGGATCGGGCGCTCGCGCATCTGAAGATCGTTATTGCGACGAAGTTGCGTCGTAATGAGAGCTTCACGTTGTCGTGGAAGCATCCCGAGGGTGATCCGGGTGGGCGTTCGACGATCTGGATTCATCCGTCGATTCCGCTGCGGTTCACTTTCGATGAAGTTGAGCCGCCGCCGATCAGTCTCAGGTGGGTCGAGCAGCTAATGCACACCGCGAATTCGTCGGGCGGGATCACGCTCGTCGACGAAGTGCTGGATGCCCCTGAGATCGAAGCTGCTGCAGACTAGAGCAGATCCCAGCTGCCGGACAGGCCGAGTGTCAACACTGCCTGGTCGGAATCCAGTGTCACTTCTTCCTCGGTGATGATCACGTGACTGGAGGGCGTGACCAGGGAACGGACGAGTCGATCTCCTGCATCTTTGAAGCGCACGATTCTTCCTGTGCTGGCGGCGGCCACTTCTAGGTCGTCGCACAGCTGTTCCGCGTCCTGTGTCGGGGAGAGGACGAAACTTGCCCCGTCGATGGTGACAAGCGTCTGAAGTGCGGTGCGCTCGCTCATCCGACCAGGGTAGGAGCCGGGTGGGTGGGATCCTAAGGGGCTTGCGTGAACAGGTCAGGCTGATGCATTATCCAGATCGCGTTCGAGGCGAGTGCCCCCGGCGGGTTCGGGGGTGAGGTACAGGCCCGTGGGCGAGCTGGCGGTGAAGGCGAGAGCGTCGACCCACGCCCGATTGATTGCCGGTTGCCGGCTGCCGAAGTATTTGTACACCAGTGAACTCCCGGCATGGACCCACACGGTTGTCCGTCCACCGCCCGTACTGGCATCTTCTTTCCATGTGAACGCGAAGGGCTCACCGCGGCGGAGCTTTGCCGAGATGACGAGCTGTAGATGGCTGAGTGCCCGATCTTCGATGTCGACCTTCAGTCCGCCTTCGTAGATGAACTTTCCCATGCCGTGCACTCCTCGGTCTTATCGCCACGGACCATGCCAGCAGGGGGAATGAAGGGATCGTCGTGACGTGAAACTTCATTGTCTCACCGATCCTTGGCGGCCTGCCTCCGCGTCTGACCGTGACGTTCATCGACGGGCAGGTGTGCTTCGGTGCGCCATCAACCGTGACATTCCTGGCGCCCGGATACGCGTCAGATCTGCATTCGAATCGGAACCGCGAGCATCCGGTACGGAGCACTCGCAGAGAAGTATCCGGTGCCCGCGGGGGCGTGGGCACCGGATACGAGGGAGCGAGATTTGTTAGTTGTCGGACAGAGCGTCCTTGACGTTCTCGCCAGCCTTCTTCGCGCTGGCCTTGGCCTGGTCGGCGTGACCGTCGGCTGTGGTCGACTTGTCGTTGGTTGCTTTGCCGACAGATTCCTTGGCTTTGCCTTTCAGATCTTCGGCAGTGTTCTTGATGTCATCTCCGATACCCATCGGATTCTCCTTTCAGCGGGCTGACAACGGGGAGTTGTCAGCGGTCGGTGGGGGTGTCGCCCTCGAGCTCGATCTCTTCCTTGCGGACCTCTGCGCTGACCTGCTCAGTGTCGGTCTTGGTTTCTGTGCCGATGCGGACACGCTCGACCGGGACCGTTTCCTTTTCGACCACGGGGCGCTCCTCCGTGAGGACGACCTCGTGCTCTTCCTCGCTGATGTCCGGACCATCTAGCGCGTCGCCGACGTTCGCCTCCGTGATGGGTTCACGCTCGAGACGAACCTCTTCGTGGCTGACGGGGACCGTGACAGTCTCCTCCTCGGTGACCACGTACTTGCGGAGGCGGGCTCGACCGGTCTCGACGCGCTCCGTGCCGACGTGCAGCTGTTCCTCGGACCGCGTCATCGCGTCGTCGGTCGTCGGACCGGAGGTGTCGTATCCGTCGGTCGATGCCACATCCCGGTCCGCGGGTGCGTTGTCGACGGGAGCGGCGCCGGTTCCGTAGTAGGTGTACAGCTCGTCCTGTTCGTTGTCGGTGAGGTCGGTGCCATCATCGATGCGAGGTGCGTCTTTGACGAAGTCTTTCCCGTACGGGACTCGAAGATCTCCGTCGACGGCGTCGGCCTGGTCCAGGGGCACGAACGATTCCGAGGTTCCGAACAAGCCCGTAGCTACGGTGGCCCAGTTCGGTCGACCGCTGGTGGGGTCAACGAAGATCTGGCCGACCTTTCCAATCTTGTTGCCGTCAAAGTCAGTGACGGTGGCTCCGATGAGGCTGGCGATGTTCTGTTCGCTGATCATGAGTGGTGCCCTTCGTTTCTGTCGTGCGGTGGATGGTTGGGGAATGTGTTGCGTCGGGAGCGTTGATCGCGAGGGTTAGCGGCCGAGTCCCACACGGTCGACCCTGCGGTGGTATCGCATCCCCGCCAGGCCTCCGAGGATCGCTCCGATCAGGGCAACAATGGCGGCGCCGACCGCGGTGAGGATGCCGGTGAGGGTGGCAGTCTCCGGGGTCACGGGAATCCGCGGGAAGCTCTGCAGGTTCGCGAGAATGTCCCACTGGGAACCGGCTATCGCGGTGACGATGGCGAGAATGATCGCGATCACGATCGCCCACAGCCACACCGCGATGCCCTGTTTGGCTCCACTGAATCGGGCCATTCGTCCGGCGACATAGCCTCCGGCGAAATAGGCGATGAGCAGGACGAGTCCGATCGCAATGGCGCTGATGATGCCGGTCGCGCCGACGTTCTCTGTCGCGGCGTCCGCGGCCTCTTCCGGGGTGGTGCCGTTGCCGAGCCCGATAGCGGCGCCGATCGCGGCGACCAGCGCGGTCAAGAGCACGGTGGTGCCCATCGCGGTCAGCCACCCGAAGAACGCAGAGCCGAACTTGAACCCGCCAAATTCTGCTTTCTCACGCTCGTGGACATCGGTGCGGAGAGTGTGATCCGCATCGACGGGAACCGCAGCGTGGGGGGAGTCTCTGTCGTACACGGGTGCTCCCGGCTCCCGGGGCTCAGGGGAATCGTTGCTGTTCATACGGCGAAAGTAAGCCGAAGGAACAGAGTGTAGGAGGTGGTTGTCTCGATGGCTTGAGGCGCGTACTGTATGCGAACTTACAAAGTAAGTCTGTGTCTGATCCCGGACTAGATACACCGTAAGTCTGCTCGGAACAAGGGTCCTGGCGAAGAAGGGGGAGTAGGTCTAAAACGGGTTCCACCGACTGTTCGGTCGGTCCGCGAGAGGAGCACTAATGTCGGACAACTATGAGACGACCAGCCCGAGCGGCTCGGGCGTGAACACCCCCGGTTCTTCGGGCAAGGTGGACGCTGCCAAGCAGGAAGCCGCCGACCTGAAAGACACGGCGGCGACGCAGGCGAAGGACGTTCTTGGCACGGCCAAGGATGAGGCTGCGACCGTCGTAGGGGAGGCGAAGACGCAGGCGAAGGATCTGTACGCGCAGACCCAGCGGGAGTTGTCGGAGCAGGCACACACCCAGCAGCAGCGTCTGGCCGGCGGCCTTCGCTCTGTGAGCAACGAGCTCGGCTCCATGGCCACCAACTCGGAAGGCAGTGGCGTCGCCAGCGATCTGGTCCAGCAGGTGTCGGGCCGTTTGTCTGCTGCCGCGACCTGGCTCGGCGACCGGGACCCTGGTTCCGTGCTCACGGAGGTCAAGCGCTACGCGCGTCGTAAGCCCGGCACCTTCATCCTCGCCGCAGCGATCGGCGGCATCGTTGTGGGACGCCTCACCCGCGCTCTCGCCGCGAACGCCTCCGACGAGAAGGACGCCGCCCCAACGCCTGCTCCCGCGCCGGCACCTCGACAGGTCCACCCAGACCCGTCCGTGCCCGTCCCGGTGGGCAACGACACGGGCACCGGGACACCCCTCTACTCGCAGGCGGACGCAAGCCGTCCGGACATTCTGGGGGAGGACGGCTATGACCGACCCCACACCGTCTGAAGCGAAGGCCGCATCGACCTCGATCGGAGATCTGCTCGGAGAAGTGTCCCGTGACATTTCGACGCTGATGCGCCAGGAGGTCGCCCTCGCTAAAGCAGAGTTGAAGGACTCGGCCACGAAGTCCGCCAAGGGTGCGGGCCTGATGGGTGCAGCCGGCTACGGCGCACTGATGGCGGTGTTCTTCCTGTCCGTCGCGCTGTGGTGGGCTCTGGGAACGCTGATGGGCGGCGGCTGGTCCGGCGTTGTCGTCGCGGTCCTGTGGGCAGTCATCGCCCTGATCCTGTTCCTGGTCGGGCGCAGCCAGATCAAGCAAGTGAAGGGCGTCCCGCAGACCGTGGACACCCTCAAAGAGATCCCCGAAACGCTGAAGAGAAATGAGGAGAACCGATGAGCGATTCACCCGACGAGATCCGTGCCGACATCGAGCGGACCCGCCAAGACCTCGGCATGGACGTTGACGCCCTGGCCGACAAGGTCTCCCCGTCGAAGATCGTGGACCGACAGCTCGGCAAGGTGCGCGGTGCGTTCACCTCCGTGCGCGAGCGCGTGATGGGCGCCGCGGACGACGCCGGCTCATCACTGTCGGATGCGGGCTCTCACGCGGGAGAGCTGAAGGACCGGGCGGTCGCGAAAGCGGAAGGGAACCCGCTCGCTGTCGGACTGATCGCCTTCGGCGCCGGCCTGCTCGCGGCGTCGCTCATCCCCGCATCATCGAAGGAAAAGGACCTCGCCGCTACCGTGAAGGAGCAGGCACAGCCTCTCGTTGACGAGGTCACCGATGCGGCGAAGGAAGTCGGCGAGCATCTGAAGGAGCCGTTGCAGGCGTCCGTCGAATCCGTGAAGGCGTCCGCCCAGGACTCCGTCGCCACAGTCAAGGACGAAGCCCAAGGCGCGGTCGGCGACGTGAAAGACCAGGCTCAGCACGCTCGCGAGAACATCTCCGACAGCTGACCCCGCACGAATCGGGCGGGCCCGTCACACGACGGGCCCGCCCCTTCACGAAGGAACCTGCAATGACCAGCACAGCCCCCTCCACCCCGCGCAACGCCCCAGATCCCGAAGCATCAGGCAAGCCCGATTCCCCAGACGATCTGCACAAGAGGTCCTGGAAGTACGTGTTGCGCAAGACGATCCGCGAGTTCTCCTCGGACCAGTGCACGGACATCGCTGCGTCGCTGACGTACTACGCGGTGCTGTCGCTCTTCCCTGGCCTGATTGCGATCTTCTCGCTGCTGGGTGTCTTTGGGCAGGGAAAAGCCGCCAGCGATGCGGTGCTGGGAATCATCGAGCAGGTCGCTCCCGGCGACACGGTTGACACGATCCGCGGGCCGATCGAGCAGATCGCGGAATCCCCCGGTGCCGGATTTGCCCTCGTCACCGGCATCCTGCTGGCCATCTGGTCAGCATCCGGGTACGTGGGAGCGTTCAGCCGTGCGATGAACCGGATCTACGAGATCGAAGAGGGCCGGCCGTTCTGGAAGCTGAAGCCCGCCCAGCTGCTGGTCACCGTCATCACCATAGTGCTGCTCGTGATCGCCGCGATCATTCTTGTCGTCTCCGGCTCGGTCACCAAGGCGATCGGCGACGCACTCGGCATCGGCGACGTACCCCAGACGATCTGGTCCATCGCCAAGTGGCCGTTGCTCATATTCATCGTGGTGTTGGTCGTCGCGATCCTCTACTACGCCACCCCAAACGCGAAGCAGCCGAAATTCCGGTGGATCAGCATGGGCGCCCTGCTGGCAATCATTGTGCTCGCCTTCGCCACCGCAGCCTTCGGGTTCTACGTCGGCAACTTCTCCAACTACGACCGCACCTACGGCTCCCTCGCGGGAATCATCATCTTCCTGCTCTGGCTGTGGATCGCCAACCTCGCCCTGCTGTTCGGGGCAGAGTTCGACGCTGAGCTCGAGCGCGGCCGCCAACTGCAGGCCGGCATCGCAGCGGAGGAGGACATCCAGCTCCCGCCACGCGACACGCGCAAGAGCGACAAGGCCGCCGCAAAGGAGCAGGAGGATGTCGAGAAGGGCCGAGAGATCCGACAGAACGTGGACCCGGACGATGACACAGCCGAGGACACCACCACTCGAGGAACGCCTCGGAAACGCTGACGTCTGCCCGGCCTTGGGCGCTCACGTCATGTCTATTGGGTCAGCTCTCGGGCGAGACGGTCGAGGAGTACTTCTAGCGATACCTCGAACTCTTCGTCGGAGCGATCCTCGCTCAGAAGAGCCCGTAGCCGCAGGACCTCCGGCGCGTCCTGCAAGCTGATGCTGCCGTCGCGCTCGGGAATATCCGCGCCTCCTTCGTCCAGCGGTTCTTCCACCGGGCCCGTCTCAGCCCCCCGGACCGCGGACTCCAGCAAGAGTTGACCCAGTAGGAAACTACTGAAGGCACGGTACGCATCCACCGCTTGAGCGTCGGTGAACCCATGCCCCAAGAGGGCGCTGAGGAACGTGTTCACCACCTCGACGCTACGAAGCGGCGGGCGCAGCCAAGGGGCCGCGGGATGACGGGTCGCCACCAACGGAAACGCCTGCGGATGATCGATCGCGATCTGACGCACCTTATGTGCGACATCCTGCAGAAAGCCTTGCCAATGCTCTGTCAACTCGTCATCCAGGTCCGATGTCAACTGGCCGAGGAGCAGGGCGATCACACCCTCGAGTAGATCCTCACGCCCGTGCACGTACCGGTAGAGAGACATCGCCTCCACGCCCAACTCCTGAGCGAGCGAACGCATCGAGAGCCCCTGCGCACCTGAGCGATCAATCTGGTCCAGAGCAGTCTCGATAATGAGTTCGCGGCTCAGGCGGCCAGCCGATGACCCTCTGGACTCCCGGCTGGATTCCTTTGACATGACGTGCCATCCCTCCCACCGGTCAAAGCACGCACGCTATCCGTGAATGCGGATAGGACCGACCGATGTATGCCCACGGTAGACCCGCTTACGTTGTAAGCAGGGCTACCGACCCCCGCGCTGTCCGAGACTCGCCGCGCGACTCCGACCACTAGACGGGTTGAGCTCGATTGGCGGACCAGAGAGAGTGCTTCGGTCGTAGGCGATAGTCGGGAGCGTCAGTTGTCCCCGTCGGCGGCTTCGTCTTCTTCTGGGTTAAAGTGCGAAGGCGAGTCGGAGAGGCCTGCGGCTACCCCGTCGGGGTTCGTGGGGATGGTGTTGTCTTCCCCCAGGCCCCCGGGCTTGACTGTCCCATCGGAATCGTTGGTCGGAACATCGGTGTCGGAGTGCTCACGGCTCGAAGCATTGCTATCGTTCGTCATCGGCTTCTGCTTTCACTATGTCCTGTACTGCAAGAGACGGCAAGAATACCTCCTGCGACACGTTAGTTAGCACCCCACTGCCTATGAACCCAGGTCACGGTCGACCGAGGTTGGGAATTTCGCCACGCCTCAGCGTCAAGACGGTCTCACGACGCCGCGACTCAAGTCGGACGCTAGCGTCGACTGCTGCGCATGACCAGGTATCGGGACTAGGCCCGCGATGCTCCGGCCGTCGGGATAGTTGCCGACCGAAAACGATCGTTTTTGGTGGGCTGGTCGACGTCGACGGCTAGGCGCGCGACACGCCGAGGATCGATCCGCCGAAACCCTCTGCCGAAACCAAGACGCGCCGAAACCTCGGCAGCACCCTTTCCGGCGCGGTCGTAGAGCCGTTGCCGCAGACGCCTTCACGCGTCATGTCTCGGCTCAGATGGGATCAGTCGGCAAGAGCTCGAGACCGTCGGTAAAACGTTGCTCGAGACATGCCGAGGTCTCGAGCAACCTGGGCGGCAGGTTCGCCCGCTTCAACCAGGCGAACAGCACTGCGGATCTGACTGTCGGTGATGCGTTGTGGGCGGCCGCCGAGATCGTGACCGGCTGCTCGTCGCTTGGCAATGGAGTCGGTGACGCGTTCGCGCTTGATCTCGTGCTCCATCTGCGCGAGCGCGGCCATGATAGTGAAGAGCATCGAGCCCATCGGGGTGGATGTGTCGACGTCGCCGCCGCCCAGATTGAGAACTCGGAGGCCGGCGCCGCGGACGCGGAGCTCGTCCGCGAATGCGAGCATGTTCTGCGTCGACCGTCCGAGCCGGTCCAGGGTCGTGATGACCAACGTGTCACCCGGCTCAAGCGCGGCGATAGCGAGGTCGAACTGTGGCCGTGAGGCGCGAGCACCCGAAACCCCGCGGTCAACATAGAGATCGTCTCGCCGGATACCGGCGGCGAGTAGATCCACTTCTTGGCGATCGGTGGACTGCTGTCGCGTCGACACCCGCGCATACCCAATGAGCTTCGTCATGCCTGCCCGCTTCCTGTCTCAAAACTAATCTCGCGCACAGGTCCGAGAACCGGTGGTTACGAAACGTAGTTATGAGAATCTGATTGGCGCGAGATTACGCTCGCTTGTTCCGTGCGCGTCGAGTTGGGCGAGACGCCTCGTAAGGCTAGAGATACGAGACAGATACTTGTCGCGCCTCAAATGTCGTCCCTCAACCGTTACCTGAGCTATGCGACCTCGCAGGTTTGTTCCCTTCAGCGGCGGGGGCGGAGGGCAAGCAGCTTTTCGGAAAGATCGTCTCGGAACTGGGTTGATTCCGATGGATGAAGCTCAACCCAGAGCTCAGCATTCAGGGCACGGAGTACCCGCGACTTCCCGGCGCCGTTTCGTCCGCCCAGGATCGTGCAAGGAAGTGCGACGTCGATAAGCACTCCCGCGGCCGATACTGGCTCAGATGCTATTGATCTGAACCTCTTCTGTAGCTCGCCCCAGACGCCGGCCTCTGCTGCCTCCCTCACTTCGATGCCTCAGATGGGCTGAGTTCGCCCCAGCCCACGGATTCAATGAAGTCCGCGAAGAGCGTAGGAGCCTGATCAGGTTCCTCCGTCAAGCGCGTGAAAAGGAAGTCTGATTGCTTGAACGCGGGATATTTGAACACGATCTCTGTGAACAGGTGCAGGGACAGGTCGCGAATCAAGACGGATGAAACGTCAGTTACGCGGTAAGAGGCTCTATCGTCATAGAGCCGAAGGATCTCAGCAAGCGCTCTGCGCAGGTGAGCCTTCTCAGAGTCGAAGTCCCCGTTTCGCTGACGGGCTCGGTCCGCCTCGAATCGGCCGAGCAACCCTTCGGGTAGCTCTCCGAGTCGAGCGGGTGCCCAATCGCAATAAATGAGCCACGTTTGGAGTGTGCCCTTATTGAACCGAACTCGCTGGTCTTCGTCGTTTGCCCGGGCGATCTGAGCGAGGAGGCGCCTCCCGGACTCTCGGACTGCGCTGATGGTTGCATCGCTGAATCCCTCGTCGCGGCGGTAGTAGTGCTCCACGACGTTGTTGTTGATGTGAGTGGTGAGAGTCCCGAGCTCAATGGCTACGCAGGTCCGAGCGACGATGTCGTCATAGGCGAGACGACCGTTGCCGAAACCGATCTTCGATCTATCTAGCAGGCCATCGGCCGTCAACTGCCCCACGAGTATCTTCACCTGGTCGCGCGCATCTCCTCGGAGCGCATTTCGCTTCTCTGGCGGCGTCAGGTTGTATGCCTGATTGAGCCGGAAAAAAAGCTCGTTCGGCTCGTCGGGTTTGTAGTCCGTGAGCGTGATGGTCTGCACGACGAATCGGTTGACCGCTTTGCGCACTGAGTCTGGCAACTGCGAGTAGCGCAGCCCATGTAACTCTTGGATCTTGGAATCGTGAGGCTCGATAAAGCCGTCGATCCTGACTTTGTCATCGAAGAAGTCCCGAATGCCAGCGAGGCGTTGCTGGCCGTCGAGGACCTCTTCGTCGCCATTGTCGCTGCGTACGATGTGCACCGCAGGGACATACCAGCCGCGGAGGACCGTGTCGACCAGCCGTTGCCTGCGCTTCGAGTCCCAGACCTCTCCGCGCTGAAAGTCGGGCTGCAGATCGAGCTCGTTGCTTCGGATGCGAGAGATAAGTGTCTCGAGCTGGGGATCGGACTTGTCGATCTTCATAGTGGCCTCACCCTAGTGGAGCATGATTGCGTCTTCCAGCACTCTGGCCGACTACTAGAGATGTTGCTGATCTCGAATGGCAACGGCCGCCCTGGTGTTCTCGCCGGGTTCTCCGAGACTTGTCAGAAAAGGCCAGCGGTGCTGTCGTCTTCGGCCACGGGGATCTCGCGCCGTTCGTACTTGCTCCGCACTTCGACGTGGTGGGTAACCGAGGTTGCGGCGAGGATCTGCTCAATCATCTTCGTCATGAACTGCTCGGGGCGGACGTCTTCGGGCACGCGGTCAAGTTCGACACTCACCGTGGGGTCGTCGTCTGACCAGCTGACGAGTGCGAGGCCGGTGGCGGTGTAGCCGTTGCCGCCGCCGATGTCGCGGAGTTTGCGCATCATGTCAACGGTCTTCTCGAACGCATCAGGTTCTTGGGTGAGGATGGTGTCGCGTTGAACGAAGAAAAATCCGACGGCGGCAAGGGGGTAGCGGCTGCGGAGATTGCCGGCGTCGCCGTATGCCTCCTCAAACCGGTTGCTGAGGTTTTTCCCGAACGACGACACCATGGTCTTGGTGCTGAGGAGGAGTTCCGGGCCCCGATCCCATCGAGCGATCGCGACATCGACCTGTTTGTCGTACGCACGGCCAAGGATCTTCGCGTCCGTTGGGGCCACGATCGGCATCGCCATGAGCTTGGCTCGCACCTCGTCAGAGAGGACGCGTGGGAGCTTCTCAAGGAGTACGGAGATGTCGCGGGGCATGATGCGTGGTCGTGTTGCGCGGGGCCATACTTCGTCGGGGCCGAAGCCGGCGCGGCGGAGTTCGTGGGCAAGCCAAGAGTCGACGCCGTTGGCGAGAGCCCCGCTGGCCCATCCCTTGTTCGCGGCGACCGGGATGGTGAGGAGGCCTTCGGCAAGTGAGTAGTCCGGTGCGTATACAGGTTGCTGTCCAGGACCGTGCGTCCACGGTTCGCTGAGCGGCGCTGCAGCAAGAATGGCGTCAAATGGGGTGAATGAGTCTGGCTTAGCTATCATCGGCTCGGCCCCGTCCGCCACTACGTCCGCGGACCGTTCGGCGGGACGTTAGAGCCTGGTGATCTGCGCGAAGTGCATCCAGCTCGGGCGTCGACAGCACCCCCTGGAACAGGATCTCATCGACCAGTGCGACTGCGCCGAGAAGGTCCTTTCTCTGCAGGAGTCTCTGTACTCGCGGCTTCACCGCTGCAAGTGCCTCACGGTGCTTGGTGAGCATGGCGGGTGAGGGCATCCACCAGCGGTCTGCTTCACGCGGTTCGATCTTCAGGATCCCGCCGCCGTAGGAACGTCCGACAAGTTCTGCAGAAAGCAGCGTCATCGAGTTAAGCGACGCCACGGGGAGCGCCTCGCGGCCGATGTCCCGCAGCTCATCACGCAAGTAGACGCCGTGGATGCTGTTCAGATGGCGCGCTCCCGCAGCGTTCGTGGTCAGCCGTGCCGTGTCGGCATTCATGCAGGTGAGGAAGAGGTCCGGGGCGTCGAGGACCGGGACGCGCCACCAGGACTTCCTGACGCGGCATTTGTAGGCCTGGTCGACACCGGTGGCATGTCCAAACTCGATGTAACGCAGCGTGGCCTCTGCCGGGGTGCTGCTCGGCCAGAGCAGCCACGTGGGCTGGTCTCTTTGACCAAGGCGAGTCAGGCCGGAATCCGTGAGCGCAAGCCCGCGGAGGTGCGAGCTCCCCGGAGGGCTAATGCGGAGCAAGTCGCGCCGAGGGATGCCAAGTTCCCGGACACGCGCGGGTGAGAGCGCGAAGAACCGGTTCCCTCCGGTGACGGCTCCGAGGGTGGTGTCCCCGTACGTTTCCAGCGGCCCGAAGCTGTCATCTGCTGCGAGGCGTGACCTGACGGCCGTGGTCGCCTCGGACAGCGCCAGCGGTGTCCACCGGTCAGCGGTGTCGATTGGAGCCCAGGTAGTGCCGGATTCCAATTTCTCGAGCGTCGTGGCGTTGCGGGTTTGTCGCAGCGAGGCGTGGCCGGCAGGGGCTTGCTTCCACCCATCGGCTTTCACGAGCACCGTGTCCGCCTCTGCATCAGGGAACACTTGCTCGTCAAAGACGACGAGCTCGACACTGGCGAAGTTCTCCAGCAGGAATCGTCTGATCGGGGCGGCGTAGTTCACGCTCAACAGCTCTGCGGGAAGGACCAAGCCAAGCCGGCCACCAGGCTTAAGGAACCCTGCGGCGTGCGCCACGAACGCCGCCCAACTCGACGACAACCCCGTAAGCGCGACGCCTTGGTGCAGCGCTGCGAACCGGGCACGGTCCCGCTGATCACCCGTCCACTCCTGGTAACGGATAAATGGTGGGTTACCAATGATCGCGTCGAACGTCGGGGTGGCTTCGACGAGGAAGAAATCGCTGACCGTGATCTGTGCGCGGCCGCCGACCGCCGCGACGACAGCCTGTGCGGCGTGTGCGCTCGGTCCATGGATCTCGACACCATGCACGACTGGCTCGGTCCCGCCGAGCGCGATCAGATGCTTAACAGCTGCGGTCAGAAACGCGGCCTCACCTGCGCTGGGTTCGAGCACGGAGTCCGCGGAAGTTCGGATCGCCCACTGCGCGATGTGCTGCGTGATCCCGGCCGGGGTGAAGAACGCACCGCGGGCTTTTCGCGCCGTCGACGTGTCGAGCAGCGCGGGGAAATCAGAGTCACGGAACACAACATCACACTATGCGACAAGCCCCCGACATTCCCATCGCCAGGCGGCTACCCGCCTACATCCTTCCGGACCTGCGCAGCTCGAGACCGTGCCAGACAGGATGTCACAGTGACGGTGCCCATCTCATCGATCTAGTAGAGCGTTGGCACTAGAGCACCATCAGCTGACCCAGCCGCGAGGATGAACCCCGTCGGTGCTGATGTCCTGTCCCACGGGCCATTGTCGGAGGGCATGTATATGGTTTGGCCATCCGCGCCCTGAGGCGCACTACGAAAGGACAGCAGGATGGCGAACTACTTGGTCTCATACGACCTCGTCGGCCCCAAGCGGGATTACGACAAGATCACGAAACACATGCTCACCTATGCTCCGCGGATGAAGCCACTCGAGAGCGTGTGGATCGTGGGATCTAACAAGACCGCGGGCGAAGTGCGCGACGACGTCAAAAAGCATGTCGACACCAACGACATGGTGCTCGTGATTGAGGTTCGAGACCTCAGCTGGGGTACCTCCAACGTCGCCAAGGTTGTTACCGACGTGATGAAGAGCGTCCTCCGGCCGAAAAACTGAGAACCCTCGACCCGCAGGCGCCCTTATGGGTCCCGCGTACGCAGGTGTCTGCCTTGCGTCCTCTGACGTAGGACCCCTATCGGTTCTGCCCTCGGCTCAGCCCTCTAGGACGCTGACGGGCAGTCGCTCTTGCACGAGAACACCATTCACCCAAAGGTCGGCATAGGCGCTGTCGTGCGGCTCCGAGCCGAGCCCGACCTCGAAGAACTGGACCGACACCGACCCGGCCCCGACGATCACGTCGCCTGAGCGGCTCGGACCTCGCGCCGCGAGCACTAGTTCATGAACGTCAGCGACTACTTCTGGATCTTCCGTTCCAACGAAACGAACCGAGAACGTCCGTACAAAGCTGCCCCGGTTACCTGTGACGGCAACCGAGTAAACGAAGTCCTTCACGGGATGCGCTGAAACGGGCTCGCCCAGCTTCCAACTGACGTGCACTCCCGCAGCATCTCCGACAAGTTCCACCGACGTCACGCGCCGTGGCCGCACCACACCATCAATATGAGTCACGTCGTCAACATACGCTTTCCGGAGCGCCGCGGTGCCGAGGGGATCACGTGCGCCGAGAGCCACGAGTCCACCTTGGTTCGTGCCACTGACTCTCCTTGAAGGATCCGAGAAGTGTCTTCTCGGTGGTTCGTCGAACCGACAGATCACCGCCGATGGCCTCAGGAGTTTGCCCAATCACGGGGTAGGACTGACCATCGGGGCTGGCTGTAGCGTGCCACCTTGCCCAATCTCAAGTGTCAACAGCGCGATGCCGATGCCAACAAGACACAGTATGCAGACACCTGCTCCATAGAAGATGTTGAGCTTCTGAGTGGAGGTCATCTCCTCAAATGGTCCCCATCCCGTGCGACTCGCCTTAGTGATCTCGGTTGAGAGGCCAGCGTCGATCCCAAGCCGCTTCAACGATTCTTCGATCGGTGCGGCGGCGGCCTGCGCGCCTTTGAGCAGCCGGTGGTACCACACACCATCGGCGAACCAGAACAGTAACCAAATCGACAGTCCCAGCAACGGAACCAGTGCGCTGGGGTTGAAGCTGATCGAACCGAACGAGACATTCTCTGCGTTGAGGTACCCAAAGAAGGCAGCACCGAGCGTAAAGGTAAGCGCCGTGATGGCTAGGGACCTAATCCGCCAACCGATGTCGTTGAAATGCTGCTGCACCCCCACGACCGTCTTCCATAGGTCTATCGTCCGTTCTGACTCGGAGTCCTGGGTCATGTTCGCCTGCTCTCAGTTGGCCCGAAATCGAAAATACCCAAGAGCTCAGCGAAGCTCTCTCGCAACGCGTAGCGCGGTTCGGGTTGGACTCCAGGGCGCTCGTCCTGCTCTTTCCGCACCATCTCATCGGTCCAGTGCGACACACGCTGGAGCAGTTCGTACCGGGGGTCTCGGTGATTTACTCCGTACTCAGCCCAGACATCGAACGCACCGACGCGCTGCGCCATCTCTACGTCCTTTATTAGCGTGTCACCTACGTACACAGTCTCTTCGGGGGAGACCGCGTGGTCCGCCATGATCTGCTCGAGCACTGCAGGCGCCGGCTTGAGTATCCCAGTAGCCACATGCCGGTGCTGAGTGTGTGAGAGAGCATAGGCGTCGCCCGGGACATGCCGCATAGCCCTCGGCTCTAGACCGATCGGGGCATCATGGTCGGGCGAGGAGTAGTACTCGTCTAGCAACCCATCCAGCTTGTTGGTGATGATGCGCCAACGGGTCCAAAACTCCAGCGATTCGGTATAGGCAACGATGGTCGTTCCTCTCCCCTTAACATGCTCCAAGGTTTCCCGGACGCCGAGGCGGAGCCTGGTTCGCTTCAGCCGGGCTGCGTTCTGAGCATGGATAGAAGGATCGTAAAACTCCCGAACCGAACGACCTGCGGGCACCACGGACTCGAGGGTTTTCATCTCATCGATTAGCCACGAGTATTCTGACGTACCCCTCCGCTGGTGGATCGTTCGCATCTCAGCGATCAGGTCCTCTTCGGGCTGCCCCGATTGCTCCACCAGCCCATCAAGCAACGCTGAGAAGGACGCGTGCCAGGGATCGAACCAGTGCCAGATCGTGTCATCGAGGTCTACCACGAGCAGTCGAGCAGGGATCAATTCGAGCATGCACTCAGAGTAGAGCGACGCAGCGACATCGATACAGAAACTTACATAATAACGACTATCAGTGCGGGGGAGGGACGTGGATCACTCCTGTCAGCACCGCGCGAGACCTGAAGTTTAGTGGGAGAGCTGGTCAAGAATAAGTTCGCCCCGAGTGTTGAGCTGGTCCATCATGCGAGTGACTCGTTGCGGATCGACAGATGGCATCACGGCGTCGTCGAACGCGATAATCAACGGGATGCTCGGGTGCACCCAGATCGTGAGTCGACCATCGGCAGTCGTTGTATCTGCCAACCAAGTCATCATGAAGCTCTCTTGCCGTCGCAGTTTCGTCGCGATCACGATTTTCAGGTGGGCCAGAGTATCGTCATCGACTCCGATAGGTGGTCGGGCCGCGTTGTATTCGATTCGTCCCATAGACAGGACATTACGCTTACGGCGGTAGTTGTTCGCCTATGGGGCAACCGGCGGCGGCTGATGGGGGATCGGGGTCGGCCGCGTCGAGCGGTTCCGCGTCTCAAGCAGTCGGACGTTCTCGAGTACCTCGATCGGTGACATATATCGTGTTGCGGCGGGGATCTCGCGCATCCACATCACTTCGACCTCGTACTCGTCGACTTGATAGATACAGCCGACGGTTCGGCGAGGATCGTTTGCCTCGTATCGATGATCGAGGATCAACCATTCGTACTCCGCGACCTTGCGAAGATCGAACCGGGGATCGGGAAGTCCAGTCATGTCACCCTCCATCCGAAGGCAGTATCGATCTGGCTTGGCTGACGTGATAGCACCTTGACAGGAGAACTCAGGAGGTTATCTGAGTTGTTCGGATTCGGTGCTGCTCGTCGCATGGGGGAGTGCCGACCAGTTCGACATACTGGAGACCTATCGGTCGGCGGCATTAGACGGGGTGACGGTGAGCCGATTTTGGGGGTACAGTCCGAGGCAGAGCAGCCCCGGGTTGTGCCTGGGGCACCACGGTCGGGCCGCTCCGGTGAGGTTTTCTGCTCGATGGGTTGAGTCTCTGGCGGGCAGGGGCCTTGCTGTCGCCACCTCTAACTCTGCTGACCCAATGGGAGCGTCTGATTACTTCCGAGCAAGAATTACGAACCTTCAAGGTGGCGGTACTTCGTCAGTACGCCGCTGATGTTCGAGAGCGCGCAGAGACTACGGGTTCGGGTGAGCTCGCAGCAGTCGTCGCGGATCTCCTTGAGAGTCGTGCGGCCAGAATCGAAGCGGGTGAGCTCGACTACTCCTCGATTTCCGCGGAAGAATTCGGTGCAGATGCGGCAGGCGCGCGTCACACGGAACCCGGTACCTGTTAGCACCACCCAGCATCCAGGGCCCGAGAAGGTACTCGGGAGCCCAGGTGTGGTGGGGCTTCCGGACAGATTCTAGACGAACGTCAGACCGGTATATATACTTTTGGCTAGCGAGGAAGTCACCCGGTCTGGGGATGGGGTCTATCGGCTCCTCGCTCGGGGGCTTCCGCTCTGTCGGTGCGACTGGGGCGGTCGATGCGAGAGGGGGCCCCTCAATCCCACTGCCGCCTACTGCCGCGAGTGAACTTGACGAATGGGAGAGTCCCGAATCGCCCTAGGTTCGGTCCCATTGGATTCCCTGGTCGGCAAGGCAGGGTCGGTCGATCTTGGTCAGCGTGGTACACCGTTGAGGCGCTGTACTCGAGAGCTGCCAGCTCGACCCGTTCGCCACGTCAAGTACACCTTCGTCGCCCGCCTCGTCGAAGCCGCCGAGGTCAAGACAATGGCGTAGACCTTCGCGCGATATGCCGCGTCGACTTGCTCCTGATCGACGAGCTCGGCTACATGGAGCTAGACCGACGCGGAGCGAATGTTCTGACATAATTACGATTATCGGCTATTTCCCGAGCGTCGAGATTAGAACATACGAACTACCATAGCAAGGTACTCCGTGGACCGCTGTGGGAGGTGATCGTGCGCCGATGGGCACGAACAAGCGCTACCCGCACATGTCAATGCAACGGCTCGAAGAGAGCCAGCTGCGCGCGGCGCGCAAGCGCGGTCCGCTGCACTCCCTGACGCATGAACAACTGCGGCTCGACCGAAGTCCCGTGACCATCGTCCCGGAGCGGGAGAAGCTCTGGGGACTCGCCTGGCTGCGCTTCGGGGACACGGACGTGCAGTGCACCGTCCTGGTGCGGCGGTGGACGGCGGATGCCGTCGGGGTCGAACTCTCACTCGACGATGAGGTTCTACGGTGCTGGATCTGGCAAGGGGCGTGCCAGCGCATCAGCGAGCGGACAGAGGCCTGGACGTAGCCCGTTGTGATCGACTCATGGCGCGGTGGCGAGCGTCCCGGCACAGAATGGAGGGCGTGATCACCATGGTGATCACGCCCTCCATCGACCGTCGGTCAGCGAGTGAGTTCGGTGCCGGCTTTCACCTGGCGGGAGCGGTTCACGCGCGCCTTGGGCGCGCCCTTCTTCCGCCCCTCGTTCAGAGCCTGGTTCGCGGAGCGCGGGTAACCGCTGGCCGACTCAGCCCGGGCCTTGCCTGCCTGCGTCTTCGCCTCCTTCACCGCGGCGACGTCGGCGGTGAAGTCCTGGTGCTGTTCGGCCTCGAACAGGTCGGCCTGACGCTCCTCCTGGGCTCCATCAGCGCGGAGAGTGTCGGCGCGCTCTTCGTGCTCCTCGGCCGCGTCCAGGTGCTCTTGAGTCTCCTCAGCGGAGGCGCCGGTGGAGATCTCTTCCTCGGTAGCCTTCGTGCGCTCTTCCTCCGCGAGGGCGTCTTCACGGTGCGCTGCACGCCAGTCATCGATCGCGTTCGTGAGCGCGTTGTGCTGGTCGAGTGGGCTCGTGGGGTGCTTGGCCACGATCTCGTCCGTGTGGACGCCGTAGAGGTCGCGGATCCGCTCGCGCATGATGTCGCGGGCGTCGGCCGCGCGTGGGTCTCCGTCGAGCTGCTGGAGGAGGGAGAACTGCGTCGCCACACGGTTTCCGTCCGCTCCTGCCCACCATCCGTCGCGGCGCACCTGGTCGCGTGCAACGGTGATCGCCACATCGACCTGACGGTCCCCCGCGGCCTGCGCCCGCTCGAGGTGACGGGCCTGGTCGCGTTCCGCTCGTTCTGCCTCGACACGGGCGCGCTCTGCGAGACGTGCAGCGCCTTCGTCGAGCTCGCGGGACTGGCGCGCCTTCTCGGCGCTCTTCGCTGCGATGCGCTCGCCTACCTGGCCGAGCGACATGAGACCGGCACGAATGGCTTGGTCGCCGGCCTGGAAAATCTCTTCCTGTTCGTTCATGGTGTCCCCCTCTATCTACCGAGATCCGGGCCGCTGGTGCGACCTGGGTTCATTGGTCGTTGTTGCGTCGTGGGTCGTGCTCCGATCGTAGATCCAGGCACCCCCGTAACGCTCTGTCCGGTCGTCCGCTGCATGCGTTCCTGTACGGCCTTCAACGCGGCCTCCGCGCTCGAGCGGAGGGCCGCTGCGTTGTCTGCCGCGCCGCGCTCGTGCTGCACAGTTGCGATGCGCTTCGCAACGCGATTCATCTGTCGCATGACAGCGATCCACCCCTCCCTACTGTCGGTGCCGGCGCCGCGCGCCATCAACCGCATCTGGTAGCCGGCATCGAGCGCACGACGCATCGGCACGGCAGATCCGCGCTGCCCCTGAGCGACGCGGGCGAACTCGTCAGAGGCGGCCGCGAGCGGTCCCGGCGTGCCGCGCTCGAGCGCCATAGACGCGTGCGCGTAGACGCCCGATAGATCCGCGGCCGCCGCCTCAGCACTGAACACCGGGGCACTCTCCCCCGGCCGCACTGCCTCGGTGTCGTGACCTGCCACACGCGCCATGGCGATCTCCGAGACGGGCGCAGCCTTCACCTTCTCGGGGGCGTCAAAACCGCGCACCCGGGCGGCGCGGCCCGCACCCTTCCAGGCATCCACCGCGGCAAGCTCGCTCGCGTTCGTGTGCTCCCACCCGGAGCGCAGCTGGGGCAGACCGAGCGAACGATCCAGCTTGGACGGTGCGTACCAGACGGGCTTCTCGTCGGCCTTCGTGGGGATCATCGCCGCGGTGTATCCGACGACGCGATCCGTGCCGCCTTTCTCGTATCGAGGGCGCACGATCACGCGGGCATTGCGTGCGGCGGCGATGAATTCTTTCTCGGAGTCCGAGTTCGCTGCGACCGTGCGCAGGCGTCGGCGCAGCTCGTCGCGCTGCGTGTACGCCTCGCCTTCGCGCGCGGCTCGTGCGGTCTCTGCCGGCTTGTTCGCGCTGAGGGTTCGGGCGTTCTGCTGTCGGCTCTCCAGGACGTCGAGTCGGTACTTGACTTCGAGCTCGCCGGCGATCTTCTGTGCGCGCACGTAGTCGCGATGCGTGTCCGCCTTGGTGCCGTCCTCGCGCACCAGGTTGACGGCGATGTGTACGTGGTCGTTGCCCGATGTGGACAGGCCGTGACGGATCGCAACCCAGCGGCAAGACCGCTCGCCCTCCTCGTCGACGAAACCCATCTCGCGGACAAAGTCGGTCGCGATCGCGGACCACTGCTGGTCACTCAGCTCGCCCTCTTCGGCCTTCACGCTGAGCGAGCAGTGCCACACGTGAGCGTCGCGCCTCTCCCCCGTCGCGACTCGCTCACCGGTCTCCTCGTCGATGTCGTACACCGGCACGGTGACCTCCGTGCCGAACAGCTTCGACGGCAAGTCGAGCGCGTTCGCGAGGTCCAAGCCCGCGTCCGCTGAAAGCTCTCCCTGCCCGGCCAACTCCACGATCACATCGTGTCCCGCGACAACGTGCGGCGCCGTGTGCTCGTTCGCCCGACCCGGACCACGGAGGTACATGATCAGCCCCGGCATACTCCCACCCCGGGTGATGTTCGGCATCATCGCGAACTCACCAACTGCGGCAGCAACTCGTCGATCTTCGCCGACACCTCACGCACCGCACGCAACGCGTGGTGCAGCTCATCCCCCGGCCGCTCCCCCGCGTTCGTCGCACGCGCGATCTGGTTCACATTGTTCGCCAGCGACGCAAGAAGGCGACGCGTGTGGAAGAACTCGGCCGCAAGCCGACGACGATCCGTCGACGTCTCGCCATGCTCCGCAAGAGCGGCCTCGACCATGAGGCGCGGAATGGTGACGTCCGCCTCCAGCGCACGCTGCAGCAGCAGCGCCTCCTCCTCCGCTGTCACTCCCACCTTGTGGGTGTGCTGGCGGCCGCCCGGCGCGTTCTCACGCCGCCGCCGCCCGCGAACTCGCGACGGAACAGGAGCGTCAGCCATGACTCTCCTCCCCTGCCCAGTGCAACGACCCGACCACGTTGGGAACAGCCCGGCACAATGCCGGCAAGCGACTTAGGGTACCTAAGTCTCTAGCTTGCTCCCGTTCCATGCGTTCATCATACCTGCTAGAGTTGTGCTATGACAGCCGAACACGTGATTGAATCCGCCGAGCGCAAAGCGCGCGAGCTTCTGGATCAGCGCATCGAATCGGTGCGTGCCGTCGTCCGTGCGCAGCACGACACCGCGGCGCTGCGAGAACAGCTTGCCGAGTCCGAAAGGGAGAGCGCTCGCCTGTACCGTGCCGCGCTCAGTGACGGCTGGTCGGAGGCCGAGTTGAAGAAGCTCGGGATCACGGAGACCGGGCCGAAGACGTCACGACGTCGCAGCGCAGCCGCGTCCTCAGACAGCGAGCAGAACGGCTAATCAGCCTGGCTCACGATCCGCATTCCCCCTCACCCGATGCCGGATCATCGCAGCAGAAAGGACCCTGTCAAGGGCGCTTCGCGTCGCTACGCGATGAGGCACGGCCTCCCCCTTGACAGGGTCCTTTCTGTTGTATGGCGGCTTGATATCGGGTAAGGGAGAAGAGCGCTTAGGACAGCTCCGGTCCCCCGCGCCCTAGGTCTTTCTGCGATCCGGGTTTCCGAACGGCCGCCGTCGGCGCACGCTTCATGTACGCGGCATCGACCATCGGCCCGCCCGGGTGCAGGCGCGCCAGATTCAACTCTCGCGCTGGCTGCGCCCGACGCCCTTCCGCGATTGCAGAACGGTGCTCGTCCATCGATGTGAAATGACGCTCGAATCGCTGAACCGCCGGATTCTCCGCGAGCAGAGCTGCAGCATCCTGCGAGCGGGCACGACCGTGCGCCGTGTCGAAGAGAGGACGCGCATACGCGCTCGGCACCCAACGGCCACCGAGTGGATCCTGCCCCGCCTCGGCCGCGGTGATGGCCTCAGACCACCGCTGCACGATGCGCTCCTCCGAGACCTCGAACGGCACCTCCACGTCGACAACATGGACGCTGTAGCCGGCACGCTCCAGCTGTGTGCCGAGTTCGACCGCGGACGCCTCACTGCCCAACACGGTGTCGACGATGATATTCGTCCCTCGGGTCATCATCCGCGCCCGCTGCGCGGACGCAAGCTCCGACGACTCTTCGTGAACGAGCGCCGCCAACTCCATCGGGTAGAGCCGCTCCCCCGCCACCTCCAGGTCGCGGACGGCCGCCGGCTTGATCCATGACTCGTACGATCCATCCGCGATCGACTGGCGCAGCAGCGCGGCCTTGAAGTCGTCGGCATCGATGTTCACGTACGACGACTTCGACGCTCCGAGCACCCGATCCGCAACGCTCCCCTTGCCGGCACCGGGCGGCCCCGCGAGCACCAGAGCCTTGCTCTCGCCCCGCGCGTCCGGATAGCGCGCCGCTGCGTCTGCGAGTAGCTGCCCAAACAGTCGCCCACGCTGCGGTGTCAACTCACCGTCGACCCACCATGTGGGGTTGTTGATCGTCGCCGTCGGCGCATCCTTCGACACAGGCCCACCCGGACGGGAGAGCTGCCGAATCAGATCGATATGACGCTCAGCTTCCGCCGGACTCACTCGGCCGCCGCTCGCGGGTGACGACGCTCGAAGACCTCTTCGTAGATCTCGTCATCGATCAGTCCGGCATAGCTCGCCTGCTCGACCTCAGCCCACGACCCCTCAGGGTGAACAATCACATCGTCAAGCTCGAGCTCGGGATTCGTCTTCCCTCTCGGGGCATACGGCCACCGCGTGAGCTCGTCAACCAGGTGCTCCCGCTCGAGGAAGCCGGCCGCATATCGCTGACAGATCTCATACGGCGATGCACCCGAGAAACCCTCTCGCGGCAGCGCCGTCTTCGTCGCCGTCTTCAACGCATTCGTCACCGACGGCTGCGCAATCCCCAGCCACCCCGCGATCCGCACCTGCGTGTACCCACGCTCCCCCAGAATCCGCAACGAACGCCGATAGTCCAGGTCGTCAATTTCCTTCCTCAGCCGAGCCCGAACAGCAGCCCGCGCCTCAGCAGGGATCTCCATGACAGTCATGATCACCACCTCCTATAGCCCAGTCTATAGGAGGATCATAGAAGCGGCTATAGCGACTGATCGCGACGGGCGGTTCCGAAGTCCGGGTCTCGATCTGCTCGCCACAGACCGTTCCATGCCCTGGTCACCAGCTCCCGAGTGCGGGAGGCGCGATCGTCGTCCGATCCGCGAAGCTCGGGCGGCGGCTCGAAGTAGGGCTCTTTCAGCTGCTTGGCGACCAGCGATTTCGAGATCTTGAGCATCCGTGCGACCTCTCGAACGCTCATCCCCTGCTCAGTCAACACAGCGATCGCTTGCGCTCGTACAACGTGGTGTGCGCGATACGCGTCCCACTTGAACTCCACGGCACGCTCTAGCGCAGCGGCCGCATCCTCCGTGGAAACAGGCTCGCCGTGCCAAGTGGGACGCGGCGCCGGCGTCAACGAATCAAGGAACTTTCGCTTCGACTGTCCACTCATGTGGACAGTCGATCGCAGAGTGTCCATTCGTGTGGACACTTGCTCAGAGAATCAGCTGCATCTCACTCGGGTGCACGTGCGCGACGTCGTGGCCTCGACGGAGGACGCATGGCCACTCACCGCGGCCGCCGTGATTGCATCGCAGCTCGTCGAGCGCTTCATCCGCGTCCTCCCAGTCCTCCCGTAGGTCAGTTGCGCGGTTTGCTTCATCGCGGAATCGGGCGAGGGCTTGCGCGTAGTTGTCGGGTGCTGCGTCGGACTCGTCGAAGTCCTCCCGGTGCTCCCCCGCATGCCCCTGGGAGTACGTGCACTTCGCGTCGATCACGTACTCATCTTCTTCACCATCGGGCCCAGTGACCGCGTAGGCGAACGGCGCTCGGCATTCGAGCGCTTCGAGCGCGGCCTGCGCGTCGTCGACGCGGGCGGACGCCGCCCGGTATGCGCTCAACGCCTCGTCGAAGCGCGTCGCCGCCGTCGTGAAGTTGCGGGGATCCACAGGCGTGTTCTCTGCGTTCATGGTCGTTCCCTTCCTCACCGGTCCACTGAGGGGCAGGCGCCCCACAGCCCAACGCGTTCGTCTCTGGCGGCCGCTTCCGCGGCCAGGTGGTCAGATTGTCCCTCATAGGACTTGTCGTAGGTGTACTCGTAGCCGGTGCCAGCTGCGATCGCGAGCACCGCGGCGCTCTGCCCGTCGACGTCGACGTGGCGGAGTAGCCGGCCGTACGCGTCTACGTCGGCCTGCGTGCTGTCGCTCTGCAGCTCAACCTTGCGGCCGTACAGCAGCTCGTCTAGGAAGTTGCGAGCCTCGATCGCGTAGCAGTCCCCCGCTGCGCCGTCGCGTCCGATCTCAGGCGTATCGATGCCGATGATTCTGACGCGCGACTCCCCCGCGCTTGTCTTGACGTCGAGGTTGTCGCCGTCGACGACGGCGACAACCTCGGCCGCCTCGGCGGCCGCCACTACTGTCTGCGTTTCTGCAGGGCGTTCCTGCGGCGTACAACCGGCCGTCGACACGAGGGCCACGGCGAGCCCAGCGGTGGTGATCAGCAACGCACGCGTGCGCCGTGGCGGGCGCCGCGTGACGACCGGCCGATTGCCGGGGTTGTTCTCGTCCGTCACGATGTGCTCCTTGTCGATGTGGGGTGGTAAGTCCCGGTGGTCTGCCGTGTCTGGTTGGTCTATCGTGTGCGGTTAGCGAACGAGCCGGTTCGGCAGGCGCTCTGGCGGGGTCGGCAGCGTTCCTCCGTTGCTCGCTCGGGCAGCGTCGACGGCGATGCCGATGGCTTCGGCGGCCCATGCGCTGTCGGATGGCCAGCGGCCGGCCTGTTGATCGGCAGTGATAGCCGCGCGCATCCGCTTCATGGTGACGGTGGGGATGTTGAAGGACCGGGTGGAGCCGGTGCGCTCCTCGGAGCGCCCTCGAAGGCCGCCCCGAGTGGCACGCTGCTTCGGAGTCCGCGCCGCGTGTGTGTCGAGCGCTGCGGCGATCCAGCGGGCGAATGTGTCCGCCTCTCCCCCGTTGGTCCAGTCGGCGAGATATGCCGCTCGAGCGCCATTGAACTCGTCGGGCGTGAGGTAGATGCCCAGGCGGTCCGTGTCGCCGGGAGCCGCCTGCGGTCGCTTCTTCGGCGCCGCTGTCGGCCGACGCTCGGGCGTCGCTCGCGCCGGCGTGACCTCGTTGACCGGCTCTGCGGGCGGCTCTGCCGGCGCTTCCTCGGCGGGCGCGTCGACGGGTTCATAGAATTCGTGCGCGAGCGCGGCCGCGTTGCGGTCGCGGAGGCTTCGACGTGCCATGGCTGTCTCCTTGGTCTGGTTGGTCAGTGCTGTTTTGTTTGTCAGGCGGTGACGGGCACGGGTGGTGCGGTCTTTCGCGCGGGAATGGGAGTCCCGATGATCGGTGCGAGCGCCTGGGCGTAGTCCTCGGCGATCGCAGAGCCCGGCGCGTAAACGCTGACGGGCTTGCCGTCGGTGTAGGCGTCTTTGGCGGCTACTGCCTCGCGGACGGGGCTGGTGATGCGGCCGGGGAACTGCTCGGTAAGCACTTCGACGACTTCTCGATCGATCAGCCGCCCGTGGCGGTACTTGGTGGGGACGATCCAGTGGATGCGCTGCCCGACGTGCAGCCGGGGTGCGACGCGCTGCGCCACGAATTCATTGAGCTTGCCGAGCTGGTCATACGCTTCGGTCGCGCATTCGACGGGTGCGATCACGACGTCTGCAGCTGCAAGGGCAGAGAGGGTGAGGAGGCCCAATGCCGGCGGGGTGTCGATTACGACGTCATCCCAGTGGTCGGCGAGCTCCGGCATGTCGCGCAGCGAGGTGATGATCTCGGGCCGCTGGTCTAGAGAGGCGAGGTCCTGGCTTCCGACGAGAATGCTCACACCCGGCACGCTCGGCGACGGGACGGCCGCCTCGAGCGCGGATGCTTCCCCGACCAGCACGTCAGCTGCGACCGCCGACAACTCCGTGTCTTCGGTCACGCCGAGGCGCTTGG
Source organism: Microbacterium sp. Beta (assembly GCF_005502545.1). Classification (NCBI taxonomy): domain Bacteria; kingdom Bacillati; phylum Actinomycetota; class Actinomycetes; order Micrococcales; family Microbacteriaceae; genus Microbacterium; species Microbacterium sp. Beta. The sequence continues at coordinate 44,492 of NZ_SCOG01000023.1, forward strand.
TGAGGTTGCCCTGCTGGTCGAGGTCGATTGCCAGCACGCGCCGCCCCATGGCGACGAGTGCCGCCGCGAGGTCTGCGGATGTCGTGGTCTTGCCCGATCCTCCCTTGAGGATCGCGAGCGTGTAGACGGTCACTTGGAGTCTCCCTGAGGGTCGAGCTGGTCGATGCCGCGCTGCACGGTCTCGATCAGCGCCGTGTTGACGGACACCTTCTTGCGGTCGGCGTAGTCCATGATCCGATCGCGGGTGTCTTCGTGGCCTGCCCACTGGATGAGGTTCGCGCGGGGTGCGGAGCGTTCGGGACGGGCGTCTTCTTCCGCCTTAGCGTCGCGCAGCTCCTTGATCAGTTCCCGCAGCCTGTAGATACCAACGATGATCACGGTCACCAGCCCGCAGAGCACGAGCCAGCCGACGACGATCAGCACCCAGGCCCAGATGCCCCAAGCCAGGAATCCTTGAACAATCATGTTTTCTCCTTCGTCTCAGGCGGGGTTCAGAACGGGGTGTCGCTGTTGGGGATGTCGGCGACTTCCCATGAGCCGGCCTGGTCGCTCTGATTGCCCTGCTCCCCCGCTGCGGTCTTGCGCTCGGCCTTCTTCGCGGTGACCGTGTGGTACTTGAGGCTGAATCCCACCTCAACGGCGGTGACCTGCTGCGCGGTGCGCTCCTGCTCGGTGCCCTTATCGGTCCACCGGTTGGTTTCGATGCGTCCCTCGATCGTCAGTCGATCTCCCTTGTGGGACGAGGCCGCGACGTTCTCGGCCTGCTCACCCCAGGCTTCGACGCGGAACGCGTTGGGCTCGGCGTCTTCGAATCCTCCGTCGGGCGTTCGGCGCTGTCGGTTCTCGATGATGGTGAAGTGGACCACGGGGCGGCCGTTCTGCGTGTAGCGCAGCTCGGGATCCGCGGTGAGGTTGCCGGCGAAGGTGATGGTCGACATGGGTTCTGCTCCTTGTGGTTGGTGGTGTTGGTCCGCCGTGTTGTTACTGTCAGTCTAGCCTAGTTGGTCAATGTGGTCTAGTTCATATCACGTGTTTTCTGGTCACTCTGGTGCGTCATCAGTCGGCACGTCGAGCTGAGCCCGCTTGCGTGCAAACTCCGCGAGCTGCTCGGGGGAGTAGTTGGCCTTCATGTACCAGTGATTCGCCTGCCACTGCCAAAGGTCAACGTCCCGCTGCAGCTGCGCGTTCTCGCTGGTGAGCCGGATGATCTCTTGCCGCATCCAGTTGAAGGACTCCCACGACACCGGGCCGCGCTCGTCTCTCTGCTCCTCGTCCATCGCTCAGCCCATGTGAGCGGCGACGCGCTCGATGTGATCAGGACGGAAACCGCTCCAGTGATCCTCGTCGTCGACGACCACGACGGGCGCCTGTGCGTAGCCGAGTTCCTTGACGTACTCGAGCGCAGCGTCGTCCTCGCTGAGGTCCACGACGCGATAGGGAATGTTCTTGGCGTCGAGCGCCCTATACGTGGCGTTGCACTGGACGCAGTTCGGCTTACTGTACACAAGCGGGCTGTGTTGCATTTCCTGCAACTGTGCGGGTTGGCGCATGATCGTTGATCTGGCGCGGAAACGAAGCCGTGCCAGCTTACTGATGATGGTCGGGCGCCGACTTGAGCCGGGGTCATTGCGGTCTCGATCGGCTGTGCGCGGGCAGCGTTGAGCCAGCTTTTGCCTGACGAGCCGCGAGATCATCGATATCCGCGTACACGGCGTAACGCCCGATGCAACTGAGGGGCAAGGCGCAATAGACGTTGCGCCTGTTGACCGTGTGTTACATTTACTGTCGTTTCCGTTGCGTCTGATGCATCCCTGGAGGGTGAATGGTTTCGCGCCCGCTGATGCTCGCGCCTGTTGTGCAACTCGACCCCGAGCGGGCCACGTTCACCGACATGCTCGATCGGTACGCGATCTCGTTGCGGTCCCGAGGCCTGTCGACCTCGACCATTGAGGCGCGGCTGTGGGGTGTGAGACGGTTCCAAGAGTTCACCGGCGAGTATCCGTGGAACTGGGGTCCGCGGGATGTTGAGGACTTCACGTCTGCGCTGCTGTCGCGGCCGCAGCCGGTCGCGCATTCCACGATCCGGGGCTACCACCTGATGGTGAAGCTGTTCTGCGAGTTTCTCGTCAATCCGACTTACGACTGGCATGACGTCTGCCTCGAGCGGTTCGGGCTCGTCCCGGCGCAGATCTGCCACCCGTGGAACACGCACTCGCATCTGGCGGAGTTCGAAGCGCGCGCATCGCGGCGACCGTTCGGGTATGACGAGCTCGAGGCGTTCTTCGCGCGGGCCGATGAGATGGCGGAGGATCTGATCGCGAGCCGCGGGAAGGCGGCGATCCCGGCGCTGAGGGACGCGCAGCTGTTCAAGACCGTCTACGCGTTCGGGCTGCGCCGCCGGGAAGCGGTGATGCTCGATCTCAACGATCTGCGACCGAACCCGCACATGCCCGACTGGGGCCCTTACGGGAAGGTCCACGTTCGCTACGGGAAGGCGATGAAAGGTTCGCCACCGCGGCGCCGCACGATCCTCGCGCTGCCAGAGTTCGAGTGGGCGACCCGCGGGTTGAAGGTCTGGGTCGAGGAGGTCCGGCCGCGGATCGCGACGGACAACGCCGCGGCGCTTTGGCTGAGCGAGCGCCGCGACCGGATCAGCACCCGCACCGCGGACGTCCGGTTCGCGCGGATCCGCGACGACCTCGACTTGGACCCGATGCTGACGCTGCACAGCTTGCGGCACTCGTATGTGACGCACCTGATCGAGTTCGGCTACGCCGAGAGGTTCGTTCAGGAGCAGGTCGGGCATCATCACTCGTCGACGACGGCGATCTACACCTCGGTCAGTGATGACTGGAAGAACCGGGTGTTCCACGAAGCGCTCGATCGGGTGCTCGGAAAGAAGGAGGACGTCGCATGACCCGCAAGTTCGAGTGGCACCTGCGTCGGCGTCTCGCCGAGCGCGACATCTTCAAGACCACCGACCTCGGCCCGCTACTGGCCGAGCAGGGCGTCTCCCTCTCCCGAGAGCAGGTCTACCGGCTGGTGACGAGCCCGCCGCAACGACTCAACATGGAAGTCCTCGACGCGCTCTGCGTGATCCTCGGCTGCACCCCCAACGACCTCATCACGTTCGAGGACATCACCGTGAAGCAGACCCGCGTGGTCGGCGGAACGGTCACCGAGCTCGGGTCGTTGCGGACGGTCCCTGCCAAGCTCGTCCGCCCCGACAAGCAGTGACCTCGCCACCCACCACCGCACTTCCCGACACCGTTCACCATCTCCTCGCGCAGGGCGAACCCTGGGTGAGCATGGGCGAAGCTTCGCTCACGGAGTTCATCGTCGAGTTCGCGCCCGCCGCCGTCACCCGCGGGCACATCGCCCGCTACGTCCGGACCACCACCGACCTCGCCCATGCCGGTGACCGGATGACGCCCGCGATCGTGCAGCGCTTGCTCCGCCGAGTTCGCGATAACGGGCACGCCGTGGTGGTGCCCGTCTGCGAACGATGCGGACGAGAACGGATCATCGGCCGCGGGCCCGACGATCGGCGCATCTGCAAGCCCTGCACCGACGTGCTGCGCGCCGAGGAATGCAGCGACTGCGGCAGGATCCGCCTCGTCTGCCTGCGCCGCGGCGGGAAACCGCTCTGCAACAACTGCCGACGGCGGCTCCCGGACGCGAAGAAGTCCTGCAGCCGCTGCGGCAACGCACGCCTGGTGCACACGACCACTGCGGCCGGCCCGCTCTGCCCAGAATGCGCCCCCGGGAAAGTCGAACCCTGCGTGCACTGCGGGCGCACCGCCCGCGTCAGGGTGCGGTTCACTGGCGGCGCGACCTGCAGCCCCTGCTTCAACGTCATCCGCAACACGCGCCGACCCTGCCCCCGATGCCAGCGCGTCACTTTGGTCGCATCCGTCGCAGACGACGGCACCCTCGCCTGCACACCCTGCGCGGGACGGTCATCTCCGTTCATCTGCGTCAGCTGCGGCATCGAAGACATCCGTCACGGCAAGAAGTGCTATCCCTGCAGCGCCCGCGACGCCGTCGACGCCCTCTTCGCCGCCGGCACCCCCGACCGGCAGGGGGTGCTCGAGCCGCTCCGGGTCAGGCTCCTGAACCACCCCGAGCCGAAATCCATGGTCCAATGGCCGCGACGCTCCGCCTCCGCCCGATTGATCCGCGACATGCTTACCGGGCGCCTCGAGATCTCTCACGAAGACCTCGACGAGCACCCTGTCACCCAAGTCGCCGAACTCATGCGTCACGCCCTCACCGACGTCGGCGTGCTCCCACCCCGCGACCAGGCCTGGTCGCACTTCGAACGCTGGCTCGACCGGTTCCTCACCGGCCACCCCGCCGAGATCTCCCGCATCCTCGGCCCCTACTGCCGATGGTCCGTCATCGCCCGCACCCGGCTGCTGATCGCCCGCAACGGCCTCAGTGACGGCACCTTCGATCGCGCCCGCTCCTCCTGCCGGATCGCGTTGGCGTTTCTCACCTACCTCCACGACAACGCCCTCGACCTGCACACCGGGTCCCAGACGATCCTCGAGGACTACCTAGAACAGTTCCCTCGGCACCTCGATCAGGTCCGCACCTTCATCCGCTGGGCCGCCGACACCGGACGCGCGACGCGGATGAGCCCGCCGCCGTCCCGCTGGGTCGACCCCTCCACCAGCTACCCGATACCCGTCTACCGGGACTGGATGCACCGCTTCGAGACCGACGAGACCATCCCCTTGCGGACGCGGATCTGCGGCCTGCTCTGCGGCACCCTCGGACGCCCCAGCTCCACCGTCGCGAAACTCACCCGCACCGCCATCACCGACACCGGCGACGAGATGACCGTCACCATCGGCACCTCACCCGTGAGGCTCCGCGACCCGCTCCCCGCCCTGATCCGCCGGCAGCTCGACGCCCCGCGACGCTGGGACACCGACTCCGACTGGCTGTTCCCCTCCAAGCTCCGCGCCGGCGCGCACACCGACTACAGCATGATGGTCAAAGACCTGCAGACCCTCGGCTGCAGCATCGTCTCCCTCCGCGGCGCCGCACTCCTCGCCCTCGCCGCCACCATGCCCGCCGGCCCCCTCTCCGACCTCACCGGCATCAGCACCGGCGTCGCCAACCGCTGGCAAACCCTCGCCGCGGCCGCCTACTCCGGATACCCCGCACTCCGCCTCGACTAACCCCAATCTGCATTAGTATCTGCGTATGCACGTAGATACTTTTCCTGATGACCTCACTCCCGCGAACGACTTCGTCGACATCGCGGTCGAGGTGTTCCGTCTCCTCGCGGACGCGACCCGGATTCGGATCGTCCTCGCGCTGCAGGGCGAGGAGCTCTCGGTGAACCACCTGGCGGACATCGTCGACCGGAGCCCCGCGGCGGTGTCTCAGCATCTGGCGAAGATGCGGTGGGGAAAGCTCGTGCGGGTCCGTCAGGAGGGGAACCGGATGTTCTACCGGCTCACGGACGAACACGCGACCCGGCTGGTGGTCGAAGCGATCCGCCAGGCGGAGCACACCGTCGAGGAGACGCCGGGGCACCACGCATGATCACCGTTCTCCGCAACGGCACCTACGCGAAGCTGTTCTCCGCGCAGGTGATCGCGCTCGTCGGCACGGGCCTGCTGACCGTCGCGCTCGGCCTGCTCGCGTTCGATATCGCGGGGTCCGCGGCCGGGTCGGTGTTGGGCACCGCGTTGACGATCAAGATGGTCGCCTACGTGGGCGTCGCGCCCCTCGTTGCCGCTCTCGTCGACCGGCTACCGAAGAAGGCGGTGCTCGTCGGCGCCGACCTGATCCGCCTGGCGATCGCGTTGATGCTGCCGTTCGTGACCGAGACCTGGCAAATCTACGTGCTCGTGTTCGTGCTGCAGTCCGCATCAGCGACGTTCACCCCGGCGTTCCAGTCGCTTATCCCGGCCGTGCTTCCGGAGGCGAAGGACTACACGAAGGCCCTGTCGCTCTCACGGCTCGCCTACGACCTCGAGGCGATCCTGAGTCCCACGATCGCCGCGGCACTGCTGACAGTGATCAGCTACAACAACCTGTTCGTCGGGACCGCGATCGGGTTCACGTGCTCCGCCACCCTCGTCCTCGCCTCCCGCCTCCCCGCCCGCGACACGGAGCCCTCACGCTCGACGTTCTGGCAGCGGCTCCCGCTCGGGCTCAAGGTGTTCGCCCGGACCCCGTCGCTGCGGTTCCTGATGATCACGAACGTGATCGTCGCCGCCGGGACCGCCATCGTGCTCGTCAACTCCGTCGTCTACGCGCGGGGCGTGTTCGGGCTCGACGATGCGGCCCTCGCGATCGCGCTCGGCAGCTACGGCATCGGATCGCTGATCGTCGCGTTCACCATCCCGACCCTCGTGGGCCGGTTCGGGGTGATCCGAGTGATGGTCGCCGGCGGCATCGTCATCACCGCGGGACTGACCGCGGCGATCGCCGTCACGACCCTCGCGGTCACCACCGGAACCGGCTGGTTCCTGCTGCTGGGCACCTGGGTGCTCCTCGGCATGGGCACGTCGCTGGTGAACACCCCCTCGTCACGGCTCCTCGCCGACGCCTCCACACCGGCGAACCGGAACCTCGTCTACACGGCCCAGTTCGCCCTTTCCCACGCCTGCTTCCTGATCACCTACCCGATCGCGGGATGGCTCGGCGCGGTCAGCCTCATCCTCGCCGCCGTGGCCCTCGGGGTCATCGCGGGAGGCGGGCTGGTCGCCGCCTTCGTCCTTGCCCGCCGCATCCCCGCGACAGCGCCCGAGGTTGAAGCGCCCGCGACGGCATAGGCTCCCCGCGATGCGAGCGGAAACGACAACGGCCGGCCGGAGACAGGAGATCTCCGACCGGCCGTCTGCGCCTTACGGGGTCTTGCGGCGCAACCCGCGCACCACAGCCGCGACGATCGCGGCCACCGCGACCACACCCACCGCGACCACGACCCACACCCACACCGGGGCGCCTTCCTCCGCGACCACCGCGGCATCCGCCTCAGTCGACGCGGCCGGAGACTCGGCAGCAAGATCGCTCGGCGCGACCGTGACCTGAGCGGCCGGGGACTCCTCGGCCAGCTGACCGTCATCACCACACGCCGGCGTCTCACGCCCCGCGGCCGCAGCAGCACCGGCGGCGGGCTGATACGTGAACGAGTACTCGTCGGAAATCGGATGCCCGTCACCGGACACCGCCCGCCACAGCACCCGATACTCGCCCGCCGCGCCGAGCTCGACAAGCGTCGTCATGACCGCCTGATCGACGTCGCTGCACCCGGTCTCGTAATACCGGTCGTCGGGGCCGATCACGACCGTCTTCGCCGCGGTCGGCTCGTCGAGGATCACATCGGTGAACACCAGCTCGATCTCGGGCAGGCCGGTCACCGTCGCCCCCGATTCGGGGTTCGTGTTCGACAGCGCCTCATGCGCGGACGCCGCGGACGCAGACCCGACCACCAGGCCGGCGGAGATCGCGGCCGCCGCAGCGACCACAAGGAAACGATGGACAGATCGTCCAGACATGCAAAAACACCTTTCGGTTGGCGCGCGCGACGACCACCGCCGCACACGCGAGGGATGACAAGAAGGGAAATCGGACCGTCAGCAGACGACCGGAGGCCCCCGCCACCGCACAACCGAGAACAACCGGCCAGGCAACGCCAGGACCGGCTCCGCCACGAACACCCGCACCACCCGGAACGGGCGCAACGGGACGAACAACCGCAACGCAACCAGGCCAGCGAGCCCCAGTAGTTGCGCGACCGCGAGGACCGCCTGCTCGCCGCGGCCGAGCATCAACACGGTGATCAACGCGGCGACAACATGCGCGACCCACATCGACCCGTCCGCGACCGCGTGATCCGGCATCGAAACGGCCACCCCCCCGATGCTCGACAGCATCGAGGAGCCCATCGCGTGGTGATCATGCGCCGGGGCGGGCGCACCCGAGACCCCGAGGGGAACAGACAGCAACGCATGGAACAGCAACTGACTGATCGAGACCGCCACAGCAAGGCGGAACCAAGACAACGCCCGCCCCGCCAGGAACACGCACACTGGCAACGCGAGCACCAACGCGACCAGCACGTTCAACCACGGCGGCAACCCGTCCCCACCCGCAGCATGCGACATCGTCGCGACGAACGTCGCGATTCCCGCAGCGAACGAACCACGAATGACCCTTGGGCCCCTCGCCGCTCGACTCGACTGCACCACACCACCGTAACGGGCCCGCAACGCGCGCCTGGGCGGGAGGAAGGGCGACTACTCCGAAAGTGAGCACTCACAACACTGCGCAGACGCAAGAAGGAGGTTGCACCAGACCCGCAGCTCGTTCTCGATCATGTCCCTTGTCCTTTCTCGATCAATTCGCTGGCTCGTTCCTGATAAGCGGAGCAGTGCCGCAGCAGCAGGGCCGGAACACAACCGCTAGGCGGTGGGGGAGAGAATTTCGTTGCGATGTGAGGGAGCGTAGCGACCGCGTGGCGAAAATCTTGGAGGAGCCGGCCCCGCAGGGGCTTGTGTGTAGGACCGCGGCGGCAATGATGGAGCGGCAGGAACGATGCCCGAAGCTCTTAGAGCCTGGTGGCCCGCGAGGGCCACTCCTGGCCGCGTAGCGGCCCCGACGGGGGAGTGCGAGGGGGTTGCTCCCCTCGCGCCCCGATAGGGGCACGGCGGGCCTGTGCGGCTGTAGAATTACGGTGTGCTTCCGGTGTGGTAACCGGTCGCCGTGTTGATGTCAGGCCCGGCTTCCCCATTGGGGAACCGGGCCTGACTGCGTCAGGCGGCGGGCTGGTGGTCCTGGATCTCGGCGTATGGTGCGCGGTCGGTCCAGCTGTAGGGCGTCTCGACGCTGACCGTCTTGGCGTTGACGCGGGCGACCTTGGCCCAGTGGCCGCGGATCTTCACGGCGTCACCTTTGGCGATCGTGTCGCGGCTGTAGCCGGTGGCCGTGCCGGTGGCGATCTGGTCGGCGCGTACCTGCTCCCAGTAGGCGAGCTGGTCGCGCAGCTCGTCGAGCTTGGGCGCGTAGTGCTTTGCCCTCTTGGCCTTCTGCTCGTCGGTCGCGGGGCGGTAGCCCTTCTCCGGGTCGTACACGTCAGCGATGATCTGGCGCTCGTAGCGGCGGATATCAGCGCCGATCTTCTCGATGCGGTTGGCCACGGTCACCGGGTTGTAGCGGGCGTCGGTCGTTGCGGCCGCTGCGTCGGCGCGGCGGGCGGCTTCCTCGGCGTCGTTGTGGGCGTCGATGCTGCGCCGCATGCTTTTGTGCGCCTTGTCGATCGCGTTGCGGTGGCGGCGCTCGGAGTGGTGGCCCACCTTGATCGGCTCGCCGCCCTCGGGCAGGCTTCCCACGTCGCGCATGTGCTTCTCCCATGCGGCGTCTGAGTTCGCGGCCTTCCGCTCGGCCTTGGCGTCGAGTGCTGCAGCGCGGTCGGCCTGGCGGGCGATCTTCGCGGCCTCGACTTCGGCGGTGCGCCGGGTCGTGCGGTCGATCTCCAGTGGTGCCAGCTCGAACCCTGCGGCCTCCAGCGCGGCGGCGGTGCGGGTGATGATGTGATCTTGGGGGAGCCGGTCGCGGCTGTTCGGGACGAACCATGCGCCGATGCTCCGGCCCCAGCGCCAGCGGTTGGCCTTGAGGATTGTGGCGGTTCCGTCGCCCTTGGCGGTTCCCTCGATGATGGTTCCGGCTTCATGCGTGTGGGTGATCGTCAGCATGGCGTGTGCTCCTTGTTCATGTGGGGTGGTTAGTCCCGGTGGTCTGCCGTGTTGTTACTTTCAGTATAGTCTAGTTGGTCAATGCTGTCTAGTCTGTGTCTGAGTGGTCTTCGATGTCTTCGAGCTCGACGCGGTCGAATCGGTGGGCGATCTTGTCGGCGACGCGCTGCGCTCGTGCGCGGGTGCGGTAGGTGCCGGTGCGGGTCTCGTCGAATGTGACGCCGTAGCGGGTGCGCAGATCGATCCCGGTTTCGCTGTGGAGATATCCGGTTTCGCCCTTGTAGGTGACGAGAATGCGGGTGCTCATGGGTGCCTCCTGGTTAGGGCGGGGCGGGCCTGTGACCCACCCCACCGAGTCTCACTACGGGGTGTCGGTGCTCTCGACCGTGGCGGCGATCTGCTCGACGGGGGAGAGGGTGTAGCCCCAGCCTGCGAGGGTCTGCAGGTAGTGTGCCGTCTCCGGTCGCGGACTCCGCCAGGTGGTGCGCCCGGTGCTGGCCTCGATGCCGCCGAGGACGATTGCCAGGGTGACGTGGCCCGCCTTGGTCGGGTGCGCGGTGAGGAAGTCCGCGAACCGGTCGCCGTAGTAGCCCGATACCGGCTCGACGCCGAGAAGGTCGGCCGCGAGGGCGTTCCCGCTCAGTTCCCCGGCGACCAGGTAGCGCGCTTCGGTGAGGCTTCGGGCGATGACTTGTGCGGAGTCCTTGGGGAGCGTCTTGCGCCCGAGGAACTGGGCGAGCCATTCCCGGCGCACGCTCTCGGCGGCGTCCCAGTCCTTGTTGTTGGCGATCAGCTGCTTGCGCTCTGCCTTCTCCTCGTCGGTCATCGGTCCGGCCTTGCGGCCCATGCCGTCGTCGACGACGGTGTAACCGAGGGCTTCCGGCTCGTCGACGTAGTAGTTCACCTGGTGGTTTCCGTCGCGCTGTCCGAGCACGTAGACGGCCACGCCGTCTTTCCCCTGGATCTCGTCTACGCTCACCCGCTCGCCCTCGCTCGTGCGGAGGTCACCGAGGCGGTAGGGGGTGCGGGCGTCCCATGCGGGGGCTTCGGAGAGGATGCGGTGGCCTTTGGCGGCTTCGACCTGTTCGCCTGCTTCCCGGGCCTGAGCGGTGGCGCGCTCGTCGCGGGCGCGCTGGACGGCGTGGGGGAAGTATCCCGGCTCCTCGTTTGCGATCCGGGTCAGCGTTGCGACGACGTCGGGGGCGTCTTCGAACTCGATCAGTGTTGCGGCCTGGTCCAGGGTCATTCCGGTTTCCGCGATCAGGCGGGTTCCGGTTTCGCTGGCCGCGACCGTCAGGCCCGTCTTGATCTTGTCTCGCTTCGTGCCGGTGCGCTTGGCGATCGCAGTGACGGAGAGTCCTTCGAGTTCCAGGGCCTTGTATGCCTGGATGCGGTCGCCGTCGGTGAGTGCCTGGCGCTGGTCGTTCTCCACCAGCTGTTCCACGATGCGCTGCGCGTCGTCGGCGGCGTCGGCCTCGACGATGTAGACGGGCACGCTCGGTAGGCCGACCTGCTGAGCGGCGAGGGTGCGGCGCTGGCCGTAGCGGACGTGCACGCCGTTCTCATCGCGGGTTGCGACGATGGGGACAAGAACGCCGTTCGCGCTCACGCTGTCAAGGAATTCCTTGTCCAGGCTTGCCTCTGCCGCCGTGCGGACGTTGGTCGCCACGTCGATGGTCTGCGGGTCGATAAGTTCGAGGACTCCGGCGGATGCTGTTGCAGTGGTCATACTGTGCTCCTTGTTCATGTGGGGTGGTAAGTCCCGTTGGTCTGCCGTGTTGTTACTATCAGTATAGTCTAGTTGGTCAATGCCGTCTAGGGTGTTCTTCGTCTCCTTCGTCGTGTCCTTCGCTGTGGCACTGCACCCAGTAGTCGGCGGATGCGGGGTAGCCGTGCGCTTCGAGCAGCGTGGCTAGA
>NZ_SCOG01000024.1:0-53325 GCF_005502545.1 Microbacterium sp. Beta
GTCCCTGGGTGGGCTGGATGGGCGGGTGGGGAGTCGCCGTCGCGGGAATGGTCGTGCTGGCCAACCTCGCGCAGATCGCCTCGGTCTACTTCTGGTCGCTGATCGGACAGGACCTGGAGAACAACGACTGGCGCGTCGTCGTCGTCGCCGTGCTCTTCATCGCGGCGATGACCTGGGTCAGCTGGCGCGGCGTCGAGATCGGCGAGCGCATCCAGAACATCCTCCTCGCGATCCAATACCTGGCACTGGCGATCTTCATCGTCGCGGCGCTGTGGCAGTTCTTCGACGGCACGGCTCCGAACGCGACGCCTTTCGACTGGGAGTGGATGAACCCGTTCGCGTTCACCGACTGGTCGGGCTTCACGGAGGCGATCCTTCTGGCGCTGTTCATCTACTGGGGGTGGGACACCTGCCTCGCGCTCAACGAGGAGACCAAGGACCCGAAGCGCATCCCCGGACGCGCCGCGCTGCTGACCACCGTGATCCTGCTGTTCACCTACGTTGCGGTGACCATCGCCGCGATGATGTACGCCGGACTCGGCGAGGACGGCACGGGCCTGGGCAACGAGGCGAACGCCGACGACTTCTTCCTCGCGATCAAGGACGGGTTGCTCGGTCCTTTCGGCTGGGTGCTGGTGGTGTCCGTGATCATCTCGGCCATCTCGTCGACCCAGACCACGATCCTGCCGACCGCCCGGGGAACGCTCGCCATGGGTGTCTACCGCGCCCTGCCCGCCAGGTTCAAGGAGGTGCACCCGACGTACAAGACGCCGTCGTTCTCGACCATCGTCATGGGTGTGGTCGCCTCCGTCTACTACGTCGGGATGACGCTGATCAGCGACAACATCCTGCAGGACTCGATCCTGTCCCTCGGTCTCGCGATCGCGTTCTACTACGCCATCACCGGCTTCGCGTGCGTGTGGTACTTCCGCAAGGACCTCACCTCGTCCGCGCGCGAGTTCTTCTTCAAGGGGCTGTTCCCGCTGCTGGGCGGGCTCATGCTCGCGTGGGCGTTCATCCAGTCGGCCATCGACATGTGGGATGTCGACTACGGCTACACGGTCCTGTTCGGTATCGGCGGCACGTTCGTGATCGGCGTCGGCTCGTTGGCATTCGGTCTGGTGCTGATGTTCGTCTGGTACCTCTTCCCGCGCTCGAAGCGCTTCTTCCGTGGCGAGAGCCTGAACCGCGACACCGAGGTGATGGTCCCGGACGAGCCTGCCGTGACCATCCGGTCGATCGACGGAGGCATCTGAGGATGGCGGTCGCGACGGCGGACCTCTACGACGAGCTCGGGGAGGAGATCCAGTCGCTCTCGCTGCAGCTGCGCTCCTTCGGCCGGCGGTCGGCGTTCGACGGGCCGATCCGCACCGTGCGCTGCTTCGAGGACAACGCGCTGGTGAAGGCGGTGCTGGCGACTCCCGGTGCGGGCGCGGTCCTGGTCGTCGACGGCGCTGGATCGCTGGAGACGGCACTGATGGGCGACCTGATCGCGGCGTCCGCCGTGGCGAACGACTGGGCCGGGGTCGTGATCAACGGCGCCATCCGCGACAGTGTCGCCATCGATGCCCTCGAGCTGGGGGTCAAGGCCCTGGGGACGAATCCGCGCAAGAGTGCGAAGCTCGGAGCCGGTGAGACCGATGTCGCGCTCGTGATCGAGGGTGTGGTTTTCCGGCCGGGGGCGCATCTCTACAGCGATCGGGACGGAATCCTGGTCGAACGGTGAACGCCGCCTGAAGTCCGGCGGTCTCGGTGTCCTAGGCTTGCTGCGTGCGCATCCGGCTCGACATCGCCTACGACGGCACCCATTTCCGAGGGTGGGCGAAGCAGCCGACTCTGCGCACGGTGCAGGGCACGCTGGAAGCCGCCCTCGCGCGCATCGTGGGCTCGGACGTGCAGTTCGTGGTGGCAGGTCGCACGGATGCCGGCGTGCACGCGAGCGGCCAGGTCGCGCACGTCGACCTCGACGAGAAGCAGTGGTCGCGCATCGAAGCCCGGCAGGGGCGGGCGCCGTCGGAGCCCGCCGAGACCATCGCGGGCCGCATGCGGGGTGTGCTCGGTGCGTACTCGGATGTGACCGTCACGCGGTCGTCGATCGCCCCCGAGGGGTTCGACGCACGGTTCTCCGCGGTCTGGCGTCGCTATCGCTATCGTCTCGCCGACGGACAGGCCGGGTACGACCCGCTGCGGCGCCACGACACGACCCTCGTCCGCGGCCGCCTCGACGAGCGCGCGATGGATGCCGCGGCGCGGACGCTGATCGGACTGCACGACTTCGCGGCGTACTGCAAGCCTCGGGAAGAGGCGACGACGATCCGCACACTGCTCGACTACCGCTGGGAGCGTGATGCCGACGGCGTGCTCGTCGCGGAGGTCAAGGCCGACGCGTTCTGCCACAGCATGGTGCGCGCACTCGTCGGGGCCTGCGTCGCCGTGGGGGAGGGGCGCCTCGATGTCGACGACCTCGTGGTGCTGCGCGATGCGCTCACCCGCACCAGCGAGTTCAAGGTGCTGGCCGCGCGGGGGTTGATCCTCACCGAGGTCGGGTACCCCGCCGACGAGCTGCTGTCGTCGCGAGCGATCCAGACGCGCGCGCGTCGAGACCGCGACTGACGCGCGCCTCGGACCCCGCCCGCGACGACGGAGCGCCGCGAGCAGGGGCATGCGGCGCAATACCGCAGACGAGTCACGGTGTGCAATCCGGAGCCGATGCACAGCGGGCCGGAGTAGCGTGGAACGGTCATGAAGGTCATCTCGTACAACCTCCAGAAGCATCGAGCCGCGGGTGAGCTCGTGACTCTGGTGCGCGAGCACGATCCCGACATCCTCTGTCTGCAGGAGTGCGACGTCCCCGCGCTGCCGACGCAGATCGGCGACCTCGTGCTCGCCGACGCCACCCAGGGCAACCGTCTCGGACTCGCACTCTTCTATCGCGCGAGCACGTTCCACCTGCAGGCGATCCGCATGCTCGGACTCAAGAAATCCCTGCACGACCGGATCGCGAAACCCGCACACGAACGCGTTCTCGGTGCGCGATTGCGCGACATCGACGACGGCCAGGACTTCATCGTCGCCTCCTTCCACGCCGCTCCGCTGACCGCGTTGAACTCCCTGCGCCGTCACCAGATCCGCGCCGCGCTCTCCGAGCTCGCCGCGCTCGGCGAGGGCCTGCCCCAGCTGATGGTCGGTGACTACAACTATCCGATCTTCAAGGAGAACCTCGGTCAGGCCGTGCGCGACCACGGTTACGCGCTCTCCCTCAGCGACGACCACACGTACACGCGCTACCGGGTGTTCCGGGGCCACTACGACTTCGCCACGTCGACGGGCTTCGAGATCGAGCGCATCACAACCCTGCCGCAGGGGGCGAGCGATCACCGTCCGATCCTCGTCACGGTCAAGCCCGACTGAGCCGCGGTTTGGGCATACGGCACCGGTGGCGTATGATTTCCCTTTGGTGCCTTTCCCGTCCGCGGAGAAAGCGCATCGTCCGAACGTGAGCCCTCCACTGGCGTGTTCCTCCCTGTCGGGAAGAACCACCCCGGAGTGGGATTCACGAACTTCTCCGTTCGACACAAGAAAGCAGCACTATCGTGACGCGCACTTACACTCCCAAGGCTGGCGAAGTCCAGCGCGATTGGGTCGTCATCGACGCCACCGACGTCGTTCTCGGCCGTCTGGCTTCGCACGCCGCTACGCTCCTGCGTGGCAAGCACAAGCCGACCTTCGCCAACCACATCGACTCGGGTGACTTCGTCATCATCGTGAACGCCGACAAGGTCGCGCTCACCGGTCAGAAGCTCCAGAAGAAGATGGCCTACCGCCACTCGGGTTACCCGGGCGGCCTGAAGTCCGTCACCTACGCCGAGCTCCTCGAGAAGAACCCGGTCCGCGCTGTCGAGAAGGCCATCCGTGGCATGCTCCCCAAGAACAGCATCGGCCGCCAGCAGCTGTCCAAGCTCAAGGTGTACGTCGGTGCCGAGCACCCGCACGCCGCGCAGCAGCCGACGCCGTACACCCTCGACCAGGTCGCCCAGTAAGCGCCGTAAGACTTAAGGACATACTCGTGGCTGACATCCAGGACACCACCGAAACCCCCCAGAACTTCTCGACGTCGACTCCCGAGACCGACGCGGTCGAGGCGGCTCCCCGCCCCGTCCTCAGCGTCCCGGGTGCCGCTGTCGGCCGTCGCAAGCAGGCCATCGCCCGCGTGCGCATCGTCCCCGGCTCGGGCACGATCACGGTCAACGGCCGCACGATCGAGGACTACTTCCCGAACAAGCTGCACCAGCAGCTGATCAACGACCCGTTCACCGTGCTGAACCTCGCCGGTGCATACGACGTCATCGCACGCATCTCCGGCGGAGGCCCCTCGGGCCAGGCCGGTGCGCTTCGCCTCGGCATCGCCCGCTCCCTGAACGGCATCGACGAGGAGAACAACCGTCCGACCCTGAAGAAGGCCGGCTTCCTCTCGCGCGACGCTCGCGTCAAGGAGCGCAAGAAGGCTGGACTCAAGAAGGCCCGTAAGGCGCCTCAGTACTCGAAGCGTTAAGGTTAACTGCTCCGATGCCGATCTTTGGCACGGACGGTGTGCGAGGACTCGCCAATGGCATCCTCACCGCCGACCTGGCGCTCACCCTGGCCCAGGCGACTGCTGTCGTCCTGGGCCAGGGTCGTACTGCGGAGGCTCGCAAGGCCGAAGGCAAGCGGCTGACCGCAGTCGTGGCCCGCGACCCCAGGGTCTCCGGGCACTTCATCGCGGCGTCCGTCGCTGCCGGTCTCGCCTCCTCGGGAGTGGACGTGCTCGAGGCGGGGGTCATTCCGACACCCGCGCTCGCCTTCCTCGTCGCCGACCGTGACGCCGACTTCGGTGTGATGATCTCCGCATCGCACAACGCCGCTCCCGACAACGGGATCAAGATCTTCGCCCGCGGGGGCCGCAAGCTCCCCGACGAGGTCGAGCGCCGCATCGAAGAGGCCATGTCCGGCGAGAAGCTGCGCCCGACGGGCGCCGGGGTGGGACGCATCGACCGGTTCTCCGACGCGGAGGACCGCTACGTCATGCATCTTCTCGGGTCGCTCCCGAACCGCCTCGACGGTATCCACGTGCTGCTCGACTGCGCCCACGGCGCCGCCTCAGGGGTCTCTCCTGAGACGTTCCGGGATGCGGGCGCCGAGGTCACCGTCATCGGCGCCGACCCTGACGGCTGGAACATCAACGACGGCGTCGGCTCGACCCATCTCGACAATCTCGCGGAGGCCGTCGTGCGCCTCGGCGCCGACATCGGGATCGCCCACGACGGCGACGCCGATCGCTGCCTTGCCGTCGACGCCGAGGGCAACCACATCGACGGCGACCAGATCATGGCCATCCTCGCGGTGTCCATGAAGGAGCGCGGGCACCTCACCGACGACACCCTCGTCGCGACGGTGATGAGCAACCTCGGTCTGCACGTCGCCATGCGCGAGCACGGCATCACGGTACGGCAGACGGCCGTCGGCGACCGCTACGTGCTCGAAGACATGAACGAGGGCGGCTACGCGCTCGGCGGTGAGCAGTCCGGTCACGTGATCATGAGCGAGTTCGCCACCACGGGCGACGGGATCCTCACCGGCCTGCACCTGGTCGCCGAGATGGCGCGGCAGCAGAAGTCGATCGCAGAGCTGGCGTCGGTGATGACGGTCTACCCGCAGGTGCTCATCAACGTGCGCGACGTCGACAAGGACCGTGTGTCCGAGGACGAGGTCGTGCAGCAGGCTGTGCGCGACATCGAGTCGGAGCTCGGCGATTCCGGAAGGGTGCTGCTGCGCAAGTCCGGAACCGAGCCGCTGGTGCGTGTGATGGTGGAAGCCTCCGACGCGGAATCCGTCCACGCCTACGCCGGTCGCCTCGCCGAGGTCGTGCAGGAACGTCTGTCGCTCTGACCTCGCGACCGAACACGGCCGACCGCTGATCTCAGCGGTCGGCCGTTTCGCGTTCCCCACCGTGCCGAGCGGCGTCGCGATGGGTGCGCAATGCGCGGGGCGTGGCACCGTAGTCCTCCTCGATGGCGCGGCGAAGGCTGATCGGAGAGGCGAAACCCGAGCGCTGCGAGATCTGCTCGACGCTCAGATCGTCGTATCGGCTGTCGGTGAGCAGAGACCGCGCCAGGAGCGTGCGTCGGTGTCTGATCTCGCCCGCGACCGTGTTCTCGACCTCGGCGAAGACCAGCTGGAGCTGGCGGAGGGAGGTCTGCACCTCGCGGGCTACCCGCGCGGGGTTCAGCCCCGGGTCGCCGCACTGCTGAGCGATCAGGGCGACCGCTCGGTCCCGCAGGGCGGCGTGAGCTGAGCGCGGTCCGGATACGGCGTCGACGCGGTCGAGCAGCACCGCTCCGCTCATCTCCACGATCAGATGCTCCATCGCATATCGTTCGATCGCGGTCGCCTCGTCATCGACGGCCAGCACCTGCTCGATGAACGCCTGCATCGCCCGATCGAGCGGGCGTCGCTCCTCGAGGATCCATGTCGAGGAGGGGAGTGCGGCGACGTATGTCCCGAGCGCGGTGCGGGGAACATAGGCGGCGGTGATGTGCCACGTGCCGACACACCGCACGCGCTCCGCGACCCCGGGCGGGGCCACCACGAGCCCGCTCTCGACGGGCATCCACGGACCGTTCTGCTCCTTCGCCGCGAGCCCTGCGGCGTCGACGAAGGCGAAGACCGCGTGGTCGGGGTGAGTCGTGGCGGTGTCGATGGCGAGCTCCGTGGTGCTGCCCTGCAGGGACAACAGGGTCACCGGACCCGACGTCCGCTTCGTCGCCAGGAGGGGGACACGCTCATCCACCGCGTGCACGCCATGTGCGCTCAGCTCCGCCGAGTCGATCGCTCTCGCATCTCCTGGACCCACTCAGCACCCCCCGACGCCGATGACCATGCGGCGGCGTCGACCAGCTGGCCGTCGCGCCGGGCGTTCACGCCCCCCGTCTTCCTTCGTGCGGGCGGGCGGATGTTCGCCTGGTCAGAGGATACCGGCGCGGTCACAGCGGGCAACAGAGGATGTTCATCCGATGTCACGCACCGCTCAACGGGAGGAGTCGCTCCAGTTCAGCTGTTCGATGTAGCGCAGCAGCACCCCTTCGCGCAGCGCCCATGGTGAGACCTCGAGCTCGTCCACGTCGAGGGCGGTCATCGCCGCATGCAGCGACACGGCCGCGGCCACGATCTGGAACGTCCGATCCGGGGTGATGCCGGGCAGCTCCTGTCTGGCGGACGCGGGCAGACGTGCGAGCCGGGGGATCCACGATCCGAGAGCGGTGCGGGGGAGCAGCATCCGTTCGCTCCCCGACCATCCCTGGGCCGGGTATCCGACCAGTCGGGCCAGGGAACGGATGGCCTTGGACGAGCCCACCACGTGATCGGGGCGGGGGAGGGCGACGAACCTCGGCAGCACCTCCGCAAGCGTCGCCGTCGCGTGCGCGCGCAGTCGTTCCACGTCCGTCTCACCGGGCGGATCGTTCGGCAGGAACTGTACGGTCATGCGCCCCGCGCCCAGGGGGACCGAGACCGCAGCGTCCGGCAGCTCCTCGGCTCCCGCTGCGATCTCCAGCGAGCCGCCGCCGATGTCGAGCAGCAGGAGCTGACCTGCCGACCAGCCGAACCAGCGACGGACCGCGAGGAAGGTCAGCTCCGCCTCGGTCTCGCCGTCGAGCACCTGGAGACTCTGTCCCAGCGCTGCTTCGATGCGGGCGATGACGTCTGCGCCGTTGCGGGCGTCGCGCACCGCGCTCGTCGCCGTGGCGAGCAGGGCATCCACGCGCTCGCTCTCCGCGACCCTTCGGGCCTGCGCGACCGCGGCCTCGAGCGCGACGACGCCCTCCTCCGCGATGGACCCGTCGGGGGTGAGGTAGCGCATGAGGCGCAGCACCGTCCGGTCGCTCGTCGTCGCGAGCGGACGTCCACCGGGGCGGACGTCGGCCGCGAGCATGTGGACGGTGTTGGATCCGATATCGAGGACTCCCAGGCGCACGGGATGAGAATACTCTCCCGCGGACATCGCGCCGTGAGCGCGCCGATACGATGGACCCCGTGACCACCGCCGACCCCACGCTGCCGCTGTCTCCGTATCGGGAGATCGGGCGTGCGGAGTGGGCGCGCCTCGCCGCCGGACTCGACCAGCCGCTCACGGAGACCGAGGTCGTCGAGCTGCGCGGCATCGGAGATCGCCTCTCGCTCACCGAGGTGCGCGAGGTGTATCTGCCGCTGAGTCGATTGCTCAGCCTGTACGCGACGTCGACGAAGCGACTGGGTGCCGCCACCTCTTCGTTCCTCCAAGAGGACGACACCACCACCCCGTTCGTCGTGGGAGTCGCCGGGTCTGTCGCCGTGGGCAAGTCGACCATCGCGCGCCTGCTGCGCGAACTCATGAGCCGTTGGCCGGGGACCCCGAGGGTGGAACTGGTGACGACCGACGGGTTCCTCTACCCGAACGCGGAGCTCGAGCGCCGCGGCATCATGGACCGCAAGGGCTTTCCCGAGTCCTATGACCGCCGCGCCCTGATCGAGTTCCTGACCGAGGTCAAGAGCGGTGCCGCCGAGGTGCGTGCTCCTTTCTACTCGCACATGCGCTACGACATCGTCCCGGATGCGAACGTGGTGGTGCGCCGCCCCGACGTCGTCATCGTCGAGGGCCTGAACGTGCTGCAGCCGCCGCCCGCGCCGAACGACGTGGCCGTGAGCGACCTCTTCGACTTTTCGATCTTCGTCGACGCCGACACCTCGCACATCGAGAAGTGGTACGTCGATCGCTTCCTCGCCCTTCGTCAGGCCGCGTTCAGCAACCCCTCGTCGTACTTCAACGTGTTCGCGCACCTCACCGACGAGGAGGCGATCACCACCGCACTGGGATATTGGAACGAGATCAACATGCCGAACCTCGTCGAGAACGTGATGCCCACCCGGCACCGTGCGCGGCTCGTCCTGCGCAAGGGCGCGGATCACGACGTGGAGAGCGTGCTCCTGCGCAAGCTCTGAGGCCCCCCTGCGACGTCCGATTGTACGGACGACTCGCAAAAAACGCGTCTTACTCTTGATGCCATGTGTGGAATCGTCGGATACGTGGGCCCGCGCCCCAGCCAGGACATCCTTCTCGCAGGCCTCGCACGCCTGGAGTACCGGGGATACGACTCTGCGGGCGTGGCGGTCATCGACGGTGACGGGGCGCTCGGCATGCGCAAGAAGGCGGGCAAGCTCGCCGTGCTGCGCGACTCGCTCGCGGATGCGCCGCTCCCCGACGGCTCGACCGGCATCGGGCACACCCGTTGGGCGACGCACGGTGGGCCCACCGACGACAACGCGCACCCGCACCTGGCCGATGACGACAAGCTCGCGGTCATCCACAACGGCATCATCGAGAACTTCTCGGCCTTGCGTGATGAGCTCCTCGCCGACGGCGTGGTGTTCCGCAGCGAGACCGACACCGAGGTCGCCGCAGCCCTGCTCGGACGGGAGTACGCCGGCAACGGCGGCGACCTGCAGCTGGCCTTCCGCAACATCGTGAACCGCCTGGAGGGGGCATTCACCCTGCTGGCGATGCACCAGGACCACCCGGGCCTCGTCGTCGGCGCTCGTCGCAACTCCCCGCTCGTGATCGGGCTCGGCGAGGGCGAGAACTACCTCGGATCCGACGTCGCCGCCTTCATCGAGCACACCCGCAAGGCGCTCGCGATCGGTCAGGACCAGATCGTCTCGATCACCCCGGACTCCGTGACGGTCACCGACTTCGCCGGCACACCCGTCGAGCCGGAGCCCTTCGACGTGTCGTGGGACGCGGCAGCCGCCGAGAAGGGCGGATGGTCGAGTTTCATGGCCAAGGAGGTCGCTGAGCAGCCCGAGGCGGTGGCGAACACCATCCGCGGCCGCATCCAGGACGGTCAGGTCGTGATCCCGGAGCTCGACGGGTTCGACGAGCTCTTCGTCGGCATCAACCGGGTCATCATCACCGCCTGCGGCACGGCCTCCTACGCGGCGCTGGTGGGCAAGTACGCGATCGAGCAGTGGGCACGCGTGGCCGTCGACGTCGAACTCGCACACGAGTTCCGCTACCGCGACCCTGTGATCGGCGCCGACACCCTGGTCGTGTCGATCAGCCAGTCGGGGGAGACGATGGACACCCTGATGGCCGTGAAGTACGCCCGCGAACGCGGTGCGCGCACGCTGTCGATCTGCAACACGCAGGGCGCCACCATCCCGCGTGAGTCGGACGCGGTGGTCTACACGCACGCCGGACCCGAGGTCGCCGTGGCCTCGACCAAGGCGTTCTCGGCACAGATCACCGCCCTCCTGCTGCTGGGCCTGCACATGGGCCGGGTCCGCGGTGCCGTGGCCGACGCCTCGCTCGACGCGGCAGAGCTCGCGGCGCTCCCCGAGAAGATCGCCAAGGTCCTCGGCAGCGAGCAGGAGCACGTGACGCAGCTCGCCGGGTGGATGGCGGACACGCGCTCGGTGCTCTTCCTCGGCCGGCACGTGGGGTACCCCATCGCGCTCGAGGGTGCGCTCAAGCTCAAGGAGATCTCCTACATCCACGCGGAGGGCTTCGCCGCCGGCGAGCTCAAGCACGGTCCGATCGCATTGATCGAGCCGGGGCAGCCGGTGTTCGTGCTCGTGCCGTCGCCGCGTCACTCGGCGCTCGTGCATTCCAAGGTCGTCTCGAACATCCAGGAGATCCGCGCGCGCGGTGCCAGGGTGATCGTGATCGCCGAGGAGGGCGACGCGGCCGTGCTGCCGTTCGCCGACGAGGTCATCCGCATCCCGCTCGCCGGCCCGATGTTCGAGCCGCTGCTCGCCGTCGTGCCGCTGCAGATCTTCGCGATGGCCCTGGCCACGGCGAAGGGACTCGACGTCGACCAGCCGCGCAACCTCGCGAAGTCGGTGACGGTCGAGTAGACCCGGCCCCCGATTCGCGCGAATGGCTTCGTTTCCAGCGGAAACGGAGCCATTTGGGCGATTTCAACGAGATTCAGGCTCGGTAGGCTGAACGGGTGATCATCGGAACCGGCATCGACCTCGTGGACATCCCGAGGTTCGAGCGGACGATGGAGCGGACGCCGCGACTTCGCGAACGCCTCTTCGCCCCGTCGGAGCGCACGCTACGTCTGCCTTCCCTCGCCGCGCGCTATGCCGCCAAAGAGGCGTTGATCAAGGCTCTGGGCGGATCCGACGGTGTGCACTGGACCGAGATCGAGATCGCCTCGGAACCCTCCGGTCGCCCGCACTTCGTGCTCTCCGGGTCGACGGCCGCCGTCGTCGAGGAACGGGGCATCCTCACACTGCATCTGACTCTCACCCATGACGCCGGCCTCGCCGCGGCGTTCGTCGTCGCCGAAGGAGCACCGCTGTGACCGTCCCGTTCCGAGAAGCGACCATCGATCTCGATGCCATCGCCGACAACGTGCGGCACTTCCGGCGCCTCACCGGCGTCGAGGTGATCGCCATCGTGAAAGCCAACGCCTACGGTCATGGTGCGGCTTCGGCAGCGGTGGCCGCGCTCTCGGCCGGTGCCACGCGGATCGGCGTCGCCGAGATCCCCGAGGCGCTCGAGCTGCGCAGACAGGGCGTGCACGCGCCGATCATGGCGTGGTTGCATGCGCCGGGGGAGAGGTTCGAGCACGCCGCGGCACAGGACATCGAAGTCGGGATCTCCTCGTTCGATCAGCTCGAGGCAGCCGGCGCGGCAGCCGCTGTCGACCGGCCGGTCGGAGTGCACCTGAAGCTCGAGACCGGGCTGTCGCGCAATGGCATCGCCCCGGCGGACTGGGGACGTGTGCTGGCGGAGGCGGCGCGGCTCGAGCGCATCGGGCGCCTGCGCATCGTGGGACTGTTCAGCCATCTCTCCAACACCTCCGTGGACGACGACAGGGCGGCGCTCGCGAAATTCGAAGAGGGGGTCGCCACCGCTGCGTCGTTCGGCGTCCATCCCGAGATCCGACACATCGCCGCCACGGCAGCAGCCATAGACCTGCCCGAGATGCGCCTCGACGCCGTCCGCATCGGCGTGGGACTCTACGGCCTCTCGCCCTTCGACGACCGCAGTTCAGCGGAACTCGGGCTGCGGCCGGCCATGACCCTCCGGGGCGCGATCGCCGCCGTCCGTCGCGTGCCGGCGGGAACCGGGGTCTCCTACGGCTATGACCATCGCACCGACCGCGACACGACCCTGGTGCTCGTTCCTCTCGGCTACGCCGACGGGGTGCCCCGCAACGCCTCGGGGAAGCTTCCGGTCTCGATCGGCGGGCGCCGGTTCCTCAACGTCGGACGGATCGCGATGGATCAGTTCATCGTCGACGTCGGGGACACCCCCGTCTCGATCGGGGATGAGGTGGTCCTGTTCGGCGACCCCACCCTCGGCGTGCCCTCGGCTGCGGACTGGGCCGAAGCCGCCGACACCATCAACTACGAGATCGTCACCCGGATCGGCCCCCGGGTGCCTCGGAGGACGTCGTGAGCGTGGATCCCGCCTTCCTCGGCCGCCGGGAGATCGCCACCGCCGAGGAGATGGAGCAGCTGGGTCTGCGCATCGGCGAGCATCTCGAGGCGGGCGACCTGCTCGTGCTGACCGGTCCTCTCGGCGCGGGGAAGACCACCTTCACCCGCGGTCTCGCCGAGGGGCTGGGGGTGCGCGGACCGGTGCAGAGCCCGACCTTCGTGATCGCCCGCACTCATCCCTCCCTGGTCGGCCGAGCACCACTGGTGCACGTCGACGCCTACCGGCTCGGCTCGGCTGCTGAGCTCGACGACCTCGACCTCGACCTCGAGCGGTCCGTCGTGGTGATCGAGTGGGGGCGTGGCATGGCCGGGGAGCTGGCGGACTCGTGGTGGGACATCGAGGTGGAACGGCCCGTCGGAGCGGCGGATGTCGACCCGTCCGAGCTGGATGCCGACGCGCCGCGCTTCGTCACGATCACGCGCGAGAGCGCCTCGTGAGCTCGGGGGACGTCCGCGCCCTGGTCGCCGTGATCATCGAGGACGATCCCGGTGTGCGCTCCCTGCTCGACGAGGTCTTCCTCGCGGCGGGCTTCGAGACGATCCTCACGGGGTCGGGTGTGGACGGTCTCGGGGCCGTCGAGCGGCACCAGCCGGTGATCACGACCCTCGACATCAACCTGCCCGGCATCGACGGCTTCGAGGTGGCGCGGCGCATCCGTCGAGTCAGCGACACCTTCATCATCATGCTCTCGGCGCTCTCCGACGAGTCCGACGTGGTTCTGGGGCTCACCTCCGGTGCCGACGAGTATCTGGTGAAGCCGTTCCGCCCGCGCGAGCTGCGTGCCCGCATCGAGGCGCTCCTGCGTCGTCCTCGACTGCCGGACGTCCGCAGTGCGTCGAGCCTGCGTGCTCCGGTCGAACCCGAGCCCGTGGCCGACGGCGCGACCGTGCTCACCTGGCGTGGGCGGGTGCACCGGGACCTCAGCCTCGACCTCGACACGCGGATGGTCCTGATCGGGCAACGGCGGATCGACCTCACCCCGACCGAGTTCGATCTGCTCGCCGCATTGCTCGAGGCGAAGCAGCGCGTATGCAGCAAGGCCGAGCTCGCCCGGGGGTTGCGCGGCCTTCCCCCGGGCTCGAGCGACTACGTGAGCGAGCCGGACAAGCGCGCGATCGAGACGCACATCGCCAACCTGCGGCGAAAGCTCGGTGACAGCACGAGCGCCCCTCGCTACGTCGAGACCGTGCGCGGGGTCGGCTACCGCCTGACCCCCGCAACGATCGAAACGAACTGACCGGGGCGGAGCCGCGGCTCCCCAGCCGCGGCCCCGGATGCCTGCGAATCCCCACTCGCCTGGCCCCGGCGTCTGCGTTGTTCCCCAGTCGCAGTTTCGGCCCCACTCAGAATGCTAGGGGTGCGAGGCCGCCCGAAGAGCGGGCTGCACCGATCTTTGAGTAATCTTGCGGGAAAGCTGAGGATCGACCGGAGGGCGGGCGAAGAGCATGATCCGCACCGTCTCGATCTGGCGATGGCAACTGGTGTTCATGGGCAGCATCGTCGCCATCGTGGTGATGATCACCGCCTTCAAGCCCCAGACCTTCGCCAACCCTCTGATCGTCACGGGGATCGCCCTCGTCGTCGTGACCACTCTGGTGACTCTGGCCGTGCCCTGGCATCGACTCCCGCACAGCGCGGTGGCTGCCATCCCGCTCCTGGACGCCCTCGCCGTCGGCTTCACGACGAACGCGCCCGACATCCGCCTGGGCTTCCTCTGGGTCTTCCCCGTGGTCTGGCTGGCGACCTACTTCTCCCTGCCGTGGGTGCTCGGAGGCATCGCCTTCATCAGCGGCACTCTCGTGGTCTTCGCGGATCAGAACGGCACTCCGGCGGACATCCTGCTGCGGCTGTTGACGCTCGTGATCACCCTCGGGTTCCTGGGCGTCACGGTGCGCATCGGCGCTCAGCGCTCTCGTGCGGCACGCCGACTTCTCCAACGGCGGTCGGAGCAGGTCAATCGCGCGGCCGAGCGCGCCGAAGCCAACCAGCGCAGGGTCACGCAGATCGTCGACGCGCTGGGCGCCGCGCTCGTCGTCGTCACATCGTCCGGTCGCATCCTGCAGATGAACGACGCGTACAGGTCTCTGTACGGGCGCGACCGCTTCGGCGCCGCTCTGCCCTCCGCCTCGGTCGAGTACGACGCGCGTCGCGGCCATGCCGTGCCGCAGACGCGCACGACGCTGGCGAGGGCGGCGCGCGGAGAGACGTTGCAGTCCGAGCGGGTCTGGCTGTTCGACGGCGGTGGACAGTGGAGGGCGCTGGAGGTGAGCACACAGCCGATGGCCACGGCCGGCGAGGGGGAGGACATCACTCTCGTCGTGATCGATGATGTGACCGCGATGCTCGAGGCCGAGGAGGAGCGCAGGGCGTTCACGGCGGTCGTCTCGCACGAGCTGCGCAACCCGCTCACCGCGATCATCGGCCACGTGGAGCTGCTGCGCGAACGCGAGGACCTCCCGGGGAGGGTGCCCGCTCAGCTGGAGATCATCGCGCACGCGGGCGATCGTATGCAGGAGCTCGTCGGGAGCATCCTGGAGCAGACGAGCCATACGGCCCCGGAGCCGTTCGCTCCTGTGGACCTGCGCGAACTCGTCGAGGCGTCCGCCGCTTCGTACTCACCGCTCATCGCCGGCAGCAGACAGACCCTCACCGTGGAGGGGGAGGGCGGACTCGTCGTCTCCGGCGACGCTTTCCGCCTGCGCCAGGTGCTGGACAACCTGCTCAGCAACGCCGTCAAGTACACCCCCGCCGGAGGGATCATCACCGTGGACCTCTCGACAGGGCCCGACGGGTACGCGGAACTCGCTGTCTCCGACAACGGGACGGGGATGTCCCCCGAAGACCTCTCGCGGGTGTTCGAGCCCTATTTCCGTGCGGAGAGCGCGATGCGTGCCGGCATCGGCGGAACGGGGCTCGGGATGGGGATCGCCAGGGAGATCGTCGCCGCCCACGAGGGCACGATCGATGTGGTCAGCGAGGCCGGCACCGGAACCAGGGTGACACTGCGGTTCCCGCATCACCGAGCGAAGGAGAAGCACACATGAGTCCGCTCGTTCCGGTGAACGTCGACATCACCACCAGCATGGTGGCCGTCGTCACCGTGCTCACAGCGCTGGTGGTGGGGCTCGGAACGCTCGCCCGCCCGAGCCGTGCGACGGTGACCTGGGCCGGTGCGTTCGGGCTCGGCATGCTCGGGGCCTACCTGTGGCTGGCCGGGCAGCAGACCGATGAGCAGATGCTGCGCGCCGCGGCCTCTGCGCTGATGCTGTGCTTCGAGCCGCTGGTGTGGATCGGACTGCGGCTGCACTTCGGTCGCCGCGCATCCTGGTGGGCGGTGACCCCCTTCCTGGTGGCTGCCCCCGTGCTTCTCGTGGCGACGACCGAGACGCCCTGGTATCTGGCCACTTTCCACGTCGTCTTCCTCGCCAGCGGGGTGTTCGCCGGCATGGTCGCGTACGAGCTCCTGCGCGGACGGCCCGTGGCCAGGGACATCGTGCTGCCGCTGGCTCTCGCCTCGTGCGGATTCGTGGTCGTGGCGGTCGTGAGCGCCGCCTCCGCCCTCGTCGTGGGCGGTGCGGGAACCCAGGAGCAACTGAGCGCGCTGCGCGGCATGAACGCCGTCGGGACCCTCGTGGTGAGCACCTGCGCGGCCTTCACCCTCGTGCTGCTGGTGCGCGTGGGGGAGAAAGCCGCTACCGGTCGCAGCACCGACGGGGCGGATCGCGCCCGCAGACGTCTGCGCAAAGCCGAAGCGCAGAACGACCAGCCGTGGTCCGTCCTCGACATCCGCCTCGACGATCCGGTCGACCTCCGCGAAGCATCGACCGGAGCGGAGTTCGCCCGCATCGTCGATCGCTTCCACGACGACATCGAAGACGCGCTGCCGGCATCAGCGGACGCCGATCGGATCGAGGACGGGCGGGCCGTGGTGATCATCCGTGGCAGCGACGAAGCGGTGCGGTATCACCTGCGCGGCATGCTCACCCGCATCGCCATGCTCGAGAAGGACGCCTCAGCGAGCGGTATCCGCTCCTCCGCCAGCATCGGCTGGGCGCCCGTATCCGTCGTCGGCTACGACTACGACCTGCTGCGGGCAGCGGCGGACCGGGCCGCGGTCAGAGCCAGGGCGGCGGGCGGCGATCAGTGGAAGCGCGCCAACGCGGACGACCTGAGCGGCGTGCGACCGGCGGGTTGACTACCGCGTGCGGGTCTCTCGTCCTCGCGCGAGGGCAGCGACGATCGCGCCTTCGGCGTCGTCACCCGTCTCGGCGGCGGCCGACACGTTCTCGGCGACCACGGCCTCGATGATCTCGGTCCTCTGGATGCGCGTCTCGCGCGGCGCCTTCACGCCGATGCGCACGCTGTCGCCCTTGATCTCGAGCAGCGTGACCTCGATGTCGCCGTCGATGCGCACGCTCTCACCGATCCGCCTCGTCAACACCAGCATTCGTTCAGCCTAGTGCTGCGGGGACGACGCCGACCGCCGGTGCGGGGATGTCGTGCACGACGCCCACCGTCTCGATCGTGAGAGCCGCGGCAGTCGCCTCGTTGTACGACAGCACGGGGAGGCCGTCGGTCTGCGCGGAGATGAGGCGCCGCACGGCCGGTCGCAACGAGGGTGCGCACACGAGCACCGGCTCGCCGCCTTCCCGCACCGAGGAGACGGCGTGCTTCACGGACTCGATCACGGTCTCCATGCGCTGCGGATCGAAGACGATCTGACTGCCCTCGTCGCTCGAGCGCAGGCTCTCGAGCATGGCCTGCTCCAGCAGCGGGTTGATCATGACCACGCGCAGGGTTCCGGCATCGGCGAAACGGGCGGCGATCGCCGGGCCGAGGGCGGCGCGGGCGGCCTCGATCAGGCCCTCCGGGTCGGTGGACACCCTGGCCCGCAACGCGAGAGCCTCGTAGATGCGGCTGAGGTCGTTGATGGGGACCCGCTCCGCCAGGAGGCCTTGCAGAACGCGCTGCACCTCTGCCAGTGAGAGCAGAGCGGGGGTGAGCTCCTCGACCGCAGCGGGCGAGACCTGCTTGAGGGCGTCGGTGAGCTGGCGCACGTCTTCGCGGCTGAGCAGTCGAGCGGCGTGGGCGTGGATGACGCTGGAGAGATGCGTGATGATCACACTCGCGCGGTCGATCACGGTGGCCCCGGCGAACTCCGCGCTATGGCGCATCTCCATGGGGATCCACTTGCCCTCGAGACCGAAGACCGGGTCGAGCGTCGCCGTGCCGGGAAGGCTGTCCAGCCCCTGTCCGAGCGCGAGCACCGACCCGACGGGTGCCGTACCGCGACCGGTCTCGACCCCGGCGATCCGGATGACGTAGGTCGCCTGCGGCAGCTCGATGCTGTCGCGGGTGCGCACCGGTGGCGCGACCAGCCCCAGATCGAGGGCGACACGGCGTCGGAGGGCTTTCACGCGTGCGAGGAGGTCGTCCGGGCCCCCGGTGACCAGATCCACGATGTCGGGGGCGAGCAAGATCTCGAGCGGATGCACACGCATCTTCTCGATGAGCTCCTCCGGCTGGTCGGTCGGAACAGTCGACGGGCTCTGCACCGCAGCCGCCTCTTCGCGTTTCTGGGTGGCCTTGATCCGCTGCGCGATCAGCAGCAGCGTCGCGCCGATCGCGACGAACGGCAGCATCGGCATGTGCGGGATGAGCGACATGATGATCGCGGCGCATCCGGCGATGATCAGCGCATTGCGGGACTGGCCGAGCTGGGCGGACGCCGCCGTCCCCATCTCCGCCTCCGCCGTGGAGCGGGTCACGATCATGCCGGTGGAGACGGCCATCAGCAGGGCGGGGATCTGCGTGACCAGACCGTCGCCGATCGTCAGCAGGCTGTAGGTGCTCACGGATTCGTCGATCGTCATGCCGTGCTGCACGATCCCGATGGCGATGCCGCCGACGATGTTGATGATGATGATGACGAGACCGGCGATCGCGTCGCCCTTCACGAACTTGGACGCACCGTCCATGGCTCCGTAGAAGTCGGCCTCGGCCGCCACCTCGGCGCGGCGCTCGCGGGCCTCCGCATCGGTGATGAGTCCGGCGTTCAGATCGGCGTCGATGGCCATCTGCTTGCCGGGCATCGCGTCGAGCGTGAATCGTGCGCCGACCTCGGCCACGCGCTCCGCACCCTTGGTCACGACGACGAACTGGATGACGACGAGGATGAGGAACACGACGGCGCCGATGATGAGCGAGCCGCCGACCGCGATGGCGCCGAAGGCCTCGATCACCTGCCCCGCATACGCCTCGCCGAGCACCAGACGGGTGGAGGCCACGTTGAGCCCCAGGCGGAACAGCGTCGCCACGAGCAGCAGCGAGGGGAAGACCGAGAAGTCGAGCGGCTTCTTCACGAACATCGACGTCAGCAGGATCACGAGCGCGAACATGATGTTCAGGATGATGAGGATGTCGAGCAGGAACGGCGGCACCGGCACGACGAGGAGCATGATGATGCCCACGACGCCGATCGGCACTCCGAGCTTGGGAAGCAGCTGTCTCATGCGGTCCTCCGGTAGGGAAGGGAGTGGATGCCGCGGGCGGCCCCGCGTCGTCGCAGCGAGTCGACGAACACGAGCACACGAGCCACGGCGTTGTACAGGTCTTCGGGGATCTCGTGCCCGAGCTCGCAGGCGGCGTGCAGAGCCCTGGCGAGGGTGATCTCGCGCACCAGTGGGACACCGGCGCGCACGGCCTCGTCGCGGATGCGCTCCGCGATCACGCCGCTGCCCTTCGCGACCACCTTGGGCGCGGCCCTGCCGGGTTCGTACCGCAGTGCCACGGCGATGTGGGTGGGATTGACCACCACCACATCGGAGCCGGCGACGGCCGCGATCATGCGGTTGCGGCTGACAGCGAGCTGCCGTGAACGGCGCTGCTGGCGGATGAGCGGATCGCCTTCGGAGTTCTTGCTCTCGTCGCGGATCTCGCGCTTGGTCATGCGCGTGTGCTTGCGGTTGCGTCGCATCACCACGAACATGTCGATCGCGGCGAGGGCCAGCCCCACGCCGATCGCGGTCTGCAGCAGGGCGGTCGTGCCTTCGCTCGCGGTGCCGAGCAGTCGGGTGACGGAGTGCGCCCCGCTCGCGGTCAGCACGGGCATCAGGCTCGCGATCACGAACCAGAGGGCGATGCCGATGGCGGCGGTCTTCATGAGGGCCTTGGCGCCCTCCCAGAGAGCCTGCATGCCGAACACGCGGCGCACGCCGTTGACGAGGTTGAACTGCTCGAAGCGGCCCGTCAGAGGGCGCAGGTGCACACCCCCCTGGATGACCGCGCCGATCAGCGTGACGATCGCGACGGCCGTCAGCATCACGGTGAGCGTCGGGAGCACGGAGGCCAGGCCGCGGCCGAGCGCTGCGAGCGCGGCCTCCGGCGTCGGCGCCGCGACCAGGGAGTCGAGCGTGAGCAGCTGCTCCGTCCCCGCCGATGCACCGAGCGCGATCGCGGCGGGCATCGTGACGGCCGCCGCGCCGATACCGAGCCAGGCCGTGAGGTCCTGACTGCGTGACAGGCGTCCCTTCTTCCTCGCTTCGCTGAGGTGCTTGTCCGTCGCCTTCTCGCTGCGTTCGCCGGTATCGGTCCCGCTCATCGGTGCACCCCCTGCATCATCCGCAGGGCGTTGGCGGCGAGGGCGTCGACGATGCCGGGGAGCACGGCGTACACGGCTCCGGCGAGCAGCAGAGTCAGGAGGATCTTCACCGGGAAGCCCATCGCGAACGCGTTCAGGGCAGGGGCGACACGGGTGATGAGCCCGAGCCCGACATCGGCGAGGAACAGCACGAGCACGAGCGGTCCGGCGATCTGCACGGCCGCCAGCACGAGCTGCGTCACCCCGTCGACGAGCAGTTCGGCAGGACCGGCCACCTGGAAGATACCGTTGACGGGCACGGCCTCGAAGCTCCGCGCGAGCCCGGCCAAAATCAGCTGGTACCCGCCCGAGGCGAACAGCAGCGTGAGCGCGGTGATGTGGAACAGCCGGGTGAACTGCGCGCCGTTGACCATCGAGTGGGGATCGAACGCCTGCGCGAGCTGGAACCCGCCGAAGACGTCGATCAGGCTTCCCGCAGCCTGGAGCGCGGAGAAGCACAGCAGCACCAGGAACCCCAGCAGGGCACCCGTGACGAGCTGCAGGACGAGCGCGCCGAGGAAGGGACCG
This sequence comes from Microbacterium sp. Beta, assembly GCF_005502545.1. Lineage (NCBI taxonomy): Bacteria > Bacillati > Actinomycetota > Actinomycetes > Micrococcales > Microbacteriaceae > Microbacterium > Microbacterium sp. Beta. The sequence continues at coordinate 20,691 of NZ_SCOG01000024.1, forward strand.
GTGTCGAGGTTCTCGTACCCGGGGGCGACGGCGGTGCCGACGGCGAGGGAGAGCCCGATCGCGAGCATCGCCTTCACGCGCACCGGGATCGCCCCGTAGGAGAACGGCGGAGCGATCATGATGAAGGCCGTGATGCGCACCGCGGTGAGCATCGTGGCCTCCAGCCACGCGAAATCGATGGGGATGTACACGCCGTCATCCACTCAACAGCGAGGGGATACGGGCGAACATCTCGTTGGTGAAGGCGATCATCTCGGCGATCATCCAGTTGCCGGCGATCAACAGTGCGATGCCGACGGCGACGATCTTCGGGACGAACGACAGCGTCACCTCCTGCACCTGGGTGATGGACTGCAACAGCGAGATCGCGAAGCCGACGACGAGCGCGGTGACCAGGACGGGGGCGGCGAGCTTCGCCGCGATGATCAGTCCCTGCGTGCCGATGTCGATGACCGCCTCGGGGCTCATCCGACCCCTCCGTAACTCTCCAGGAGGGCTCTGATGATGAGCCCCCAGCCGTCGACGAGGATGAACAGCAGGATCTTGAACGGCAGCGAGATCATGACGGGCGGGAGCATCATCATGCCCATCGACATCAGCGCCGCTGCCACGACGAGGTCGATCACCAGGAACGGGATGAAGATCACGAAGCCGATGATGAACGCCGCGCGCAGCTCGGAGATCATGAACGCGGGGATGAGCGTGTACATCGGGACGCTCGAGGGGTCCTCGGGGTTGGGCTGGCCGGCCATCCGCGTCATGAGCGCGAGGTCCTCTTCGCGGGTGAAGCGGAGCATCCACTCCTGCAGGGGCAGCTGGCCCACGTCGATGGCCTGTGTGAACGAGAGCGAGCCGTCGATGTAGGGCTGCACCGCGACCGTGTTGATCTCGGTGAGCACCGGCCACATGATGAACAGCGACAGGAAGAGGGACAGCCCCGCCAGAACCTGGTTCGGGGGGATGGTCGGCAACGAGAGGGCGTTCCTGGTCATCGCCAGCACGACGAAGATCTTCGTGAACGACGACATCATCAGCAGCAACGCGGGGGCGACCGAGAGCAGCGTGATGCCCAGCAGGGTCAGGATCGACCCCGACGGACCGCCGTCGACGCCGTTGATGTCGATCGTGACGCCCTCGCCCTGATCGTCCGGGGTCACCTGTGCGTGGGCGGCCGTGCCCGCGATGAGGGTGAGGACCACGACGAGTGCGAGTGCCGCGGCGAGGATCAGCGCGATTCGTCGCAGCGCGCGCCCGTCGACGACCCCACGGGTGACGTTCATCGGGTGCGCCGGATGGCCTCGGCGGTCTGCCGCCACGTCTCGGGGGAGAGGATGGAGCCGCGCAGCGGATCGTTGCGGTGCCGCACGCGGCGCTGCGGCGCCGATGACTCCGGAGGGATGTCCGTCGATTCCGTCAGGGCCGCCGCGGCCAGGATCCGGTCGAACTCCGCGGCGTCGGACGCCGCTTCCGTGGTCGCCGGCGACCATGCCGGGCGGGGTGTCTCCTCCGAAGTGTCGGTCCGCTTGACCGGCAGCCGATCGACGACGTTCACGCCGTGCTCCGTGACGCCGAGCACGTATCGGGCGTCCTCGGTCTGGATCACGACGATCTGCGCCTTCGGGCCGACTCCCTGGCGTCCGAGCACCGTGATCGCCTCACTGTCGCGACGACGGGCCTGCGTGCGCGCGACACGGCGCTGCAGGAACCACAGCACTCCGAGTACTGCGGCGAGCGAGAGCACGACCCGCAGGCCGAGCAGGAGGTCGTCCAGGGTCAGGCCTCGACGTTCTCGAGGATGCGGGTGATGCGCACCGCGTAGTCCTGATCGACCACGACGACCTCGCCATGGGCGATGACGCGTCCGTTGAGCTTGATGTCGGCGGGGGCGCCGGCGGAGCGGTCGAGCTCGACGATGCGTCCGGGTTCCAGGTCCAGCACGTCGCGCACCGCCATCCTGGTGCGGCCGATCTCGACGGTGAGCTCCATCTCGACGCCGGCGATGCGGTGCAGCCGGCGGGACGGGTTCGCGGCTCCTGCCGGCGCGTGGGTGACGACGACGGCCAGGCGTCCGACCGTGTGATCGGCGTCGTCCTGCAGATCGAACAGCTGCACAGCCGGGTCCGCGAAGAGGGCGGAGGCATCGCCCACGGCGGCCTCGCCGAGAGCGCCGGAGCCCAGTGCGCTGGTCGCGGTCTCGAGGGCATCGCGCAACCGATCGGTGAGCGGTGTGCCGCCGAGCCCGTCGACCAGGATCTCCGGCTCGAAGAGCTGCACGGCGAGCTGGGCGCTGGCCTCGCCGACGAACTGCACGATCACGGCGTCGCCGGTGTCGCCCGAGACCTGGGAGGCGCGTGCGATGAGCGGGGAGGGCGTCGGGAGCGATGCGGCGAAGGCGGCGGCGACGGCGGACTCGTAGGTGGTGGTGCTGCTCACGCGGACTCCTCGGCGGATGCGGGATCGGGGACGGTGGTGGTGACGACACAGGCCAGCCGCGCGCCCGCGCTGCCAACGGCAGCGGTCGCGATGGTCTGATCACCGACGGTGAGGACCATCGGACGGTCGGCGGAGTGCGGGAAGGCGATGATGTCGCCCACAGCGAGATCGAGCACCTCGCGCGGCAGAACCGTTCGGGGTGCGAGCCGCAAAGCCACCTCGACCGGTGCCACCTCGACCTGGCGGCGGATCCGGTCGGGTGCGGCAGTGCGCTCGAGGTCGGAGGGACGCACGGTGAATCCGGCGAGCACCGAGGCGGGCAGCATCACGCTCGTCGGCACCGTGCGACCAGCCAGACGCATCGAGAACCGCGCGACGATGACGGGCTCACCGGCAGCCGCGACCTGCGCGAACTGCGAGCTGTACTGGATGCCGCTGAACGAGACGCCGACGGGGAGCAGACCATCGAGCGCCCCGGTGAGGTGGTCGATCGCGTCGACGATCAACGAGCGGATCAGGGCCTGCTCGATCGGGGTGAAGGTGCGGTCCTCCGAGGCGGTCGATGCCCGGCCGCCGACCATCTGCACGATCCACGCCGTCGCGGCGGAGGTGGGCAGCTGCACGATGAGGCGCTCTTCGGATTCGGGGAGCGCGCACACGATCATGGTGGTCGTGGTGGGGAGGGACTGGGCGTACTCGCCGTAGGTCATCATCCCGACGTGCTCGACCGCGATCGTGGCCCGCACGTGGATCTTCGCCGACAGCTGCGCCGACCACTGCCGCGAGAACGTCTCGAAGGCGAGTTCCAGGGCGCGGGTGTGCTCGCGGGAGAGGGTCGCGGAACGGCCGAAGTCGTACACCTCGACTTCGGGGGCCTTCGCCGTCGTCCCCGCGCGCACTTCGGAGCGCACGCTGTTATCGATCACCACGAACCGGACTATCGGGCGGTGATCGGCGTGCGTTAGGAGGGAAGGGTGCTCAGGAGGCCGGCTTCCCCGCCTGGGCCTGGGGGATGAGGGCTCGCACCTCCTCGTTCGCATCGGACAGGACCACGATGTCGACCCTGCGATTCTGGGCCAGTGCGTCCGGTGCATCTCCGGCGGCGACAGGACGCGTGTCGCCGAAGCCGACCGACTTGACATGGGCGGGGGGAAGACCCGAGGCCTCCACGAGGTGTCGCAGCACCTGCGTCGAGCGGCCGGCGGAGAGCTCCCAGTTCGTCGGGTACGGGGCGACCGACCCACGCACGTCGGCGTGGCCCTCGACCGAGATCTCGTTGGTGGTGGTGACCAGTACGGAGCCGAGCGCATCGAGGACCAGGAGCGCCTTGTCGCTGAGCGTCGTGCTGTTCGTGTCGAAGAACGTCTCCGCGCTCACCAGCCCGATCGTGAGGCCGCGCTCGTCGATCGTGAACGTGACATCCGCCTCGAGACCGTTGTCGGCGAGCACCTGGCGCAGACGCTCGCGAAGCGCCGAGAGCTCGTTGAACTCGGTCTGCGCGGCGGCCAGGTCGACGTCGGCGAAGTCCTCGCCCTTCTCGTCGACCAGCTCCGGGGGCACGACCACGCCCGTCGTGGCGTCGATCTCGTCGGACGGCTCCTGCCCGAAGCCCGTGGCGAGAGAAGCGCTCAGAGCCTCGAACTTCTCCTGGTCGACGGTCGACATGGCGAACAGCACGATGAACATGCACATCAGCACGGTCACCATGTCCATGTAGGACGCCATCCACCGCTCGTCCGGACCGCTGTGCTCCTCCTGCGGCACGCGGCGACGGGCACGGACGCTCATGACGCCTGCTCCGTCTCCTCGGCTGCTGAGGTGCGGGCCTTCCGGCCGGATCGGGCAGCGGGACGCTCGGACACCAGCGCTCGCAGACGCTCGTTCACGAACTGGGGCGGAGCGCCGGCCTGGACCGCGAGCATGCCCTCCATGAGCACCGTCATGCGCTCGACTTCGAGCTCGCCGAGCCGCTGCAGGCGACCGCCGATGGGCAGCCAGATGAAGTTTGCCGAGAGCAGACCCCACAGCGTCGCCACGAATGCTGTCGCGATCATCGGACCGAGGGTGTCCGGCTTGTCGAGCTTCTCGAGCACGTGCGTGAGGGAGACGACGGTGCCGATGATGCCGACCGTTGGCGCGAAGCCTCCGAGCGTCATGTAGAAGCGTGAGGCGGTGCGGTTGCGGGCGGCGGTCGAGGTGAGCTCGTCCTCCAGCAGCGTGCGCAGGTCTTCCGCGTCCGTGCCGTCGGCGATGCTCTGCAGTGCCTGGCGCAGGAACGGGTCCTTCTCGTCCTCGAGTCCCTGCTCGAGGGCGAGGAGCCCTTCGGCACGCGCCTTCTCGGCGTAGCCGACCACCGTGTCGATCATGCTCGACGCGGTGCGGCGCTCACCGCGGAACGCGCGGGGGAGCGATTTGACCGCATGCAGCGCATCGCGCATGGTGCCGCTCGCGATGCCGACGGCGATCGTGGCTCCGAAGACCAGCACCATCGGGGCGGGGATCAGCAGCGATCCGAGGGTCGCGCCCTCGAGGTTGATCATGGCGATCAGGGCGCCGAACGCGAGGATCAGTCCGAGGATGAGAGACGGATCCATCAGAGACCGACCTCAGAAGCGGGGGCCACGGAATCGGTTCCCGCTTCGGCGATCAGGGCGGCGGCGGTTGCCAGCACCCCGGCGCGGAACCGGGTGATCTGCGCGATCACGTCATCCATCGTCTCGGTGACGACGAAGGTCGCACCGTCGACCATGATGAGCGTCGTGTCCGGCGTTGCCTGGACACGTTCGATCAGGTCGGGATTCACCGCGAACCGCGAACGGTTCAGGCGCGTGAGGACGATCATGGGCTCCATCCTGGAAAGATCCGTCCGCGTTCCGAAGAGCACAGACCCGACGGCCCGTCCTGGGCTGTCGGGGGTGACTGTCGGCCGGACGGCGTTGCGCGTTAGGCGGGCTCGCCGTCGGTGATCGACGCCAGGATTCAGCGGACTCAGCGGTCGGCGAGCAGCTGGTCGCGCACTTGGCGCCGCAGCACCTTGCCGATGAGGGACCGGGGGAGGTCGTCGACGGCCGTGATCCGTCGCGGCACCTTGTAGGGCGTGAGCCGGGTGCGGCAGAAGTCGCGCAGCGCATCGACCTCGAGAGCAGCTCCGTCGCGGAGCACCACTGCCGCGACGACCTCTTCTCCACCGTGCGGCTTGGGGAGACCGACGACCGCTGCGGCCTCGACATCGGGGTGGGCGACGAGCGCATCCTCCACCTCGCTCGGCGACACGTTGAAGCCTCCCGTGATGATGAGTTCCTTGAGCCTGTCGACGATGGTCACGAAGCCGTCGGGAGAGACCTGGGCGATGTCGCCTGTGCGGAGCCACCCGTCGGGCAGCAGCGCGTCGGCCGTCTCACCCGGACGACGCCAGTACCCCTGGAACACCTGCGGGCCGCGCAGGAGCAGTTCCCCTGGATCACCGGCGGACAGGTCGACATCGGGGTCAGCGGGGTCCACGATCCGGATCTCCGTGCTCGGGAAGGGCACACCGACGGTGCCGGGGCGACGTGTCGGGCCCATCGGGTTGCCGAGCGCCACCGGCGAGCTCTCCGTCATGCCGTAGCCCTCGACGAGCAGGCCGCCGGTCGCCTCCTCCCAGCGTTTCACCGTCGCGACAGGGAGGCTCATCGCTCCGGAGATGGCGAAGCGCACGGTCGAGAGGTCGATGGTCCCTCGGGCAGCTGCGCGGGCGAGAGCGTCGTAGATCGGCGGCACGGCCGGAAGGAACGTGGGTGGCGTCGTCCGTGCCGCAGCCGTGACCAGGCCCAGGTCGAACGCGGGGAACAGGACCAGCCGCGCTCCGATGCTCATCGCGAAGGTCAGGCACAGAGTCATGCCGTACGCGTGGAACAGCGGCAGCACACCGTAGAAGGTCTCCTCGCCGTCGACGAGTCCGGGCACCCACGCCCGCCCCTGCATCGCATTGGCTCGGAGGTTGGAGTGGGTGAGGATCGCTCCCTTCGGGGCGCCCGTCGTGCCGCTGGTGTACTGCAGGAGCGCGGTGTCGTCCAAGGTCGGCCCCGGCACTCGGCGTGAGATGCGTCGGTGCGCAGCGAGCTGCTTCCACTCGATCAGGTGCCGCGCTTTCGGGGTGCCGGTGAGCTTCGCGCGGGCCTCGCGGGCTTTGGGCAGAGGCAGACGGAGAGCGAGGCGCTTCGACAGCGGCATCGCCTCGGTGATGTCGACGCTCACGATGTGCTCGACCCTGACGTCGGCGGGGAATCCAGCGATCGTGTCGGCGGACTTGTCCCACACGACGGCGACCCGCGCCCCATGATCTTCGAACTGGTGGCGAAGCTCGCGTGCGGTGTACAGCGGGTTGTGCTCGACCACGATCGCCCCGAGCCGGAGGATCGCATAGAACGCCACGACGTGCTGCGGAGAGTTGGGCAGTACCAGGGCCACCCTGTCGCCGGCGCCGACCCCGAGCCGACGCAATCCCTCGGCGGCCCGTTCGACCTGCTCGCCGAGGTCACGGTACGACGTGACGGCACCGAAGAAGTCCAGCGCCGGTCGCCGAGAGAACGCCTTGACACTCGCGGCGAGCATCTCGGGCAGCGTCTGCGATGGTTCCTCGATCTCGGCGGGAACGCCGTCCGCATAGGAATCGAGCCAGGGACGTGCGGCGAGCGGCGATGCGGACATGTCTTCCATCCTGCCCGCGAACACTGTGTGCGGACTCCGTGCCTCAGCCGACGAACAGCAGGACGACGGAGAAGACGACCGCACAGCCTCCGACCGCGGCCAGAGTGATCCCGAGCACCTGGAAGGCATGGAGCAGCGGTCGTCGGGGCTCGAACCGCATCAGGCCGGGGTGACGCGCGCTGACGAACGCGTTGACTTCCTCACGTCCGCGCCAGTGGGCGGACTCGTCGGAGCGGAGCGGGCGTTCCCGGAAATCGCCGGCCGCGAACCAGCGGGCGCGCGCCCGGCCGTCCTGCTCCTCGACGATGACGACCTCCTGAGGCAGCCAGGAGCCGTCATGCATCTTCACCAGGAGCACGATGACGAGCAGGGGCAGGCCGATGCCGAGCCCGATCCAGGACAAGACCTCGGCGATGGTGCCGAATGCGTCGAGGGCGTTCATCTCCGGCTCCGTTCTTCCGGATACGACAGTACCGGGGGAGCGCGGGGTGTCGGATCAGCTGGGACCGAACGACGTGTTCGCCGTGCCGCAGGGCGTGGAGCACTGCCCGCGAGCCGACGAAGAAGTGCACGCCATCCTCTTCGAGCCGAAGGGGACCGTCAACACGGGGGACGCCGGCGGGGAGATGACCTCGGAGCTCCGCGAGCTCTGACGATCGAGGTGCTCAGACCGCGTGGAGAGCAGCGGCAGCCGCATCCATCGCGTCGACGTTCAGAGCGAAGTACGCCCACTTGCCGCGCTGTTCTCGCGTGACCAGTCCCGCTTCCGCGAGCAGTTTCATGTGGTGGGACACCGTGCCCTGCGAGAGTCCCACAGGCTCGGTCAGGTCGCAGATGCACGCTTCTCCGCCAGCTCCGGCGGCGATGAGCGACAACAGTCGGACGCGCGTGGGGTCGCCAAGCGCTTTGAAGACCCGGGCAACGCGTTCCGCATCCTCGACGGTCATCGAGGGTGCTATGGGCGGAACGCAGCAGGATGTCGCTTCGATTGTCGTTGACACGCTCACGGGTCTAGTCTGCCACGTATTGACAATCTTCGATAGGTGAGCGACAGTCTTCATATTGAACTTTGTCAATGTGAGGAGATGTCATGTCTGAGCTACCTGTCGTCATCGTCGGAGCGGGTCCGCAGGGCCTCGCCGCCGCGGCGCTTCTCGTCGAACGCGACGAGAACGTGATGGTGATCGAGCGTGGTCAGGGGCCTGCTGCTGCGGTTTCCGAGTGGGGACACGTGCGCCTGTTCTCGGCCTGGCCGGAGCTCGTGGACGCTGCAGCACGACGTCTTCTTGAGACGACCGGCTGGGCTGCACCAGTGTCGGGATATCCGACCGGCGCCGACTGGGTGGACGGCTACCTGGCGCCTCTGGCGAATGCCTTGGGTGAGCGCGTCCACTACGCGACGACCGTCACCGGAGTCGCTCGTCACGGCCGTGACAAAGTCGTCGAGGGCGGGCGCAGGGGCCAGCCCTTCGTCGTGCATACGGTCAGTGCGGACGGACAGGAGTCGCGAGTTCTCGCTCGCGCTGTCATCGACGCGAGCGGCACTTGGGCTCTTCCGAATCCGGCGGGAGCGGATGGCTATCCCGCCCTCGGGGAGGCCGCAGCATCGGATCTGATCTCGTACCGCATCCCGGCCGATGTGTCAGAGCACGCGGGGTCGCACGTCGTCGTCGTGGGAGCGGGGCACTCTGCCGCGCACGCCGTCCTGAGATTGAGCGAGCTGGCACGACGGGCCCCTGGCACCCGCGTCACCTGGATGCTCCGTAGGGGGGCGGCAACGAACGTCTTCGGAGGCGGCGCCGGAGATGAGCTTCCCGAACGGGCCGCGCTCGGCTCTCGCGCGCGCAAGATGGTCGACGAGGGTGTCGTGGAGCTGGTGACCGGATTCCGGGTCGCCGCGTTCCGGCAGACCGCTGACGGGCTGACCGTGGTCGCCGAAGACGGGCGCGAGGTGGAAGGTGTCGGTCGCGTGTTCGCACTCACGGGCTTTCGGCCGGACACTGAGATGCTGCGAGAGCTCCGGATCGATCTCGATCCCGCGCTCGAGGCGGTCGCTGGCATCGCGTCCGAGATCGACCCGAACATCCACTCCTGCGGATCCGTGGGGGCCACGGGAGCGCGAGAGCTCGCGCAGCCGGAGCAGGGGTTCTTCATCGTCGGCGCGAAGTCCTACGGCCGGGCGCCGACCTTCCTCGCGTTGACCGGCTTCGAGCAGGTGCGAAGTGTCGCCGCGCACCTGGTGGGAGATCATGAGGCCGCAGGGCGCAGCGAGCTCGTCCTCCCCGATACCGGCGTGTGCGGGGGATCCGGCGACTTCGACGACGACGCGGGCAGCTGCTGTGCGGTTCCCTCGGCTATCCGGATCGGCGCGCGGCCCGTCACTGTCGGCTGATTTCGGGTGGCGGAAGGGCGGGGCTCCTCAGAGGAGGCCCGCCCTTCCGTGTCCAATCGACGAGTCAGGTTGCCAGGGTGCCCGGCAGATGAACTCCCCGAGCAGCGATTGCGTTCTATATTTATGAATGTCAATATAGACATATGTCGATACAAGAAGCTGAGCTCTTCGCATGAGCACCGCAACCGTGCCCACCACCGCCCCGGCCGCTCGGCGTCTGTCCACCTTGGATCGGTGGTTGCCGCTGTGGATCGGCCTGGCCATGGTCGGGGGTATCCTCGTCGGCCGCTTCATCCCGGGCGTCTCCGATCTCCTGGCCGGCCTCGAGCTCGGTGGGATCTCCGTTCCTATCGCGCTCGGCCTGCTCGTGATGATGTACCCGGTCCTCGCGAAGGTCCGCTACGACAAGGTCGCCGCCGTCACGGGTGACAAGAAGCTGCTCATCTCGTCGCTGGTGCTCAACTGGATCGTCGGCCCTGCGCTGATGTTCGTCCTCGCCTGGGCGTTCCTGCCCGATCTGCCCGAGTACCGCACAGGACTCATCATCGTCGGGCTCGCGCGCTGCATCGCCTTGGTCGTCATCTGGAACGATCTCGCCTGCGGTGACCGCGAAGCGGCCGCAGTCCTCGTCGCCATCAACTCGGTCTTCCAGGTCGTCGCGTTCTCGCTGCTGGGCTGGTTCTACCTCACCGTGCTCCCCGGCTGGCTGGGGCTGGACTCGCAGGGGCTGGAGATCTCGGTCTGGCAGATCGCACTGAACGTGCTGATCTTCCTCGGCATCCCCCTCATCGCCGGCTTCGCCTCCCGCCTCATCGGAGAGCGTGCGAAGGGGCGCGACTGGTACGAAGACCGCTTCCTGCCGAAGATCGGTCCCTGGGCCCTCTACGGGCTGCTGTTCACCATCGTGCTGCTGTTCGCCCTCCAGGGGGAACAGGTCGCCAGCCGCCCGTGGGACGTCGCCCGGATCGCGCTTCCTCTGCTGGCCTACTTTGCGGTCATGTGGTTCATCGGCCTGTTCACCGGGAAGACACTCGGACTCGGTTACGCCCGCTCCTCGACCCTGGCATTCACCGCGGCCGGCAACAACTTCGAGCTCGCCATCGCCGTCGCCATCGGCACGTTCGGAGCGACGTCCGGGCAGGCCCTCGCCGGCGTCGTCGGCCCGCTGATCGAGGTTCCGGTTCTCGTCGGGCTCGTGTACGTCTCCCTCTGGGCGGCCCGCCGCTGGTTCCACACCGACCCGTACACCGCTGAAAGGATGCCGTCATGAACGTCACCGTTGCGACCGACACTGACACCTGCAGTCCCGTCGCCACCCATGCCATCGGTCTGGAAGCAGCCTCCTCAGTGGCGGCCACCCTGAAGGCGCTGTCGGACCCGCTGCGCCTGCGGATGCTGTCGGCCATCGCCTCCGACCCGCGCGGCGAGTCCTGCGTGTGCGACCTCGCCGAGCTCGCCGATGTCTCGCAGCCGACGGTCTCCCATCACCTCAAGGTGCTCAAGGACGTCGATGTCCTCACCTCCGAACGACGCGGAACCTGGGTCTGGTACCGCATCAACCCGACCAGGCGCGGGGCCGTCACCGCATTGCTGGACTCCTTCGCCCCCGCCTCGGTCGCACCCGGAAGCATAGACGACGACGGTCCACTGCGACCGGACTTCGACGCACGGGTGACCCGTCTCGCCGAGGAGCTCGCAGCGGAAGTTCCCGAACTCGAAGCAGACGTCGTCCTCACCACCGTCCGCGAGTCCTACACCGCGCTCGCACGCACCGCACGCGTCACCTCAGCACTCGTTCCGCTGACTGAGCGCTTCGCCCGTCAACGGCTCGCGGACCTGACCCGCGACCGCGAGGCTGCAGCACCCCAGGTGCTCTTCGTCTGCGTCGCCAACGCGGGGCGCTCACAGCTCGCTGCCGCTCTCGTGAACCAGCTGGCTGCCGGAAAGGTCGTCGCACGCTCTGCGGGTTCCGCTCCCGCCGACGTCGTCCACCCGCACGTCCGCTCGCTTCTCGCAGAGATCGAAGGCGACCAGGCTGCAGAGCGCTTCCCGAAGCCGCTCACTGATGACGCCGTGCGTGCAGCCGACGTCGTCATCACCATGGGGTGTGGTGATGTCTGCCCCATCATCCCCGGCGTCCGCTATGACGACTGGGCGGTCGGAGATCCTGCCCTCGCGTCGCGCGAAGGCGTCGAAGCCATCCGCGACGACATCGCCGAACGCGTGCGTGCGCTCGTCGACGAACTCCTCAACTGACAAGACCTCTCACCTGGAGCAACCATGACTGACACGACCACCAAGCCCTCGGTCCTCTTCGTCTGCGTGCACAACGCCGGACGCTCCCAGATGGCGGCCGGTTTCCTCCGCGACATCGCAGGGGACCGCATCGACGTCCGCTCTGCCGGTTCCATGCCCGCCGACCAGATCAACCCGATCGCGGTCGAAGCTATGAGCGAGCTCGGCATAGACATCACCTCCGAGCAGCCCAAGGTGCTCACGACCGAAGCCGTGCAGGCATCCGACGTCGTCATCACGATGGGATGCGGCGACGCCTGCCCGTTCTTCCCGGGCAAGCGCTACGAGGACTGGAAGCTCGACGACCCGGCAGGCCAGGGCATCGACGCTGTCCGCCCCATCCGCGACGACATCCGCGCGCGCATCGAACAGTTGGTGAGCGAGCTCGTCTGACGTCGGGGGAGCCGCGGCGCGCTCGTGAGCATGCAGGCCGCCGCGGCTCCCCGACGGCTCAGCGCTTGAGGTTCGTCAGCTCCTGCAGCACCTCGTCGCTCGTGGTGATGATGCGGGCGTTGGCCTGGAAGCCGCGCTGCGCGACGATCAGGTTGGTGAACTCCTGCGACAGGTCGACGTTGGACATCTCGAGCGCGCCGCTGATGATGCCGCCGAGACCGTCGGAGCCCGCCTGACCGAGCGTCGGCTCTCCGGAGTTCCCGCTCGGCCGGTACTGCGAGGAGCCCGCCTTCTCGAGTCCGCCGGGGTTGACGAATCCGGCCAGCGCGACGCGGGCGAGTACCTCGGTGTCGCCGTTGCTGAACGTGCCGACCAGGCTGCCGTCGTTCATCAGCGCGTACGAGCTCAGGGTGCCGGCCGGCTTGCCGTTCTGCTCCTTGATCGCGACGTCGCTGACATCCGCGAAACCGGTGACCGCTGAGAGGTCCACCGTGACACCACCGGAGACGATGGACGAGGCTGCGCCCTGCTTGCCGTCCGTGAACGTGAGAGCGGTGTTCGTGCCGCCCGGTTCGGTGACGTTCCAGCCCGTGGCCGTGCGGGTGAAGGTGAGGCGCAGCGAGGTCGCCGTACCCTCGGCGTCGTAGGTCTTGATGTCGCGCACCAGCTGCTCGCCCACGGCGGCACCCGAGGGCAGGTTCCCCGTGACACGCGCCGTCGTGGTCGCCGCGGCGGGGCTGAGTGCGCCGACCGGAAGTCGGATGTCGCCGATGCCCTGACCGGGGACGATGACGCCGTTCTGCGCCGTCCAGCCCTGGACAAGGGCGCCGTCTGCCGAGACCAGCTTGCCGCTCGCGTCGAACGAGAATCCACCGTTGCGGGTGTAGAGGGTCTCGCCGCCCGAGCGCACGACGAAGAATCCGTCTCCGGCGATCATGAGGTTGGTCGGCACGCCCGTGGGCTGCGGTGCCCCGGAGGCGAAGTTGGTGCTGATGCCGGCCACCTGCACGCCGAGGCCGACCTGGGCGGGGTTCTGACCGCCGGCGGCCTGCTGCGGCATCATCGAGTTGCGCACGAGCTGGGAGAGCGAGTCCTGGAACTGCACGGCCGAGGCCTTGAAGCCGGTCGTGTTGACGTTGGCGATGTTGTTGCCCGTGACGTCGAGCATGGTCTGGTGAGAACGCAGACCCGAGATTCCGGCGAACAGAGAGCGGAGCATGGTGATGCCTTTCTGGATGGACTGGTCAGGACTGCGGACGGGGAGCGACGGAGACGCCGGAGACGGCGTCGAGGGGGATGGAGGCCTCGCCGATGGTGACCAGCGGCACGGCGCCGGCGTAGGACACCGATGTGACGATGCCCTTCTGGGTGACACCCTTCTCATCGACGTACTGAGCCTCGTGGCCGATCAATGCCGCAGCGGTCTGACGCATGCTGAGGGCGAAGCTCTCGGTCGAGGTCGCCGTGAGGGCGGTCAGCTGCTCCATGGAGGCCAACTGCGTGGTCTGCGAGATCATCTCGTTGGTGTTCATGGGCGAGCTGGGGTCCTGGTTGGTCAGCTGCGTCACCAGGAGCTTAAGGAAGACCTCGGAGTCGAGCGTCTTCTTGCGCTCGGACGCGGGTGTGGTGCTGCCGGTCTGCACTCCCGAGGGCGGGATGGTGCCGGAGATCGGTTCGACCATGGTCGTGGGTTCCTCTCGGATCAGGCGAAGATGTCGATGCCGCCGTGCGGCGAAGTCAGCGGGGAAGTCGGATCGACGGATAAAGGGTGATCCGCGGAAGGTGAGCCTCCCGGCACTGCGGTTCCGGTCGTCCCGTCACGGCCGTTCGGTGTTCCCGGTCCCGCCCGACCCTGGTCCGCACCCGCGGTGTGCGAAGACCCACCGGCTGCACCGCCGCCGCCGGAGCTCTGCGGGTTCGAAGCGGCGGGTCCGTCGTCCGAGGTCGACAGCAGGAGGGACGCATGGGGTGCCGCGGCGGCGAGGTCGCGACGGAGGTCGACGAGGATCGCGCGCAGCGCCTCCCTGCCGAGGTCGTTCGGCGCGTGCAGCTCGATGTGGATCGCGCCCCCGGAGATGTGGGCGCGCACCGTCACGGGACCGAGGTTCTCGGGCGACACGGTGAGCGTGAGGCTGTGGTCGCCGTCCGGTGCCTGCGCGAGCGAGACGATGGGGGTCGTGATCTGGGTGAACAGCGCGGGACGGGCCGTCGCGACGACGCTCGGAGCCGTCGCAGTGGACACGGGCGTCGCGGGGGTCGTGCCCCCGATCGCCGGAGTCGCGGTGGACGCGTCGCCGGTGGCATGGGGGACCGAATGCGCCGGGGTCGCCGACGGGCCGGTCGGCGCGACCGGGGCCGTGGACTCCGACGCCGGATCCGACGGGACGATCGTCTGATCCTCTGCGCCCGCTGCTCCGCGGGCATCTGCTGCGGTGCTCCCGCCGGCGGGGAGGGCCGCGGTGGTCGAGAGCGCTGACGCGGCAGTGCCGGCGTTCCCCGCGCTGGAAGTCGATGTCGAAGCCGAGGTCGAGGTCGAGGTCGAGCTGAGCGCATCCGTCTCCGGAGCAGCCACCGTCGTCGCATCCGCCGACATCCTCATGGCCGCCGGTCCGCTGAGCGGCGGTGACGGCAATGCACCGCCGGTCGCGAGACCTGAGGCGGCGGCGACCGATCCCGCGGGGGACGGTGGCGACCCGATCTCGATCACGCCCGCTGCCCCTTCGCCCACGGCAGTGCCGCCGGACGCACCCGTCGAAGCGGCGCCTCCCGGGGCGTGAGCCGTCGGCGGTGTCCCCGTCGGAGCTCCGACGCCGAGCAGGGTCTCCTCCACGGGCGGAGCCGGGCTGGTCGGCACGGGGGTGGGCAGGGCGACGCTGGGCGGAATCGGACCGGATGGCACGGGTGAGGCCGTGGGGTCGGACGGCGCGGGGTGAACTGTCGCGAGATCGGGGGAAGAGTCGTCGGCGGGTGCGCTCGCCGACGTGTCAGCCGCCCGATCGTCGGTGGCACGCGAGGCATCGATGATGACATCGGCGAAGGCCACGGCTCCGGGGGTGGGCTGACGGGCGTCGGTGGGCGATCCCGCAGCACGGTTCATCCGCGGGGTGAGCATGTCGACGATGCCGAGAGACGTCATGCGTGGTCCTCCGTGGTCGTGCTGCTCGTGCGCGAACCGATCTCGTCGAGCTCCGTCTGCTCGGCGTGCAGCTCCGCGGTCCGCATCCGGAGGGCGTGCGCTTCGGCGAGCCGGTCGAGTCCGCGCATCGCCCTCCGCGCTTCGGCGTGCTCTGTCCTCGCCTCGTCCACCGTCCGCTTCTGCAGTTCGGACAGGGTCGTCAGGTCGACCAGCAGGGTCCGGCCGGCGACGCGAGCTGCCGCGAGCGCGGCGAGGGAGCGGACGTCGACGGCTTCGCTTCCGACCGCGGACAGGTGCGCGCGGAGGGATCGATCGCGCGCCTCCGTGTGCTGCGCGTCGATCACGGCGCGCGAGAGGCGCTGGGCCGCTGCGCGTTCCTGGATCTCCCTGACCCGCAGCAGACCGGCGAGCGAGAACGACCGCTTCATGACACTCCTCCGAACGATGCCACGAGGTCGTCCAGGCGACGCCAGGAATCCTCGATCTCACAGGTCTCGTCGAGGGGCTGCGTGAGGAACGCGCTGATCTCCTTCTCATGGGCGATCGCGGCGTCGATGCGGGCATCCGCTCCGGCTTGATATGCACCGATGTCGATGAGGTCGTTGGCGCGTCGGCGGGCGGCCAGCACGGCGCGGAGCGTCGCGGCGTGCGCCCGGCGCTCGGGGGTCGTGACCTTGCCGGCGACACGCGACACCGATCCGAGCACGTCGATCGCGGGGTGGTGGCCTGACAGTGCGAGCGCCCGGTCGAGCACGACATGGCCGTCGAGGATCGACCGCACCGTGTCGGCGATCGGCTCGTTGTGGTCGTCGCCGTCGACGAGCACCGTATAGATGCCGGTGATGGAACCGCGCGTGTCCGTGCCTGCCCGCTCGAGCAGACCGGCGAGGAGGGAGAACGTGGAGGGCGGGTATCCGCGGGTGGCCGGAGGCTCCCCGGCCGAGAGCCCGATCTCGCGCTGCGCCATGGCGACGCGCGTGAGCGAGTCCATCATGAGGATGGCGTGTGCGCCGTCGTCGCGGAAGGCCTCGGCGATCCTGGTGGCGGTGTACGCGGCGCGGATGCGGGCCATGGCAGGTTGGTCCGAGGTCGAGACCACCACGACGGAGCGGGCGAGTCCTTCCGGCCCGAGGTCGTCTTCGATGAACTCGCGCACCTCGCGTCCGCGCTCGCCGACCAGCGCGATCACGGTGACCTCTGCTTCGGTGCCGCGCGCGATCATCGACAGCAGCGACGACTTCCCCACGCCGGAACCCGCGAAGAGTCCGACGCGCTGGCCGCGTCCGACGCTGACGAGTGTGTCGAGCGTCCGTACGCCGAGCGGAAGGGGCGAGTCGATCCGGTCGCGGCCCATGATGGAGGGCGGAGCATGGTCGAGGCTCACCGGCACAGCACCGGTCAGCGGACCCTTCCCGTCGATCGGGCGGCCCAGACCGTCGAGGACGCGTCCGAGGAGCGCTGCTCCTGTCGGCACCCGCAGTGCTCCTCCGCGAGCGCGCACAGGGGCTCCCACCGTGAGGCCTGCGACAGGGGCGAGTGGCATGCAGCGCAGTCCGCCCTCGCTGATCGCGACGACCTCGGCATCGACACCGTCCAGCGTCACGACGTCGCCGACGGCCCCGTCGAGGCCACGCACCTGCACGCTGAGGCCGCGCACCTGGGAGACCTCGCCGATGCGCTCGGGTCGAACCGCCTCGCGCACCGCGCCCCGGACGCTCACGGGGCGTGCTCCGCGAGGGCGCGACGGGCGCGCTCGAGCGCGCTTCCGATCCGGGCGTCGATGTGGCCGTGAGCCAGGGTGGCGACGGCATCTCCCCGGTGGAGCGCGTGGTCGGCGACGAGGGCGATGTCGCTCGGCTCCGCGGCGGACGTCTGCAGGGTCGCGAGGTCATCCGGGTTCAGGCGCACCTCGCGGATCGCTTCGGGGCCCGCGCCGGTCATCGCGCGTCGGAGGGCGGCGGCCGCGGCCGCGCCTGGCCCGGAGAGCTCCGCGACCAGGATCAGTTCCGCGAGCTCGATCGCGCAGCGCAGCACCTGGTCCTCACCGGCGGCGGTGAGCTCCCGTTCCCGGTCTCCCAGGGACCGCGCTGCGGCGTGGAGCGCGGCGACCGCGGTCTCGATCCGCTGCGCCTCGGTCGCCTCGCTCGCTGCCCGCGCCTCGTCCGCCGCGCGCTGCTCCGACTCGGCCTCCGCGCGGCCGGCGCGGAACCCCTCCGCATGCCCGTCGGCGTAGCCGCGCGTGCGGGCGATCGCGTACTGCTCGCCGTTCTCGCGGCCGTCGAGACGCGGGAACAGCACCGGTGCGAAGGCCTCAGTAGACATACTCGTCCTCGTCGGCGCGCTGCACGGTGATGTCGCCGGCGGCCTCGAGTGCGCGGATCGTGCGCACGATCTCCGCTCTGGCCTCCTCGACCTGCGAGACGCGCACGGGGCCGAGCGTGCGGGCCTCCTCGTCGAGGTTCTCCCTGTTGCGCTCGGAGACGTTGCGACGGATGAGGTCGGCGATGGGCTGGTGCGCGCCCTTGAGAGCCAGGGCGAGCGAGCGGATGTCCATGCCTCGCAGCACGCGCTGGGTGTCGCGGTCGTCCAGCTTGACGATGTCGGCGAACGTGAACATGCGCGAGCGGATGTCCTCGGCCAACGCGCTGTCCCTGTCCTCGATGCTCGCCAGCAGCGCCTTCTCCACCGTGGCGCCGGAACGGGCGATGATCTCGACGAGGGGCTCGACGCCGCCGAGCACCTCAGGAGTGTCGCGCGCCGCGAAGGTGCCGGTCCGCGCCTTGAGGGCGTCCGCCACGATCGCGATCGCCTCCTGAGATGCGGTACCCATCGTCGCGATCGCGTGGGCGACGTCCGTGCGTGTGGGGTCGGGGAGCGTGGAGAGCACGGCGGCAGCACGGTCCGTGGGCAGATGGGCGAGCACCAGGGCGACGGTCTGAGGCAGTTCGCCGTCGAGCAGCGTCGCGAGTTGAGCCGGGTCTGCGGATCCGAGGAACTCGAAGGACGAGTTCATCGACGACGATCCGACTCTGCCCAGCACGGCGGCCGCGCGTTCGGCGCCGAACGTCGCCTCCAGGAGTCCCGCTGCGATGTCGCGCCCTCCGCGGGCGGGTGGCAGGTGGCCCGACGCGATGCGGTGGAACTGGCCGAGCGCCTGAGCGGTGGTCGCCGCGTCCAGGTTCTGCAAGTCGATGATCTCGGCTGCGACGGCCTCGGCCTCCGCTTCGGACAGATGCTTCATCACCTCGATCGCCTGGGCGCGATCGAGGTTCATCAGGACGACGGCCGCTGTCTGCCGATCGGTCAGTCCGGTCATACCTGCTGCCTGTCGTCGATGAGGGTCCGCAGCAGGTCGGCTGTGCGCTTCGGGTCCTGCCGCGTGAGGGAGTCGATCTCCGCGCGCCGGCGCTCGAGGCTCACCTGCGCGGGCTCGGGGTCGGGCTCCGGCTCGGGGTCTGGCGTCGTCTCGAGGAACGCCAGCGGCGTGGTCGGCGCCTGATCGATCGCGGCGGTCGCGCCCGCGTCGAGGGCGGAGAGCGCGGGCGGACGGGCGCCGAAGAGCTCCTCGAACTCGGTGTCGGCCCCGCGGCGTCGGCGCGCACGCATGATGAGTGCGGCGAGACCGGCGAGCAGCGGGATGGCGATGGCGGCTGCGATGATGACGGTGTTCAGCAGCGCGGCCTGGCGCTCGGCGCCCTCGGCGTCCTTCGCCGCCTGGAGTGCCGCCTGCGCCGCCTCGGAACTGGTCTGGTTGAAGGCGACGAGCTCGACGGCGATCGAGTCGCCGCGGTCGGTGTCGATCCCCGCGGCGGTCTCGACGAGGTCGCTCAGCTGCGCGGTGCTCAGGTCGCCGCCCGCACCGGCGTCGACGGCCACGGACACCGACTGCCGCAGCAGCGAGCCGGCGGGTGTCGAGGTGCTCTGCGTGCTCTTGTTGACCGCGTTGGTCTTCGAGGTCTCCGTCGACTCGGAGGTACCGTCGCCCCCGGCCGAGGGGACCGCGATGTTGTCGGGGCCCAGCACGCCGGCGTTCGAGCTCGAGCCGTTCTGCGTGTCGGTCCTGGTCTGCTCTGTCAACGGGGGCGCGCCCTCGGCGGGCGTGTAGGTCTCCTCGACGCGCTCGTTGACGGAGTGGTCGATCTCGGCGACCACGGTCACCTTGGCGTTGCCGGGGCCGACGACCGTGTCGAGCATCTGCTGCACGTTCGCGGTCACCCGTGCTTCGTAGTCGCTGGCCTGCTGGTCGATGCCGCCGGTCGTGCCGACGCCGGCGGCCGAGAGGGTCTGGCCGCTCTGATCCACCACGGCCACGTTCTCCGGCTTCATGCCGCTGACCGCGGCCGAGGTCAGATGCACGATCGCCTCGACCTGCTTCGGGGAGAGCGTCGAGTTGCCCGAGGTCTCCACGAACACGGAAGCCGTGGGGTCGACGGTCTCGGAGACGAACACGCTCTCCTCGGGGATGGCGAGCTGCACCGACGCGGCCGTCACGCCCTTGATCGAGGAGATGGTGGCGGCGAGCTCGCCCTCGATCGCGCGCTTGAAGGTCACCGACTGCTGGAACTCGCTCGTCGTGACGCCCATCTTGTCCAACAGCGAGTACCCGCCGGAGCTCGCGCCGGGAAGACCGGCGGACGCTGCGGCCAGGCGCTGGTCGTACACGTCCTTCTCGGGCACGAGCACCGTCGCTCCGCCGTCCGCCAGTTCGTACGGCACCGACGACGAGCGCAGCTGCTCGACCACGGCGTTCGCATCGGAGGCGCTCATGCCCGAGAACAGCGGGGTGTAGGTGGGGCGGCTGAGCCAGCTGGAGAGCGCGACGATGCCGAGCGCGAGTACGGCGACCCCGATGATCGCGATCGTGCGCTGCGCGAGCGAGAAGCCCGCGATCACGCGTCCGATCCGCTGGAACACGTTCGTGACGGCCTGGGGCATCAGGCTTGCATCCGCATGATCTCGTTGAACGCGTCGACGCCCTTGTTGCGCACGGCGGCTACGAGCTCGAGGGTGACGGCGGCCCTCGACGACGCGATCATCGCCGAGTGGATGTCATCGAGGTCTCCGGTCACCGCGGCGACCTTGAGCTTGTCCGACTCCGACTGCAGCGTGCGCAGCTCGTCGATGGCGCCGGTGACACTGTTCGCGAACGCCGTGTCGTCGGTGGCCTTCGCGGGCGCGACGGCGGGAGGGGCGAGCGTGAAACTCGAGGAGATGGCTTCGATGCCGGGGAGTGCGGCCATCAGCTGCGTCCGATCTGCAGGGCGGATTCGTAGGAATTGCGGGCGCGGTCGACGATGGCAGCGCTTGCCTGGTAGCCGCGCTGCGCGAGGATCAGCTGGCTCATCTGGTCGCCGAGGTCGATGTCCGGATAGCGCACGTAGCCGTCTGCGTCTGCGAGCGGGTGGTCGGGCTGGTGCACCAGACGTCCCTGTGCACTGCCCTGGGCGGTGCCGGCGACGTACACGCCGGGGGACTGGTCGCTCGTCTGGGCGAGGATGTACCGTGCGCGGAATGCCGCACCGTTGCTGGGAGCGGCGGTGTTGATGTTGGCGATGTTGTCGCTGATGGCGTCGAGCCACTTGCGGTGCACGGTCAGGCCGGTGCCGGCGATGCCGATCGCGTCGAAGGTCATGAGGTCCTCATCGCGGTGCGCATCGATGTGAACGAGCCGTTCACGGCCTGCGTGGCGAACTGGTAGCGCAGCATCGTGTCGATGCTGGAAAGGGTCTCGGTATCGAGGTTGACGTTGTTGCCGTTGAGGCGCGTGGGCTCGAGCGAGGTGCCGACCGTCGCCCCGACCCGTCCATCACCCGCATCGATCGACCGGGCGAGAGCCTGCTCGAACTGCACGCGCTTGGCGTGATAGTTCGGGGTGTTGATGTTGGCGATGTTGTCGGAGATCGCGCGCTGGCGCTGCGCGAGGCCGTCGAGCGCGCTCGTCAGCGCGTTCATGGTCACAGAATCGAACACGAAACCGGCTCCCCGTGTGTGGGTGGTATGGCCGATCCATGGCCGAGAATTGCGAGCCATCCGTGCTCTCCCTGCTCTATCGGCAGGGTTCGGCGCGACGTTAGGGAGCGAGCTCACCCATCGACGTCGAGGTAGGCAGGCTCCTCCGGCCGACGGGTGCTGGGGATGCGGCTCACGGCGCCGAGATGCCGACGCATGCCGTCGAGGTCGGAGCGGGCACGGTCCATCGCTGAGCGCTGGAGGTCGATCACCCGCCGGGCGCGGTCAGCGAGCTCGGCGGGAAGCGGCGTGCTCGGCGGCGTCCACGGGGCGAGGTCGGCGTCGGCGGCGGCACCGGGGGCGGCATCGAGGATCTGCTCGGCCTCCTGCTCGAGCCGGTCGAGCAGCGCGGTCCACTCCTCCCCGCTCACACCCGCGCCTCGGCGACGGTGCGAGCGGCCTCGTGCCAGGCGTCACGCAGCGGCGCGACGATCTCGTGGCACGCGTGCGTGCGCTCCGGGTCGCGGCCGATGTTGGCGCCGATGAGCGTCTGCGACAGGAAGACGTACAGCGAACGCAGGCCGGCGCTGCCGTTCCAGTCGTCGGTCAGCGAGGACGACAGCTCGGAGACGATCGCCTGGGCGTGCTGCAGCTGGGCGTTCGCCTCGGTCCAGTCCTCTGCGCGCTGAGCGATCTCCCCGCGCTCGATGTCGAGCAGGAGACGGTCGTAGAGCATGGTCACCAGACGCTCGGGCGGCGCCGACAGCACGGCGTCGTCACGGTAGCGCTGCTGGGCGCGGAGCGCGGCGTTCATGCTCACTTCCCCGAGTTGGAGCTCGAGCCCGGAAGGGCGGCGATCTGCGAGGTCAGGTACGAGGATTGCGACTGCAGTTGCGAGAGCATCACCTCGAGGCGTGCGTAGGTGCGCTCGAGAGTGGTCTTGCGCTGCGCGAGGCGGACATCCCAGCGCTCCATCTGCTCGCCGAGTCCCTTGACCTCGCTCTCCTGGCCCGTGATCCGCGTGGTGAGAAGCCCCTCGTACTTGTCCGAGTACACCTTCGCGGTGTCCTGCACCCGCGAGGCGATGTCGGAGAACAGTCCTGCGGCGGCATCCGGGTCCTTCGCGAGGGCTTCGGCGAACTTCTCCTCGTCGAAGCTCATCACGCCGTACATGTCGCTCGAGATGCCGATGGACGAAGGGGAGACGCCGTTCACGGGGTGCTGCACCGCATCGGCGAGGGCCGTGCGCAGTCCCCGGACCGCGCTGTCGCCGGTGAAGACGCCCAGAGTGGTCTTGTCGCCCTGCTTGGCGGCGATGGTCGCTTTCGAGCCGTTGTCGATGCGGGTCAGGATGTCCTTGACGGCGGCGATGAACTCGGCGGAGGCCTTGGTGCGAGCAGCGGTGTCGACGGCGACGCCGATGGTCACGGGCGCCGCCGAGGCCGCGGAGACGGTCACGTCCACCCCGTCGAACAGGTCGGTGAAGGTGTTGCTCGACGAGGTCAGCACCTGCTCCGCGCTGGTGCCGGCCCACAGGCGCACCTGGGCGTCGGCACCGACGTCGATGACGGCCGCTCCTGCTTCGGTGGAGATGTCGGAGGCGGTGCCGGCCGCTACCGCAGCGGTGTCTCCGCGGTAGGCGCGGAACTGGCCGGCCTCTCCCGAGTCCGCGGCCCGCAACTGCAGGCGGTGCATCGAGTTGCCGTCGGCGTCACGTCCGGCGGGGACGGCCGCGGCGACGATGCCGAAGCCCGCTTCGTTCACCGCGCGGGCGACGTCCTGCATCGACGTGGAGTCTGCGGTGACCTGCACGCGTTCGCCCTTGGCGTTCTCGAGGGTGATCACCGGTGGGTCGACGGGCCACCCGGCGGAGGCTGCGGAGACGATCGTGTGGTTCTTGGCGACCTTGTCGACGACGATGTCGGCCGAGAGGGGCGCGGCACCATCGCGGGTGGCGACGGTGACCGTCGGCGAGGAGGACGAGGTGGTGAAGCGGGCGAGTCCGTCGCGGGTCGCGGCCTTCTCGGCTGCCGTGGCGAGGTTCTGCACCGCCGTGTTCAGGGTGCGCAGCTGGGTGACGATGCCGTTCTTGTCATCCATCTTCGCCTTGAGCAGCGAACGGGGGATGGAGGCGACATCCATCAGCGCCTTGATGACCTCGGTGGTCTTCAGGCCGGAGACGAGGCCGTCGAGCGAGAGGGACATGGTCGCCTTTCCTGTTGAGGAGCGGACAGGGTCCGGACGCCGGTGGGCGTCCGGACCCTATGACGTGGTTCAGCGCAGGAGCTGGAGCACGCCCTGGTTGGCCTGGTTGGCCTGTGCCAGCATCGCCGTACCTGCCTGGGACAGGATGTTCTTCGACGTGAACTTGACCATCTCGGACGCCATGTCGGTGTCGCGGATCCGGCTCTCGGCGGCGGAGAGGTTCTCTGCCGACACGTTGAGGCTGTTGATGGTCGACTCGAACCGGTTCTGCAGCGCACCGTAGCCGGCGCGTGCGGTCGAGACCGCCTGGATCTGCGTGTCGATACCCGCCAGCGCGGCACCGTACGTCGCGGCGTCCGTCATGGTCGCCGCGAGCGTCTTGATGTCGGCACCGAGGGTGGCGAAGTCGGTCAGGGCGACCGAGATCTGGTCCTCGGCGGCGACGGAGCCCGCGCCGACCTGGAACGTCAGCGTGTCGCCGCCCGAGAGCAGCTTGATGCCGTTGAAGTTCGTGCTGCCGGCGATCCGGGTGAGCTCATCACCGAGGGTGTTGATCTCCTTCTGGATCGCGTCGCGCGACTTCGTGTTGTTCGAGTCGTTCGCACCCTGAGCGGTCAGGTCGCGAACGCGCTGCAGGATCGAGTGGACCTCGGTCAGGGCGCCTTCAGCGGTCTGGATGACCGAGATGCCGTCCTGGGCGTTGCGTGCCGCGACGTTCAGGCCGTTGACCTGCGAACGCAGGCCCTCGGAGATCGCGAGGCCTGCAGCGTCGTCGGCCGCGCGGTTGATGCGGAAGCCGCTGGACAGCTTCTCGAGCGACTTCGACAGGTCGTTCTGCGTGTTGGACAGGTTGCGGTAGGCGTTGAGTGCCGACACGTTCGTGCTGATCTGCATACCCATAAGGGTTCTCCTCCGTGAATGGTGTTGTGCGGGAGACCATCCGTGGTCTCCCGGTCACACCTATCGGCGGAGGGTCCCGGCGCGTTAGCCGGGCCGGCGGGGAATCGGCTCAGGCAGTCGCCGATTCGCGGAAGACCCCGGCGATCCGGGAGCCGGCGGCGTCCGCGATCCTGGTGAAGTAGGCATCGCGGGCCGCGGGGGAGACACGCGTCGTCGCTGCCGGCGTCGACCCCTCTGCGTAGTAGCGGTCCAGGGCGTCGCGCAGAAGCCGGATCGCTTCCGAGCGCTGCTGCGACACCGCGGAGTGCGTCACCCCGAGCTCCTCGGCGATCTCCTTGACGGGGCGTTCGTCGAAGTAGACCGCCTGCACGATCCGCCGCATGCGCTCCGGCAGGGCGATGACCGCCTGCTCGAGCACCTCGCGCCGTTCTCCCACCAGCGCCGATTCCTCGGGGAGGGGGATGTCGGCGGTGACGTCACGGGCGGCGGGGTCGTCGAGAGTGGTCAGCATCCTGGCGGCGTCGCCGAGTGCTTCGATCACGACGTCCTTCGCGACGCCCATCGCGGTGGCGACCTCGGCGACCGTCGCGGTGCGGCCGAGCCCGGCGGTCAGCGCCTCGCGGACGGCGACGGTCTCCTTGATGCGTTTGCGTATGCCGCGGGAGGCCCAGTCCATCGAGCGCATCTCGTCGGCGAAAGCGCCGAGGATGCGTCGGCGGGCGTAGGCCCCGAAGGGTACGCCGAGCTCCGGATCGAATGCTTCGGCGGCTGTCACGAGCGCGAGTGCTCCGACGGCCGCGAGCTCGTCGCGGGGGATGTGGGTGGCGCGGGCATGGGTCTCGGCGGCGAGGTATCCGACCAGGGGGAGGTTGCTCTCTATG
Source organism: Microbacterium sp. Beta (assembly GCF_005502545.1). NCBI lineage: Bacteria > Bacillati > Actinomycetota > Actinomycetes > Micrococcales > Microbacteriaceae > Microbacterium > Microbacterium sp. Beta. Next base: position 45,964 of record NZ_SCOG01000024.1, read on the forward strand.
AGCAGATTGCGCTCAGCGCGCGACGACATGGGGGATGATCCACCTCTCTGGATGCACTCCGAAAGATCCGAGGAGATGAACAGATGCACATATCACACGTTTTGTGATTTGTACATGGGGAGAACTATCCATCGCCGTTCCACATAGTAACGTTAGGCAGACGCTGGCCGATAGTGACCTTTGGCCGCGTTGTCAGGCGGGGCGATCACTGGGGAAAAGGGGATCATGGGAGCCAACGAACTATCGATACAGCTGTGGCGAGAGCGCGAGCTGCTCGAGATGCTGCTGTTCAAGCTCGATGAGCAGCAGCTGCTCCTCGCCGCCGGGCGATCCCAGTGGATCCAGTTTGCCGCACGGGAGATCGATCAGGTGCTCGATCGACTGCGCGGCGCAGGCCTCGCCCGCACCGTCGAGGTCGCCACCGTCGCCGAGGAGTGGGGAGCTCCCGAGGCGTCGACGATCCGCGAGCTGATCGAGCACGCGCCGGAAGGGGCATGGCAGGAGGTGTTCGCCGACCATCTGCGAGCGCTGTCGAAGCTCGCCGCCGAGGTCGAGCAGCTGCGCGACGCCAACGCCGAGCAGCTCAGCGGAGTGCTCCGCGCGACGCAGGAGACGATCGCCGCGCTCGGGCACGACACGGGCGAGTACACGACCAAGGGTGACCGCGCGCGCGACGACGCCGCGCGGATCATCGACACCGAGATGTGACCGAGAGGGGATCATGTCGACCTTCAGCGGATTGAACACGGCGGCCAGCGGACTGGCGGCTGCCCGACGCGGCATGGACGTGGTCGGGCAGAACATCGCCAATCAGAAGACGGAGGGGTACACGCGGCAGCGCGTGACCACCTCGGCCGTCGCGGCCATCGCGCAGACCGGACGGTTCAGCGTGGGCGCCCTCCCGGGGCACGGCGTCTCGATCGACGGCGTCGCACGCCTGGGTGACGCCCTTCTCGACGCCAGGGTGCGCGACGCCCTCGGCGCTTCGGGGTACTGGTCGACCAGGGCGGTGGCCGCGACCACGGTCGAGGCATCGCTGGCCGAGCCCACGGCGAACGGACTCGCCGCCCGGCTGTCCAAGTTCTGGTCCGGCTGGCAGGACCTCGCGAACACGCCGGACTCGGGGGCAGCGGCCTCGAGCATCCTGGAATCGGCGAAGGAGCTCGCCTCGCACATCGCCGGCGGGTACCGGAACGTCGCCACCCAGTGGAGCAATGCGCGCGACTCCGCCGACCGCACGGTCTCCCAGGTGAACGCCACCGCCGACCAGATCGCGGTCCTCAACGGAGAGATCCGCGATGCACTCGCTTCCGGCCGCTCGGCGAACGAGCTCATGGATCAGCGCAGCGTCCTCGCGCAGAACGTGGCCAGGATGTCCGGCGCGGCGGCGACCATCGAGAGCGACGGCACGATGACCGTGCGGCTGGGCGGTAACGCGCTGGTATCGGGTTCCGATTCACGCCACCTGGTGCTGACCGGGCCTGCCTCGATCGATTCGGGGCAGCGGTTCAGCCTCTCGTGGGCGTCTGCGCCCGATCTGCCCGTGTCGATCGACGGCGGCGAGCTCGGTGCCTCGCTGTCGGTGCTGGCCCCGGCCTCCGAAGGCGGCATGCTCGCCGGGCTCGCGGCGACGTACGACAAGGTCGCAACGACGCTGGCCGACGCCATGAACGCCCAGCACAGGGCAGGGGTGACCTCCACCGGCCAGGCCGGGGGAGACTTCTTCACCGTGCCGACGACGGGCTCCGCCGCACTGGGCCTGACCGTCGCCGTCGGCTCGGCCTCCGAGCTCGCGCTCGCGGCGCCCGGTGCCGGTGCCCTGGACGCGACCAACGCCGACCTGATCTCGCAGATCGGTCGGAGCGCTGGCTCCCCTGACGCCGTCTGGTCCGATCAGGTCACCCGGTTCGGGGTCGCGACCGCGGCCGACGTGCAGCGCGCGAAGCTCTCCGACTCCGCAGCGGTCGCCGCCGTCGGAGCCCAGCAGTCGGTCGCCGCTGTCGACGGCGACGAGGAGACCATCAGCCTGCTCACCTACCAGACCGCCTATCAGGCCGCCGCCCGTGTGATGACAGCGGTGGATGAGGCGCTCGACGTCCTGATCAACCGCACCGGCCTCGTCGGACGCTGAGCGAAGGAGCACCGTGATCTCTCGAGTGACGTCATCCGCCATGACGCAGACGGCCATGCGCCAGCTGCAGTCCAACCTCTCCGAGCTGGCGCGTCTGCAGGAGCAGGCGACATCCCAGCGTGCCTTCGCCGCACCGTCCGACGACCCGGCGGCCGCGGCCACGGCACTGGCGCTTCACGCCGAGCAGCGTCGCACCGAGCAGTATGCGCGCAACATCGACGACGGCCTCGCCTGGGTCACCGCTGCCGACACGGCCATCACGGCGAGCACCGCCCTGCTCGCGCGCGTGCGTGATCTGACGGCCCAGGGCGCGAACGACGGGGCGCTGGACGCGACGGCCAAGGAGGCGTTGGCGGTCGAGCTCGAAGGCATCCGCAAGGAGATGCTGTCCCAGGCGAACACGCGGCTGCTCGGCCGTTCCGTGTTCGCGGGCACGTCCGACACGGCCGCCTTCGCCGCCGACTACAGTCACAGCGGGGTGCCGGGAGCGGAAGTCACCCGTCGGGTCTCCGACGCCGCCTCGGTGCGCGTCGACACCGACGGCGCCGCGGTCTTCGGCACGGGAGACGACTCCGTCTTCGCGCTCGTGGACAAGATCGTGGCGGACCTCCGCTCCGGCACGAACGTCGGGCCCCGGCTCGGCGAGATCGACAGTCGACGCACCGCCATGCTCGGGGTGCAGGGCTCGGTGGGAACCAGGCAGTCCCAGATCGAACGCGCCAAGGAGGCGGCAGTGCAGAATTCCGTGTCCCTCGAGTCCCGCAGGACGGCGGTGGAGGACGTCGATTCGATCGAGGTGCTCGTGCGTCTGCAGGCGCAGGAGCTCGTGTACCGTTCGGCGCTCGCCGTCAACGCGCGTGTGCTGCAGCCGTCGCTCATGGACTTCCTGCGATGAGCGCCGTACTGACGTTCATCGCCCCGCCTCCGGGACTGGCTCCCCATGTGGACTTCGCACTCGCCCCCGTCGACGGGTCAGACGGGTTGTTCTCCCTGCGGGCGGTCGACGATGCGGAACTGCGCCTGTTCCTGGTCGATCCTCGGACGGTGCTGAGCGACTACGCGCCGACCCTCAGCGATGAGCAGGCGGACGGCCTCGCTCTCGGCTCTCCCGACGACGCGCTGGTGCTGGTGGTCGCCCACCCCTCGTCCGAGGGCGTGAGCGTGAACCTCCTCGCCCCCGTGATCGTGAACCAGACCACAGGAGCCGCCGCGCAGGTGATCCTGGAAGACCAGGACTACCCCCTGCGCGCGCCGCTCGGCTGACCCGGGGTGCGCGGCTCGGGTCGGCAGCCCTCCGCAGGGGACGGCGGCTAATCTGGAGTCGTGATCCTTGCCGTCGATACCTCCCTGGGCACTGCCGTCGCCCTCATCGATGCCGACGGGGAACGACGTGCCGAAGCGGCTGCCGTCGACCCGCTCGGCCATGCCGAGGTCATCGGAGACCTGCTCGTGCAAGTTCTCAGCGAGGCGGGCGATGCTTCCGGCGGGGCGGGCGACACGGAGATCACGCACGTGGTCACCGGCATGGGGCCGGGGCCGTTCACCGGCCTGCGCATCGGCATCGCCGCCGCGCGCGCCTTCGCCCTCGGCCGCGACCTCCCCGTCGTCCCCGTCCCCAGCCACGTCGCGGCAGCCCTCACCGCTCTCGACACCGAGACCCCACCCTTCGCGATCGTGACCGACGCGCGCCGACGCGAGGTCGCCATCACCGTGTTCGATGGTCTCGACGACGACGGCATCCCCGCTGTGGTCGCCGACACCGTGCTCGTCCGAGCGGCAGACGCGGATGCCCACCTCGACGGCATCCGCCGCATCGATGTGTCGACGCTGTCCGCGACGGACCTCGCACGGGTCGGCGCGCGGGCTCTCGCGGCCGGCCGCACGCTCGCCGGGGAGGAGCCCCTGTACATGCGGCACCCTGATGTGACGCTCCCCGGTGCCCCGAAGAAGGTGGGCACATGACCCTTCGAGACGCCACAGCAGATGACCTCGAGGCGATCATGGCGATCGAGAACAGGTCCTTCCCGACCGATGCCTGGAGCTCGGAGACCATGGTCGCCGAACTCGTCAGCCCGCACGGCCGGTATCTGGTCGACGAGCACGACGGCGAGGTCATCGGCTACGGCGGGGTACGGGCACTGCTCGGCAGCGCCGACGCCGACATCCAGACCATCGCACTGCTCGCCGAACATCGGGGACACGGGAGAGGACGCGCCCTGTTGCGCGCTCTGCTCGCCGCGGCGGCGGAGCGTGGTGCGCGAGAGGTCTTCCTGGAGGTCAGGGCCGACAACCCCTCCGCGGAGGGGTTGTACCGTGCCGAGGGCTTCGAGGAGATCGCCCGCCGCCCGCACTACTATCAGCCGGATGGCGTCGACGCGATCGTGATGCGAATGCACCTGCGGCACCATGCGACGCCCTCCGTGGCGGACGAGGAGGCGAAGGCATGAGCGAACCGCTGGTTCTGGGCATCGAGACGAGTTGCGACGAGACGGGCATCGGCATCGTGCGTGGGCGCACCCTGCTGTCCAACACCATCGCCTCGAGCATGGACGAGCACGCGCGCTACGGCGGCGTCGTTCCCGAGGTCGCCGCGCGGGCGCACCTCGAGGCGCTGCAGCCCTCGATCGACGCCGCGCTCGCCGAAGCGGGGGTGGGACTCGCCGACCTCGATGCCGTCGCGGTCACCAGCGGGCCAGGGCTCGCCGGCGCGCTGATGGTCGGTGTCGGCGCCGCGAAGGGCCTCGCCGTCTCGATCGACAAGCCCCTGTACGCGGTGAACCACCTGGTCGGGCACATCGCGGCCGACATCCTCACGGCCGACTCCGCGCCGCTCGAATACCCGACGATCGCCCTGCTCGTCTCGGGCGGGCACACCTCACTGCTGCACGTGCGAGACCTCACCACAGACGTCGAGCTGCTCGGGGAGACGATGGACGACGCCGCGGGCGAGGCCTTCGACAAGGTCGCCCGGCTGCTGTCGCTCCCGTACCCCGGAGGGCCGGAGATCGATCGGGCGGCGGCGACCGGCGACCCGCACGCGATCCGGTTCCCCCGCGGACTGTCGCGGGCCTCCGACCTGGCGAAGCACCGGTACGACTTCTCGTTCTCTGGGCTCAAGACGGCGGTCGCCCGCTGGGTCGAGCGCTGCGAGGCCGAGGGGATCGACGTGCCCGTCGCCGACGTAGCCGCGAGCTTCCGCGAGGCCGTCGTCGACGTGCTGGTCACGAAGGCCCTCGCCGCGTGCTCCGATCTCGGCGTCCCCCGCCTGCTGCTCGGGGGAGGGGTCGTCGCGAACCGACGGCTGCGCGATGTCGCGCTCGAGCGCGCGGACGCCGCTGGCGTCACCGTGCGCATCCCCCCGCTCTCGCTCTGCACCGACAACGGGGCGATGATCGCCGCACTCGCCGCCGAGCTCATCTCTTCCGGGCGTCCGCCGTCGACGCTCGCCTTCGGGGCGGATTCGACGCTTCCCGTGACGGAGATCCAGGTCGCGGAGGCGGTGCCCGCATGAGCGCCGCCCCCGGCGCTCCCGACGCGGAGCCGGCCCCGCCCCCGACGCCGGCGGCTCGCATCGAGCGCCCCAGCGACGAGGTGGAGCACCCCGCGGGAACCGCCCGCCTTCCCGGCGCGCGGCGCGACGGCTACACCCGCCTGCCCACGGGCCCGGTGGGCATCGAACCGGTCGTCGTGACGGGACCGGACATCGACGCCCCCGAGGAGACGGAGTGGGAGCCGTCCACCGGGACCGTGTCGATCGACGACACCCGACTGGCGCCGTGGGCGCTGGTGGCCGCGATCGTGGCGCTCGGAGCGTCGTTCTTCGTGGGGTGGGGGATTCCGGTCGCAGTGGTGGCGGTCATCGCGGCGATCATGTCATTGCGTCGCCCGGTCGAGAACCGTGCGATCGCGCGCTGGGCGCTCGTGCTCGGGCTCTGCGCGACCGTCTACAGCCTGGGCTGGCTGGTCTGGGCCGGCATGCAGTTCGAGCGGCTCGGCTGAACCGATGTCGGACGCGGCCGAGCTCGCCGAGCTGCGCTCACTGCAGGCGCGGGCGTACGGTCGCGATGCATCGCTCACCGCGGCCGAAGCGCTCAGACTGCGCGAACTGGAGCGGCGCCGTGCCGAGCCGACGCCCGCGGTCGCGGATCCGCCCGTCGGAGCTCCTGTCGCAGCCTCGACGCCGGAGACAGGGAACGAGAAGCCTCAGACAGAGGACCTGCCGGGTTCGACAGACGGCGATGTGACGACGACCGGCATGGACCAGGGAGACTCGGGAGGCTCCGGGCGGCCACCGGACAGATCATGGCTGCGTACGCGCTGGCTTCCGCTCGCCGCTGCCGTCGCGACGCTGGTGCTGGTCGGCGTCGGGCTCGGATGGGCGCTGTCCGGCGGGTCCGGGTCCGCCACCGTCGCCCTGAGTCCGGAGCAGCAGGAGTGGCAGAGCTCCCTGCTCGCCAGCGGGAACTACGACCGGGGCTCGCTGCGCGCCCTCGCCGTCGAGGAAGGTGCGGTCATCTGGGTGGCGACGAAGAATGCCGCCGCGATCACCTGCCTGCTCGTGGCGACCTCGCCGTCTGCACTGCCCAGCTGCGAGCGCACCGAGACGGTGGGCAGGACGGGACTGTTCGGCGCGGTCACGCTCGAGTCGAAGGCGGACACCCGCCGCGAGCTCAACGTGCAGATGGTGTTCACGGCCTCCGGCGAGCCTGCCGTCGCCGCGAACGTGGCGGAGTTCGGACCGGGCACCACCAATGGGATGACGTGGGCGAATGCCGACGAGGCGGAGAAGGCCAAGCGCATCGCGGATCAGGGGTTCCAGATCAACTCGCTGTGGGTGGTCGGCTATGACGGCGATGTGCCGGTGTGGACCGGAATGGAGCTCGACGGCTTCCAGACCTGCTTGATCTACGACGGCTCGGACGCGGCGTTCCCCCGGGTGTGCGCCGATGCGCTCACGATGCAGGAGCAGAGCGCCACCCTCGTGCTGAACGTGGTGAACGAGCCCAGCGGTGAGGTCGTCCGCCTGGAGCTTCCGACCGCCAGCAACGGGCACTCCGCTCTGATGATCACGCGCGAAGGAGGTGCTGACGGTGCTGCCGGAGAATGACGCCGACGAACTGCGACAGCTCCAGCGCCGCGCGTACGGCCGCGACGGCACCGCGACCGAGGGGGAGCTGCGGCGGTTGCGTGAGCTGGAGGATGCACGGCGAGCGTCACCCGCCCCCTCGTCA
>NZ_SCOG01000025.1:0-50996 GCF_005502545.1 Microbacterium sp. Beta
GACGAGGATAATTTGGCATTTGACAAGTGCACGCTGTTGAGTTCTCAAGGATCGGATGCTCCCACGACCCAGCCATCACAGCCAGGCCCGAAGGGCAACTTCTCTATCTTACCCACCTTGTCCCGCTTGTCAAATCGGCGCGCTGTGCGAATCAGAGATCCGCAGCGCAGCTGATGACAGCCGCAGAAGAGGTGGAGTCCCTATCCTAGACGCAAGCGCCTGTTCTCTCAAGTGAGAGTGGATCGGGAGTGGTTCTCCGCTTGAGGGGGGTGAAGCTCTTGGCTCCTCCGCTTCCCTGTGGGGCGAACAAGTAATAAGTTACGCGGGTCCCGGGGATCTGGCAAATCGGGCCACCCCACCCGGGCGTGTCGCCTTGACTCGTCGAGTGATTTCCTGCGGGTCAGGGGCAGTTTCGGTGTCGAAGCGCACCCGCAGTACGATCACGCCATGCCGGACTCAGCTGATCACCTCCCCACCCCAGGCCAGTTCTCGATGGACGCCGACGGCGGCGCGCATGAGGGGCGGGCGGCAGCTCAGCTGCTCGCGCGCATCGGGCGGGAGCTCGGCCTCGGTGACGACGACGACGCGGTCCGACCGCTCCGTGCGGTCCCACTTCCCTCGCGACTGGCCACCGCTGACCTCGCCTGGGCGAGCGTGAGCGCAGCCATGCTTGCCGCCGGCGGGATCCCGGCTTCGCTCGATCCGGATCGGATCGCGGTCGCGTTCCGCAGTGACCGTGTTCTGACGATCGATGGCGTCGCTCCCCCGGTCTGGTCCGAGTACTCAGGGTTCTGGCGGACGGCAGACGGATGGATCCGCACCCACGGGAACTATCCCCATCACGCGGCGGCGCTGCGTGCGGGACTCGGTCTGCGAGACGGTGCGGGCGGCGATCTCGTCGGGGGTACCCTCGCCGAACGGGACTCTCACGATGCCGTCCGCGAGATCACGGCTGCCGGCGGGCTCGCTGTCGTCGTCGCTGCGGAGGATCCCGCCCTCGATCGTGCCGCCAGAGAGCGTCCGCTCCTGGAGATCAGCCGACCGGACGGGATGTCCGATGCGCCCGACCAACCCGCCGCTGGACGTTCCGTGCGTGTGGGCCGTCGACCACTTCAGGGCATGCGCGTCCTCGACCTGACAAGGGTCATCGCCGGCCCGGTGTGCACGAGGACACTCGCCCTGCTCGGTGCCGATGTGCTGCGCATCGATCCGCCGACGCTGCCAGAGCCGGAGTGGCAGCACCTCGATACGGGCCATGGCAAACGGTCGGCCGTGCTGGACGCGCGGAGCGTTCGCTTCCATGATCTGCTCGCGCACGCCGATGCCGTCGTGCTCGGATACCGTCCGGCGTCACTCGACCGGCTGGGGTTGGACCCCGACCTGCTCGTGCGCCGATACCCGGGCCTGGTGGTCGCGCAACTGAGCGCCTGGGGCACGGAGGAACCGGAGCGAGCCGGTTTCGACAGCCTCGTGCAGGCGGAATCCGGCATCGCGCTCATCGAATCGGTCGACGGTGATCGTCCCGGCGCACTTCCCGCGCAGGCTCTCGACCACAGCGCGGGCTATCTGCTCGCTGCCGCTGTGACCTCTCTGCTCCGGGGGCACCGCCGAGAGGAGCGTTCGTGCGTGGTCCGCACATCGCTTCGTCGCATCGCGGCGGAACTGCTCGGGATGCCGCGTCGCAGGATGGCCGGAGCCGAGGTCGAGTTCGACGTGCGGCCGCATGTCGCCCGGTTCGGTGTCGACGGGAGCGCAGTGGTGACCGCTCGACCCGCGCTGACGGGACTCGAGTTCGCGGCCCCGCACGCTTGGGGGGCCGATCAGCCCGTCTGGTGACGGCGTCCTCGCACCGACAGCGCGATGCAGAGCGCCACGGTGAGCGCACCCCAGAGGGCACAGGCCGGAGGGAGCACCCGATACGCGAGGTGCTGAACGGTGAACTCAGCGTCGAGGGGGCCGAAGACGACGAGACCCCCGACCCACGCGATGACGAGGAACCCGGGGAGCGAGATCCACCACGCCACGCGCACCCACGGCGGCGATGACTGCGTGACGCCCTGACGCGGTGTCTGCCGACGGAGCCGGAGCAGAGCCCAGATGCCGATGACCCCGAGGCCGATCAGGCTCGAACCGTGTTGGAGCCACTTGAACCCTGGCAGCGGTCCCCACATGTCGTCGAGGCCGGGGATCAGGTGCACGCCCCACCGTCCCTCATGCGTGAAGAGGTCCCACACGATGTGCGAGAGAACACCGATCACGAACGACGCCGCGAGCAGGAACGGATACGCGCGCGTGCGCCCCACACCGACTGCAGCTCCTGCCGCCGTGAGACCCCTGTCATTCCATTCCTCAGGCAACCGCCGAGCCAGCCGGAGCGGAGCGAGTTCGGGAACAGCCGGACGGAGCACGACCCGCCAGATCAGGAACAGCACGAACGCGAGAAGCCCTGTCCACACGACATTGCCGAACGTGTGCGTGAACGAGTAGTTCAGTCCTACGCCACGCACGAACAACGGCAGGTCCGGGGTCATCGCGCCGATCGCGATCGCAGCCGGCACGAGCGGCGTGCGGATGAACGGCAGCGCTACCAGGGCGTGGCTGGGCGTGAACGGCATCGAGCTCGGGCTCAGCCGACGAAGAGGCCGGCGAGGGTCTTCTTGCCACGGCGGAGCACGGAGACCCTGCCGGGAAGCGAGCCCTGGACCGTCGCCGTCTCGTCGTCGACGCGTTCGCCGTCGAGCGTGACGCCGCCCTGCGTGATCGCGCGCCTCGCCTCGGACAGGCTCGACACGAGCCCCGTCGACACCAGGGCCTCGACCACCGGGGTGCCGGCGCCGACGGTCGCATTCGGCAGCTCCTCCAGAGCAGTGCGGAGCGTCTCGGCATCGAGCGTGGTCAGGTCTCCCTGTCCGAAGAGAGCCTCGGAAGCTGCGATCACGGCAGCTGTCGCCTCCACACCGTGCACGGTCGCCACAACTTCGAGCGCCAGCCTCTTCTGAGCGGCTCGGCGGAACGGCTCCGCGGCCACGAGCTCGGCGTACTCCTCGATCTCCGACCTGGTGAGGAATGTGAAGACCTTCAGACGTTCGATCACGTCGGAGTCCGCGGTGCTCAGCCAGAACTGGTACATCCGGTACGGGCTGCACATGTCGGCGTCGAGCCAGATGGCGTTGCCCTCGCTCTTGCCGAACTTCGTGCCGTCGCTGTTCGTGATGAGGGGTGTGCCGATGGCATGCACCGACGCCCCCTCGGCACGGCGGATGAGCTCGGTGCCGCTGGTGAGGTTGCCCCACTGATCCGAGCCGCCGGTCTGCAGCACGCAGTCGTACTGCCGGTACAGCTCGAGGAAGTCCATGCCCTGCAGGATCTGGTAGCTGAACTCGGTGTAGCTGATGCCCTCATCGGAGTTGAGTCGCGCCGCGACCGCATCCTTCTTGAGCATCGTGCCCACACGGAAGTACTTGCCGATCTCGCGCAGGAAGTCGATCGCGCTCAGCGGCGCCGTCCAGTCGAGGTTGTTCACGATGCGGGCGGCGTTCTCACCCTCGAAGCTGAGGTAGCGCTCGACCTGGGCACGCAGGCGTCCGACCCAGTCCTCGACCGTCTCCCGCGTGTTCAGCGTGCGCTCGGCCGTCGGACGGGGGTCGCCGATCAGACCGGTCGAGCCGCCGACGAGACCGAGCGGCTTGTGACCGGCGAGCTGGATGCGACGCAGCGTGAGCAGCTGCACGAGGTTTCCGAGGTGCAGACTCGCCGCCGTCGGATCGAAACCGCAGTAGTACGTGATCGGGTCTCCCGCGAGCAGGGCGCGCAGCGCCTCCTGGTCGGTGGACACATGGACCAGGCCACGCCACACGAGTTCGTCCCACACGTTCTCGAACGCGGGATCGATCGCCTGGGGTGCGGTCGTCAGATCGGGAGTTGACACGCGCTCCAGGCTATCAGCGCGGTACAGCCTCGAATTCCGCTCAGACAGGCGTGTCAAGACGGTCGAACTCCTGCGCCGTCAGCGAGATCGATGCCGCATCCATGGCGGCGTCCAACTGCTCCACTCTGCTTCCCCCGACGATGGGGCGGATCCCCCGTGCGAGCTGCCAGCCCAGCACGATCTGCCCTCTGCCGACTCCGCGAGCGGCGGCGATCTCCTCCAGCACCGCGAGCCGCCGCGTGGTCCCCGGGTGGTCGTACACCTCGGGTACCGGTTTGGCCTGGTTGTCATACGCCCCCGAGAGCAACGGCGTGTACGCCCACACCTCGATGCCGTTGTCTCGGGCGAAGTCCCGCTGCTCATCGCTGAGCACGCCGAAGGGATGCGCCACACCGGGTGGGAGGGTGCCCGGTCGGGTGCGCAGGTAGGTGCTGTTCAGCTGGAAGGCATCGATGGGGACGCTGCCGATCGACTTGGCGTGAGCGCGGGCGCGTTCGATACGCCAGGCAGGATGGTTGGAGGCGCCGACACGGGTCACCGTGCCGGCGGACGTGAGCGCGGCCAGGGCGTCGACGGTGTCCTCGATCGCGACGGCGCGGTCCTCCTGGTGCAACCAGAGCAGGTCGATCCTGTCGACGCCGAGGCGATCGAGAATCCCCTCGACGGCTGCACCGATCGCGCGTGGCGAGAGCCCGGTGCGGTGATCGGGCCAGGAGCCGGGCCACAGCGGCTCCGCTCCCACCTTGGTGGAGATGCGCACCTGCTGCCGGGCGCCTGGTCGTGCCGCGAGTCAGCGTCCGATGACTTCCTCCGACGCTCCCCCGTGTCCGCTCTCGCTCGCCCAGAAGCTGTAGCAGTCTGCCGTGTCAATCCAGGTGCCGCCCCGCTCGACGAAACGGTCGAGCAGGGCGAAGGAGGTGTCCTCGTCGACGAGCGTGCCGAAGGACATCGCGCCGAGGACGAGCGGGGATGCGGGTGCGTTCCGAGTGGTCATGACCTCACTGTGCAACCTGGAGCGCACTCCAGGTCAAGACCTATGCTCAGGAGATGACGACGTACACCCCGGCGGAGACCGCAGCGCGTTCCGGCTTCAGCATCGACACGCTCAGGTACTACGAACGGGAAGGCATCCTGCCCACGGTCACCCGCACCGCCGGCGGGCATCGCGCCTACACCGACGCCGACCTCGGGCTGCTCGACTTCCTCAAGTGCCTTCGCGAGACGGGCATGCCGGTCGAACGACTGCGCCGCTACGGACAGCTTTGTCGGAGCGAGGAGACGATCCCCGAACGGATCGCACTCCTCGAAGAGCATGCGGCGACGGTCGAACAGCAGCTCGCCGAGGTCCTCGCGCAGCAGCGACGCCTCGCGGAGAAGCTGGACTGGTATCGATCGCTGAGTTGAGGTCGCTCAGCTGTGCGCCGCCCACCACACCAGGAAAGCGGCACCCAGCGCGATCACCCAGCTCACCAGACTGCCGACGAGGAAGTACTCGGCGCGGGCGCCGGTCTCGCCATCGCGGGAGATCTCGGGGAATCGGACGATGCCCTTCGCCGCGAGCATCGCGGCGAGGATCGGATACGCCGCGGCGAGCGTGAGGATGAGGACGAGGATGCGCTCCAGCGGTCCGATCAGTCGACCGCCTTTGAAGCCGCTGCGCGGATCGCGGGGTGCGGGTGCCGTCTCGGCACCCTCCTCCTGGACGGTGTCTGCCTGGACGGTGTCTGCTTCGGTGGTTCCTGTTTCCACGGTTCCGGCCACGACAGGCGCTGCCTCCGCGGTCGGCATCGCCGGGTCACGGGGAAGCCACGTGTGCTCGCCATCGAGTGCCGCACGCACCACGAGGTTCGACGACTCGAGGAGGAAGACCCCGGCACCGAGCGCGAGCATGGCGAGATCGAACGGAACCTCCCCGAACGGCGACCGGAGGTGCCAGATCGCACCGATGAGACCGGAGTCGGAACGGGCGCCGAGCCAGACGACGGCTCCGACGCTCAGAACCGCGAGCAGGACGGCCGGCCAGAACCCCAGGGGCGCCGGACGCTCCGTCGGCATGCACCACACCCAGAGCGCGCCGACGACGAGGGCGAGCACCATGGGAAGAAGGGCATCGCCGACGCTGCCGAGCAGGAGCAGGATGACCGCGATCACTAGATAGCCGACCCAGCGGCGGGGCGCGAACTGACGCACCAGATCGGCGGCGCCGACCGCCAGGAGGAGGAACCCCGCGACGATCATGCGCGCGCCCCTCGAAGCGCGGCTACGCCCTCGATGAGCGCAGCCGTTCCCGCACTGCGCAGCGACTTGGAGACGCTGGGCTGGGTGATGCCCTCTTCCGCAGCGAGTTCCTGCTGGGATCGACCGAGCAGACGACCGTAGGCGAGCCGTCGTTCCCGCTCGCTCATCGCCCCCACCAGCTCGTCGCGGACGAGGAGGTAGGCGTTCGATGCCGCGATCGTGCTCTCCATGACCTCATCCTGCCCGGATGATCCGACAATCCACGACCGCGTGCGCGGCACGGCGCGACTCTCTCGCGCGTGCACGGTCTCGATCGCCGCTCTGGCCGCGTACCAGCCCGGTCCGTCGGCGAGTTCACCGTGCACGGACTCGACAGGGCGCACCTCCCCCACCCCGATGCCGAAGCGGAAGGCGACACCGTCAGGCAGCCGCAGCTGGATCATCAGGAGCGACACCATGGCGTCGGCCAGATCGAGATAGACACCCTGCTGCTCGTCGCCGACGGTGGGCGTGAGCGGCTGCGCGGCCAACGGGAGGTCTGCTTCGACGTCGGCTATGGTGTCGTCGAGCACGCGTTGCGCGGCTGTGCGATCGTCGAGACGACGAGAACCCACGATGTCTGCGAGTACCGCGATGACCATGGCATAACCATATCACGAATAACCCTCGACTTATGCGTCAATTGGTTATATCTTGAGATCATGCCTGAATCGCACATGATCCCCTGGTCCGACGGAGCCTGGACCAACGCTCCGACCTCCCCCGCCGCGCTACCCGCCGGAACGACTCCCCTCGATGTCACCGCGGTGGAGAGCAGCGATGCCTGGCGGCACACCGCTTACGGCTTCGTGCACGACACCGAGCACGCCCTGCTCGCCCCGCTCGGGGTCGGCGAGGCCATGGAGGTCTCCTTCCGCGCACCGTGGGACGGCCAGTTCGACCAGGCAGGCGTCTTCGTGCGCATCGACGAGGAGCACTGGGTGAAGACGGGTCTCGAGTACGCCGACGGCCATCTGGGACTCGGCGCCGTGGTCACAGCCGGTGTCTCCGACTGGTCCGTCGGCCACGTCGACGAGTGGCTCGAGAACGAGATCACCGTGCGCGTCAGCCGCTGGGCGGATTCCCTGATCGTTCGCGCCCGCGCCGACGACGGCCCCTGGCGACTCGTCAGGGTCGCCCCATTCGACGGACAGGCAGCCGCGGCAGCCGGTCCGTTCCTCGCGGCACCGACCCGCGCCGGCCTCACCGTGCGCTTCACGCGCTGGGAACGGTCGGAGGCCGACGCCGACCTGCACTGAGCAGGCAGCGACGGTGGCCGCCTGCGCCTCCGGTCAGAAGCCTCCGGTCAGATGCCGAGGGCGTGGGCTGCCGCCTGTGCGCGCGCGACGAGTTCCGCGCGCTGCTCGGCGACCCGTTCCGGTGCGGTGCCGCCGATCCCGGTCCGCGACCCGACGGAGCCCTCGATCGTGAGGACCTCGCGCACCTCGGGCACGAGATGCGGCGACACCGAGAGCAGCAGCTCATCGGAAGCATCCTCCAGCCCGATCCCCCGCTCCTCGCACGCCCGCACGAGCGCACCGGAGATCTCGTGCGCATCCCGGAACGGCACGCGGCGCTTCACGAGCCACTCGGCGACATCGGTCGCAAGGGAGAACCCCTGAGGCGCGAGCGCCGCCATCCGTTCGGTGTCGAAACGCAGCGTCGCGATCATCCCGGCGAACGCGGGAAGCACCACCTCGAGGGTCTGCACCGAGTCGAAGACCGGCTCCTTGTCCTCCTGCAGGTCGCGGTTGTACGCGAGCGGGAGGCCCTTGAGGGTGGCGAGCAGGCCGGAGAGGTTTCCGATCAGACGCCCCGACTTGCCCCGAGCGAGCTCGGCGATGTCGGGGTTCTTCTTCTGCGGCATGATGCTCGAGCCCGTCGAGTAGCCGTCGTCGAGGGTGACGAAGCCGAACTCGCGGGTGTTCCAGAGGATGATCTCCTCGGACAGGCGCGAGATGTCGACGCCGGTCATCGCCGTGATGAAGGCGAACTCCGCCACGACATCGCGAGCCGCCGTGCCGTCGAGCGAGTTCTCCGCGGGGCGGTCGAGGCCCAGCTCGGTCGCCACGAGTGCGGGGTCGAGCCCGAGGGTGGAACCGGCCAGCGCTCCGCCGCCGTACGGCGAGACACCGGCGCGACGACGCCAGTCCACGAGACGTTCGAGCTCACGCACCAGCGGCCACCCGTGCGCCTGCAGGTGGTGGGCGAGCAGCACCGGCTGTGCGTGCTGCAGATGCGTGCGGCCGGGAAGGATCGCCGTCGGATGAGCCTCGGCCTGAGCGACCAAGGCATCGATCACCCGGAGGATGTCGCGGGCGATCACTCGCGCATGGTCGATCAGGTACATGCGCACGAGCGTGGCGATCTGGTCGTTGCGGCTGCGACCGGCACGCAGCCGCCCGCCGAGCTCCGGCCCTAGCTCGACGATCAGCGCCTGCTCCAGCGCGCCGTGGACGTCCTCATCGGTCGGCACGGGGCGCAGAGTGCCGTCGGCGACCTTGCGCGCGACCGCGTCCAGCCCCTCGTGCATCCGCCGCGCCTCGTCCGGTTCCAGGTACCCGGCCGCTTCGAGCGCGGTGGCGTGCGCGTGGGAGCCCGCGATGTCGTACGGAGCGAGGATCCAGTCGAAGTGGGTGGAACGGCTCAGCTCCACCAGTTCAGGCGAGGGCCCTGTGGCGAAGCGGGCGCCCCAGAGCGCGCCTTCGTTGGTGCCTTCGTGCGTCGCGTCGCTCATCACGTGTCCTTCTTGCCGAGGAGCCAGACCAGCAGCGCCTTCTGCGCGTGCAGGCGGTTCTCGGCCTCGTCCCAGACCACGCTCTGCGGACCGTCGATCACGCTGGAATCGACCTCGTAGCCGCGGTCGGCAGGGAGGCAGTGGATGAAGATCGCCTCAGGATCGGCCAGGGTCATCGTCTCCGGAGTGACCTTGTAGCCGCCGAGGTCGCGGATGCGTGCGAGCTTCTCCTCCTCCTTGCCCATCGACACCCAGGTGTCGGTCACGACGACGTCGGCACCGGCAGAGGCCTCGACCGGGTCGGTGAAGAGGGTGATCGACCCGCCGGTCTCGGCGGCGCGTCGATCGGCGGCCTCGATGACATCCGCACGAGGAGCGTAGTCCTCGGGCGACGCGATGCGCACGTGCATGCCCGCAGTCACACCGGCGAGCGCGTAGGAGTGCGCCATGTTGCTCTGGCCGTCTCCGAAGAACGTCAGCGTGAGCCCCTTCAGGTCGCCCTTGTGCTCGCGGATCGTGAGCAGGTCGGCGAGCAGCTGACACGGGTGGAAGTCATCCGACAGCGCATTGATGACCGGCACACGCGTACCTTCCGCCATCTCCTCGAGACCCGACTGCGCATACGTGCGCCACACGATGGCCGCGACCTGGCGCTCGAGGACGCGAGCGGTGTCGGACGGGGTCTCCTTGCCGCCGAGCTGGCTGCTCGCTGTCGAGATGATCAGCGGCGAACCGCCGAGGTCGGCGATCCCCACCGCGAACGAGACGCGGGTGCGCGTGGAGGACTTGTCGAAGATGACCGCGACGGTCTGGGGGCCGGCCAGGCTCTTGTCGGCCCACCGGTCCTTCTTCAGCTCGATCGCGAGATCGAGGATCTCGGCCTGCTCGGCGGGGGTCAGATCGTCGTCACGCAGCAGGTGGCGGGTCATGCGGATACCTTTCCGGCAGCAGAGGCCTGGACGTCGGCGAGCGAAGCCGTGAACAGCTCGCGGAACTCGGCGAGCTCGGCGTCGCCGATCGTGAGAGCCGGTGCGATGCGAACCGTCTCGGGGTTGGCGGCGTTGACGATGAGACCGCGCTCCTGGGCGGCCGCGACGACCTCACCGGCGACGGGTGCGGTCAGCGCCACGCCGATGAGCAGACCACGTCCGCGCACACCGTCGATCAGCGGCGAGTCGATGCCGAGCAGGATCTCGCGCAGCTCGGCACCACGACGGGCGGCGTTCTCGACCAGGCCGGCACTCTCGATCTCGGCCAGGACCGCATCCGCGACCGCGGTCGCGAGCGGGTTGCCGCCGAAGGTGGAACCGTGGGATCCCGGGGTGAAGAGCGCACTGGCAGCACCGAAGGTGACCAGCGCGCCGATCGGGAAGCCGCCGCCGATGCCCTTGGCGAGGGTGATCGCATCGGGGGTGATGCCCTCGTGACTGAAACCGAACCACTCACCGGTACGACCCGCACCCGTCTGGATCTCGTCGACGATCAGCAGGGCGCCGTGAGCGAGGCTCAGCGAGCGCGCAGCGGCGAGATAGCCCTCCGGCAGCTCGACCACTCCGGCCTCGCCCTGGATGGGCTCGACGATGATCGCGGCGACGCGGTCATCCATCGCCGCTTCGAGAGCCTCGATCGTGGCCGGGATATGCTCGACCCCGGCGGGCATCGGCTCGAACGGCGCGCGCATCGAGGCCTTGGCGGTGAGCGCGAGCGAGCCCATCGTACGACCGTGGAAGCCGTTCTCGAGAGCGAGGATGCGCGGCCGCTCTGAGCCGCCGTGCAGACGCGCGAGCTTGAACGCGGCCTCGTTCGCCTCGGCGCCCGAGTTCGAGAAGAACACACGACCGTCGATGCCGGCACCCGCGAGACGCTTGAGCCGCGCCGCGAGCGCGAGCTGGGGTGGCGTGGCGAAGTAGTTCGACACGTGCGCGAGCGTGGCCGCCTGCGTCGAGACCGCCTCGACGAAGGCCGGATGCGCGTGCCCGAGCGAGGTCACCGCGATGCCCGCGAGGAAGTCGAGGTGGCGTCGGCCGTCGGCATCCCACAGGTACGAGCCCTCACCGCGTACCAGCAGCGCGAGCCGCTCCCCCGCGTTGAGCACGAGATCGCGTGCCGCATCGTCCTGCCAGACGGTCATGCCGTCACCTCGTTCTTTCCCAGGACCACTTCGGTCCCGATTCCCTTGCTGGTGAAGAGTTCGACGAGCACCGAGTGCGGCACCCGCCCATCGATGATCGCCGCCGCGTCGACGCCGCCCTCGACCGCGTCGAGACAGGCCCGCATCTTCGGGATCATCCCCGACTCGAGCGTCGGAAGCATCTGGATGAGCGCATCCGACGTCAGATGGGAGACGAGCGAGTCGCGGTTGGGCCAGTCGGCATACAGCCCCGGCACGTCGGTCAGGATGACGAGCTTTCGCGCGTGCAACGAGACCGCGAGAGCGGCTGCCGCGGCATCCGCGTTGACGTTGAGCGACTGCCCGGGGTGATCGAGATCGGGCGCGATGCTCGACACCACCGGGATGCGCCCTGCGGCGAGGTGGTCGAGCACGGGCGTCGGATCGACCTCGACGACGTCGCCGACCCGACCGAGGTCGACTTCTTCGCCGTCGATCACGACACCACGACGGCGCCCTCCGAAGAGTCCGGCGTCCTCCCCGCTGAGGCCGGTGGCGATCGGGCCGTGCGAGTTGATCTTCGACACGAGCTGCGGGTTGACCTGACCGGTGAGCACCATGCGCACGACGCTGATCGCCTCGGTGTTGGTGACGCGATAGCCGCCCTTGAACTCGCTCGGGATCTCGAGCCGCTGCAGCATGTTGGAGATCTGCGGCCCTCCACCATGCACCACGACCGGAAGCACCCCGACGTAGCGGAGGTAGGCGATGTCCTGGGCGAAGGCGTCCTGCAGCTCCTCCGACACCATGGCATTGCCGCCGTATTTGATGACGACGATCTGGTCGCGGAACTTCTTCAGCCACGGCAGCGACTCGATGAGCGTCGTGGCCTTCTGCGCGGCGACGTCCGGCGTGGTGTCCTGGATGTCGGTCATGAGGCGTAGGCGCTGTTCTCGTGCACGTAGTCGTGGGTCAGGTCGTTCGTGAGCACCGTGGCCGTCGACTCCCCGACCTTGAGGTCGATCATGAGGTGCGTGGCACGCGGGGTGAGGTCGACCTCTTCGCGGGGGCGGTCCGGACCACCCTGGCTGCAGACGCGCACGCCGTTCATCCAGACGTCGACGTCGTAGGGGTCGAACTGCGCATTCGTCGTTCCGATCGCCGCGAGCACCCGCCCCCAGTTCGGATCGTTGCCGAAGATCGCCGCCTTGAAGAGGTTGTTGCGCGCGACCGACCGGCCGACCTCGACGGCGTCCTGCTCGGTCACAGCATGCTGCACCTCGATCGTGATGTCGTGGCTCGCGCCCTCGGCATCACCCTGCAGCTTGACCGCGAGCTCCTGGGAGAGCTCGATGAGCGCGGCGGTGAAGTCGTCGAGGTCCGGCACGACCTCGGATGCCCCGTTGGCGAGGAGCGTGACTTGGTCGTTCGTCGACATGCAGCCGTCGGAATCGAGACGGTCGAACGTCTGCCCTGTCGCACGGCGCAGCGCCTCATCGGCCTGAAGCGGCTCGAGGACGGCATCGGTGGTGATCACCACGAGCATCGTGGCGAGTCCCGGCGCGAGCATGCCCGCACCCTTCGCCATACCGCCGATCGTCCAGCCATCACGGCTGATCACGGCGGTCTTCGCAACGGTGTCGGTGGTCATGATGGCCTGTGCCGCGCTCTCCCCGCCGTCGGCGCTGAGCTCGGCGATCGCCTGCTCGGTGCCGGCCAGCACACGCGAGCGGAACGTCTCGTCCCCGGTGCCGATGAGGCCGGTGGAGCAGATCAGCACATCCCCGGCGCTGACGCCGAGCAGTTCGGCCGCCTTCTCCGCCGTCTGGTGGGTGGTCTGGAACCCGAACGCGCCGGTGAAGCAGTTCGCACCGCCGGAGTTGAGCACCACGGCCTCGACGACCCGGTCGGCCACTGCCTGCTGCGACCAGATGATCGGGTTCGCCTTGGCGCGGTTGCTGGTGAAGACCGCGGCACCCACCTTGCGAGGTCCGCGGTTGACGACGACGGCGACATCGGGCTTCCCGGTCGACTTCAGCCCGGCGGCGACACCGGCCGCTTCGAATCCTGCGGGGGCGGTGACGCTCACGGCGCTACTCCGTTCACTGAGAGGGCGCGGGCTTCGGGAAGACCCAGCGCGATGTTCATGGATTGGACGGCAGCGCCGGCGGTGCCCTTGACGAGGTTGTCGACCGCGGTGACGACCGTGACCCGGTTCGCGGCCCGGTCGATCGCGAGGCCGATCAGCGCGGTGTTGGCTCCGAGCACGTCGGCCGTGCGGGGGAAGCGTCCCTCGGGCAGCAGCTGCACGAAGGTCTCGTCGCCATAGGCGCTCTGCCAGGCGTCACGGATCTGCGCATCCGTCGCACCGTCGACGATGGGTGCGGTGGACGTGGCGAGGATCCCGCGCGACATGGGCACCAGCACCGGCGTGAACGAGATCCGGATGCCGTCGGACTCCACCCCGGACGCCGCGGCGAGCGCCTGACGGATCTCGGGGATGTGTCTGTGGGTTCCGCCGACCGCATAGGGGTTGGCGGTGCCCAGGATCTCGCTGCCGAGCAGGTTCGTCTTGAGGCTCTTCCCCGCGCCGGACGGTCCGACGGCGAGCACGGAGACGATGTCGGAGGGGTCGATCACCCCGGCGGCCACACCGGGCGCGAGGCTGAGACTCACGGTGGAGGCATTGCAGCCCGGCGCCGCGATGCGCGTGGCTCCACGGAGGTGCTCACGCTGCTTGACCCCGTCGATGAGGAGCTCTGGCACACCGTAGGTCCACGGCTCGTGGAAGTCGCCGCCGTAGAACGCATCCCACGCCGAGGCGGACGTGAGTCGGTGGTCGGCGCCGGCATCGATCACGAGCGGGACATCGCCCAGCGCATCGGTGTACTGCCCCGACTGCCCGTGCGGCAAGGCGAGGAACACGATGTCGTGGCCGGCGAGGATCTCCGGTGTCGTGTCCTGCAGCGTGAGGTGTGCGAGTGAGCGCAGGTGCGGCTGGTGGTCGACGAGAGGCTGCCCGGCGTTCGAATGCGCCGTGACGGTGCGGATCTCCATGTCGGGATGGGCGGCCAGGAGGCGCAGAATCTCGCCGCCTGCGTAGCCGGATGCGCCGGAGACGGCGACGGAATACGTCATGCTTCTACCTTAACGGTCAGGCCCTCGAGGAAATCGGGACCGTGGACGGGGCCGGAGGCGGCGACACCGGCACTCGACCGCCGTGCGCGCACGGGCAGAAGGGCGGGGTCGCCTACAGTCGGCGGCCGCGGCGTCGGCGCACAGCGATGACGCTCGGAGCGAGCGTCGGAGAAGCGGTGGCGGCCGAAGGCATGTCGCGACAGTAGCGCGGCCTCGGCTGCCACCGCAAATCCGGTTCGTCATCTGCGGGGTGAGGGCTCCAGCGGTGCGGCGAAGAAGGCGAGTTCGTGGGCACTCGAGACCTCGAAGACGTGGCGCATCCTGGCGCGGGTCGCGGCATCAGCCGTTGCCGCCGCTTCGGAGGCGTAGGCGATCGCCGTCTCGGTCGCCTCTTCGAACGCGGGATCGGCGTAGGCCACCAGCCACGAGGCGTAGGGGTGCTGGGGATCCTGCGCGTACTGACCGAAGGCCCCGGCATGCAGGCGTCGGCCGAGGTCGGTGTATAGCCAGAAGCACGGGAGGACGGCCGCGACGATCTCTGCGTAGTCCCCACCGAACGCGACAGAGCGCAGGTGATCGAGGTAGGCGGTGGTGGCCGCCCCCGGCTCGGCGGAGAACGTGTCCGCGCTCACCCCCTGCGTCGGAGTCAACCACGACGCGTGCAGCTCGAGCTCGCCCACGATCGAACCGCGTGCCGACTCCGCCCAGAACGCCTGCTCATCGGATGTCGGCGCGAGCCGGGACGCTTCCGCGAGCACACGGGCGTACTCGCGCAGGTACAGCGCGTCCTGGGCGAGATAGGACAGGAACGGTCCGCGCTCCAGCGTCCCGTCGGCGAGCGCGCGGATGAAGGGCAGCTCGTCGATCGCGGTGCGGATCTCCCTGATGTCGTGCCACCAGTCCGCCGCTATGTCGTCCGCGACCGGACGGGCCTCTGTTCCCGCCCGTTCCCAGAGTCCGGAGAAGTGGTTGATCGGCCCGTGCCCACCGCCGACGCGCAACGCGTCCCCCGCCCGCAGGGCTTCGCGAAGCCAGATGCGCGCGGCGCCGACGGCCGCTTCTGCGTCGTGCCCCCGCGCGAGCAGGGTCGCGAGCGCGGACGACAGCGAGCAGCCGGTGCCATGGGTGTTTCCGGTCGTGATCCGTCGTCCTGGAAAGTCTCTGCGCAGACCGCGCGCCGCGTCGACCAACGCATCGGGGGCCTCATCGCCGACGAGATGGCCGCCCTTGACCAGGACGGCCGCATCGATCCGGGCGGACAGCTCGTGCGCCGCGGAGATGGCATCCTCCCAGTCGGCGATCTCCCGACCGGCGAGCACCGCGAGTTCGGCGAGATTCGGAGTGACCAGAGTCGCCCGCGCGAGGAGTCCGTGCAGTGCTCGCTCCGCCTCCGGATCCAGCAGCCGGTCGCCGGAGGTCGCGACCATGACGGGATCGAGCACCACGACAGGCGGGCGCACGCGGTCGAGCCACGCCCCCACTGCGCGGATGACCTCGGCGTCGGCGAGCATCCCGATCTTCACGGCGTCGATCACGATGTCGTCCGACACGGCATCGAGCTGCGCGCGGAGGAAGTCGACCGGCGGCACGTGCACAGCGCGCACGCCCTGCGTGTTCTGCGCGGTCAGCGCCGTGGGCACAGCCATCCCGTACCCGCCGTTCGCGGCGATGGACTTGAGGTCGGCCTGGATGCCCGCACCTCCGGACGGGTCGCTCCCGGCGATGCTGAGCACTCGCGGTACACCCCCGGAGCGCCAGCGCCGCAGGAACCGCGTCGCTACGGCGGCCGGATCGTCGGCGGCACACAGCGCCGAGACCACGGCCACCCCCGCCGCACCGGCATCGCGAAGGGCCTCGGTGTCGTCGATGTGGACCCCGCCGATCGCCACGCACGGGAGTGCGCTGCGCCTGGCGAAGTCGCGAAATCCCTCCACGCCCAGCGGGACGGGGTGATCCGGCTTCGTGAAGGTGGGACGGATGACGCCGACCCCGAGGTAGTCGACCGTCCCGGCCGGGAGGGCCCGCAGCGCGTCGAGGTGCGCTGCGGTGTTGGCGGTGAGGCCGATCAACGCGTCGGGTCCGAGTGCCTCACGGGCGCGCAGCACCGAGGCGTCGCCCTGACCGAGGTGCACGCCATCGACCCTGGCTCCACGCTCACGAGCAGCCACGGCCGCGCCCAGCCGATCGTTCACCACGAGCAGCGCCCGACCGTCGATCGCCTGCGACAGCGCGACCAGCTGTTCGACCGTCTCCTCGTCGGTCGCGTCCTTGTCGCGCAGCTGCACGATGCGCACCCCGCCTTCCACCGCGTGCCGGACGGTCTCGACGACGCCCCGGTCTCCGCACAGCTCCGCATCCGTGACGAGGTAGAGCGAGAGGTCGGCGTTCACAGGGCACCGCCTTCGACGCGGGCACGGACCCTGATGTCAGCGGAATCCACCGCGGCGAGGGCATCCAGCAGCGCGACGGCGAAGCTCCCCGGCCCGGTGGACCGCTCCGCTGCCTGCTCCGCCGCGATCGTGTACACGAGGCTCGCCGACGCGACCGCCGTGAGCGCGTCGTGCCCTGTCGCCCGCGCAGCGCCGAGGAAGGCCGCCATCACCGCGCCCAGAGCACAACCGCCGCCCGTGACCCTCGTGAGCAGCTCGTGCCCGTTGGACAACCGCAGCACGCGTTCGCCGTCGGTGAGCAGATCGATCGGGCCGGACACGGCCACCACACCGCGTGTCGTCCGAGCCAGCGCCGATGCGGCCTCGGCCGCGGACTCGGTGCTGTCGGTGGAATCCACACCTCGCCCACCGGCGCTGAGCCCCGCGAGAGCCAGCACCTCCGAGGCGTTGCCGCGGATCGCGGTCGGACGCTGCTCGACGAGTTGACGCGCGAGTGCGGTGCGCACCGGGAGCGCACCGACCGCGACGGGGTCGAGCACCCAGGGCGTACCGGCTGCCCTCGCACCGGTGACGGCTTCCAGAGTCGCCGCGCGCTGCTCCGGGGTGGGCGTCCCCAGGTTGACCAGCATCCCCGAGGCGACACCGGCGAACATGCCGGCCTCCCCGACGATGTCGACCATGGCGGGGGCAGCCCCGAGCGCCAGCAGCAGGTTGGCGGTGAAGCCGGTGACCACGGCATTGGTGATGCAGTGCGTCAGCGGTGGCGCCTCACGCAACACCCCCAGCAGCACCGCAGCCTTTTCGGCGAGATCGTGTGTGGAATCAGGACGCAGAAGATCGCTCATCGCGACATCCCTTCGCTAGTACGAACTAGATCAGGTTCGACGGGTCTGTTCTCAGCCGCGGATCGCGGCACCCCGTGTCACTGTCCGCAGTCTATCGATCGGCCAGCAGCGCCCGCTCCTGCGCCCGCGTGAGCCCGGCACGTCGTTCGCGGTCGAGTCCGCGCTCCCGTTCGTCGGCGAGCACGCGCTCGATCGTGTCGACGAGCGGACGGAGCGTCCCACCGGTCTCATGGAATGCCGCGTTCGAGCGGGTCATGAATCCCGTCATCTCGGGCGGGAGCCACAGCGGCAGGGAGTGCGGGCCGGCCCAGTGGTCCACGTCATGCGCGATGAGCCACTCCTCGTCCGCGACGATGGTCGCCCCGGTGTGCCCGGATGCAGCGCGGACCATCCGCAGCACATCCGCGAGAGGCCTCTCGTCGCCGACGGCGTTGACGGCTCCGCTGCCTCGCGCGGTGACGATGTACTCCGCCAGATCGTCGACGTCGATCAACTGAGCGCTCCGCCCGTCCAGCGGGGGCAGCAGCACGGCGTCAGCGTCGGCACGAGCGAACGCAGCACTCCAGTAGCCGAAGCGGTCGCTCGGGTCTCCGTCGCCCACGATCAGGCCGGGACGCACCACGAGTGCCCGCTCCCCCAATCGGGCGACGGAGTCCTCGGCGGCGACCTTCTGCGCCGCGTACTCGTACTCGTCGCCGAGAACCGCCGCCGGGCGTCGTGGAGCCGATTCGTCCGCACCGACCGTCTCGTCATCGGAGTACACCGACACGGATGACACGTACGTCCATCGTGCCGCTCGATCGCCCAGCATCTCGACTGCCCGATCGACATGCGCCGCCTGGGAGGAGATGTCGACGACGTGGTCCCACTCCCGTCGTGCGAGGTCGACGTAGGTCGAAGCCTCCTCGCGATCGCCACGCACCAGGACCGTTCCCTCCGGCGCGGGCCGTGTGCCTCGAGCGAGGCAGGTGACCGTGGCTCCGTGGTCGCGCCAGTGACCGGCGACGCGCCCGGAAAGCCACCCGGTGCCGCCCAGGATCAGAACATCCGTCATGGTGTGCCTGCACCCAACCGGTCAAGGCCTGCCAGCACCGGAACCGTCCAGGCGGGGTCGGGCCGCCAGCGGGTCCACGCGGAGTCGAACGGCCAGTCGTCGGCCTCGAACGACGCGATGGCCGCGTCCGCGTGCCGCTCGATCTGCGCGGCCTGCTCGGAGCTGAGCCGTCCCTGGGCGATCGCGGCGACGAGCTCATCCTCGTCCTTGAGGTGGATGCCGCCCGCCGGATCGATCTCGACGTCGAGGATATGGTCGGACGAGAAGGTGTCCCGGTCTGTCCGCAGATGCGCGTTCTCGAGATTCACGTACCACCCGGAGAACGCCCAGTCCGGCCAGGTGGTGTCGCTCCAGAACAGCCAGATCGACCACGGCATGCCCGCAGGGGCGATGCACAGCACCCCGTTGCCCCGCCAGCGCTCCACGATGCGCGTCCGCGGCTCGAGCCAGCGCCGGGCGAGAGGCACTTCCCGAACGCGCTGTCCATCGCTGGAGCCGGGCGCCTCCTGGAGCGTCCCGGGAGCGAGCCAGGCCACGAGACCGCGCTCATCATCACGGACCACGCGCATCGGCGAGATCCTGGACGGCTCTCCCGGCTGCCACCCCGGTTTCCGGTAGTGCCAGTCGATCTGTGCGCCGGGCTCGAGGAACGGCCCCTCGCCGAGCGGTCGCGCCCCGTCGGGGACGGCGGCCGGAGTGCCCTGGGGGAGGATTCTCATCCCGCCACGGTACTCCGGCGCCGACCTGGATCATCCGAGGACGACACGGTGCGCCTCACACCGCGGATCGGCCCTCAGTCGCGCAGCGTCGCTCCGAAGCGCTGCGCAGCGACCTCGACTCCGGCGAGCTTGGCTTCCGTGGCCTCCGCCGCGGTGAGTGTGCGGTCATCCGCCCGGAACCTCAGTGCGAAGGTCAGGCTCTTGGAACCCTCCGGAACGCCCTCTCCGCGATAGTCGTCGACGAGGCGCACCGACTCCAGCAGCGTGCCCGCACCTTCGGCGAGGGCGGCCTGCACATCCGCGGCGGGGACCCCGGCCGGAACCAGGAGCGACACGTCCTGCGTAGCGGCGGGGAACGTCGACAGCGAAGCCGCGACGACCCGTCCGCCGGCAAGCGACAGGATGCGGTCGAGGTCGAGCTCGAACACGGTCGCGCGCCCGGGAAGATCGGCCCCCTCGGCGACAGCGGGGTGCAGCTCGCCGACGTATCCGACCTCTTCGCCTGCCACCAGGAGCGACCCGGTGCGCCCGGGGTGGAGGGCGGCGCGTTCGGCCTGGAGCACGTCGATGTCGACCCCGGCGGCTGCCGCGATCACACGGACCGCGTCCAGAGCCTCCACGAGGCCGGCGGCCTCGGCGGGGCGACCGGGCTGGCGCGGTGCGACATGGCCGGTGAGGAGTCCGGAGACGAACCGGTGCTGTGGCGGGATCGAGGCGTTCAGCTCCGCGAGCGTCTCGTCGGACGGACGCTCCCCCAGCGGCGGCACCTCATCGGTGCCGTACTCCACACCCGGCTCGGGAAGGAAGACCACCCCGGTTTCGAAGATCGCGAGGTCGGTGAGCCCGCGGGAGATGTTGCGGTGCGCGGTCTGCAGCAGACCGGGGATCAGCGACCGGCGCAGGTACGGCGCCTGCCCGTCGAGCGGATTCGCCAGACGGATGCTCGGCAGGTGCTCGCCCGACGCGGAGCCGTGCAGATCGTTCTGCGCCTCCGTGGTGAACGGGAACGACGGCGTCTCGACGAGCCCCGCAGCAGCCAGAGCATCGGCCACGCGGCGGCGGCCCTGCTGGTGCGCGGTGAGGCCGCGCCCGGAGGGAGGCGTCGGCAGCACCGAGGGGATGCGGTCGAGCCCGTGGATGCGGGCGACTTCCTCGGCGAGCGTCCACTTGTCGGTGAGGTCGGGGCGCCAGGTCGGCGGGATGACCGTCCACCCGCCCTGGGTCCCTGAGCCGGTCGAAGGGCTGACCTCCGCGCCGATCGTCGTCAGCGCACCGGTGATCTCTTCATCGGTGTAGTCGACGCCGATGAGCCCCTGCACGAAGCCGGCGGGCAGCTCGATCTCCGCGACGAAGACCTCGGCGAACAGCGCGCCGCCCTCCTCCGTGAGCGTGCCCCCGGCGAACTCGACCATGAGGTCGGCCGCGCGCCGGGCCGCGACGAAGGGGATCAGCGGGTCGACGCCGCGCTCGAAACGCTTGGACGCCTCGCTGGGCAGCTTGTGACGACGAGCCGAACGGGCGATCGTGGTCGGGTCGAAGCTCGCCGCCTCGATCATCACGTTCCGGGTGGAGTCGCTCATCTCCGTCGTGCCGCCGCCCATGACGCCGGCCAGGCCGATCGGACCCGACTCGTCTGTGATGAGCAGGTCTTCGGTGTGCAGCGCGCGCTCGACGCCGTCGAGGGTGGTCATCTTCTCGCCCGGAGTCGCGCGGCGGACCGTGATGCCGCCCGTGAGCTTGTCGAGGTCGTAGCCATGCAGCGGCTGTCCGAGCTCGAGCATCACGTAGTTGGTGATGTCGATGAGCACGCCCAGCGACCGCATGCCGGCGAGGCTGAGCCGCGCCACCATCCACGGAGGAGTCGGACGCGAGGGATCGACGTCGCGGACGACACGGGTCACGAACTCGCTGGCGCCGACGTTCCCACGCACAGGTGCGACGTCGTCGACCACGGTCGTGTGTCCGGTGCCCGGCTGGAGTTCGGCGAAGTCGCGCTCCGCCGGGTCGCGGAAGGTCGCTCCGGTCGCGTGCGCGTACTCACGAGCCACCCCGCGCAGGGAGAAGGCGTAACCGCGGTCGGGCGTGACGTTGATCTCCACCGCGACGTCGTCGAGGCCGAGCAGGGCGATCGCGTCGGTGCCGACGGGCGCATCGATGCCGAGGTCGGACAGCACGACGATGCCGTTGTGCTCGTCACCGAGTCCCAGCTCGCGCGCAGAGGCGATCATGCCGTCCGACACATGACCGTAGGTCTTGCGGGCGGCGATCGGGAACGGACCGGGCAGCACCGCACCGGGCAGGGTCACGACGACCTTGTCCCCGACGACGAAGTTGTGCGCGCCGCAGACGATGCCACGGATGCCGCCGTTCGCCTCGCCGACGTCGACCTGGCACCAGTTGATGGTCTTGCCGTTGGACTGGGGCTCCGGCTCGAGCGAGACGACCTGGCCGACCACCACGGGGCCCGTGATGTCGAAACGGTGCACGTCCTCCTCTTCGAAGCCGACGGTCACCAGGGCCGCGAGGACATCCTCGGGCGTGGCGTCCGCTGCCAGATCGACGTACTCACGCAACCACGAAAGCGGGACGCGCATCACACCACCATCCCGTACTGCTCGCTGAATCGGACATCGCCCTCGGCCATGTCGCGCATGTCCTGGACGTCGCTGCGGAACATCAGGCCCCGCTCGATGCCCATGCCGAACGCGAAGCCGCTGTATTCCTCCGGGTCGATCCCTGCCGCGCGCAGCACGTTCGGGTTGACCATGCCGCAGCCGCCCCACTCGATCCAGCGCGCACCGCCCTTGAACGTGGGGTGCCACAGATCGAGCTCGGCGGACGGCTCGGTGAAGGGGAAGTAGTTGGTGCGGAAGCGCGTCTTGGCCTCGGGGCCGAAGAGCAGCTTCGCGAAGTGGTCGAGCGTGCCCTTGAGGTGCGCCATCGTGATGCCCTTGTCGATCACGAGTCCCTCGAACTGCGTGAACACCGGCAGGTGCGTGGCGTCGAACTCGTCGGTGCGATACACCCGGCCGGGGCACAGCACGTAGATGGGCACCTCGCGGTCGAGCATCGAGCGCACCTGCACCGGGCTCGTGTGCGTGCGCATCACGAGGTGACGCGAGGGCGGGTCCACGTAGAACGTGTCCTGCTCCTGGCGTGCGGGGTGGTCCACATCGAAGTTCAGTGCGTCGAAGTTGAACCACTCGTGCTCGAGCTCCGGTCCCTCCGCGATCTCCCAGCCCATGCCGACGAAGATGTCGCACACCTGGTCCTGCAGGAGCGTGAGCGGGTGTCGGGCGCCGACACGCGTGCGCGAGGGCACGGCGGTGATGTCCACCCGCTCGGACTCGAGGCGCGCGGCGACCTCGGCCTCGGCGAGCTCGGCCTCCTTCGCGGCCAGCGCCTGGGTCACCTGCCCTCTCCCCTGGCCCACGAGCTTGCCGAATGCGGCCTTGTTCTCGGGAGCGACCTGGCGCATCGAGGCGTTCAGTACCGCGAGCGGCGATCCGTCGGCGACGTGTGCGGCGCGGGCCGCTTTCAGCTCGGCGGTGTCGGCGGCTGCGGCGATCGCCGCGAGGGCATCGGCAACAGCGGACTCGACCGCTTCCGGGGTGATTTCAGGAGACTCTGACACGAGAATCGAGTCTACCGGGGGCGCGCAGGTGGCTTTCGCGGATCAGCGCGCCTTCTCGGACCCATCTCCCTGCAGCACGATGAGCGAGGTGTTGGTCTCGCCTCCGTGCTGGCGGGGATCCGGCACCGCAGGCCCTGCCTTCGGCGAGCGCTTGGCACGCTTCTGCAGGCGGTAGGCGATGTAGGAGAGCAGGAGGCAGACGGCCACGTACATCGATCCGCCGACGATCGCCGCCGGGATCAGCGGGGAGCCGTAGGGCGCCTGGTTGCCGATCTGGTTGATGACGTAGAGGAGCTCCTGGTACGTGATGATGAAGCCGAGCGCGGTGTCCTTGAGCGCCACGACGAGCTGCGCGATGATCACCGGCATCATGGCCCGGACGGCCTGCGGGATCAGGATGAAGTACATCACCCCGGTCTTCCGCAGTCCGATCGCGTAGCCGGCCTCCTTCTGTCCGCGGGGCAGCGACTCGATGCCGGCTCGCAGCACCTCGGCGAGCACGGAGCCGTTGTAGACGATCAGGGCGATGACGACGGCCCAGTACGGCGGCATCTTCACGCCGATCACCGGGAGGCCGTAGTACAGCAGCATCATGAGGATGAGCACGGGCACCGCTCGCAGCACCTCGATGATCCACCGGACCGGCTCACGCACCCAGGCGTGCTCCGAGAGGCGGCCGATGCCGAGCAGGAATCCGAGCGCGAGGGACCCGACGCCGGCGACGGCGAACGCGGCCAGCGTGGCCAGGAGGCCTTCGCCGAAGCGGATCCAGACCGCGGAGAACGTGAAGATGTTCCACTTCTCTGCGGAGAACTGCCCGGTGGCGAACAGCCTCCACACCACCCAGCCGAGCACCGCGAGGACCACGAGCACCGTGGCGACTCCGATGAGCCGGTTGCGGGCGACGGCACGGGGGCCGGGGACGTCGAAAAGGACGGAACTCATCGCGCGATCCTCCACTTGTTCTCGAGAACGCGCTGCACCCAGGCGAGCAGCAGCACCAGCACCACGAACAGGACCATGACCCACAGGAGCACGACGAGCGCGTTCTCACCGCGTTCGCTGAGCGCCGCGCGGATGGTGCCGAGGTTGACGACCGAGAACCCTGCGGCAACCGTGGTGTTCTTCATGAGGGCGATGAGCACGCTCATCATGGGCGGGACGACGGAGCGCGTCGCCTGCGGCAGCACCACGTAGCGCATGACCTGGCCGAAGTTCAGGCCGATCGCCCGTGCGGCTTCCGCCTGGCCGACCGGCACGGTGTTGATGCCGGCTCGCAGCGCCTCCGCCACATAGGTCGCGGTGTAGATGCCGAGCGCGATCACGGCCAGCAGCAGGGAGTTCACCCGCTCCCCCAGCAGGATCGGAAGGCAGAAGGCGAAGAAGAACATGACCAGGGTCAGTGGTGTGTTGCGGATCCAGTTCACGTACACGCCACCGACGGCGCGGGCGATCGGGACCGGCGACACACGCGCGGCCCCGACGATGAGCCCGAGGACCAGCGCGATGATGCCGCCGCCGAGGAACAGCACGATGGTTCCCCACAGTGCCTCTCCCCAGAGGTCGAGGTGGTCGGAGATGACTCCCACTGCTGCTCCTGTCGATTCGGGTTCTCGAAAGTGTCCTGCATGAGCGGGGCGGCCGACCATGCCGACCGCCCCGCGGAGATCAACCGACCGGGTCGACCTCGGGCTGCGTCGCCTTGACGCCGGAGGCACCGAGGTTGTTGTCGAAGATCTGCTGCCAGATCTCGCCACCGTCGGTCAGCTGCGTGTTGAAGTACTCCACGAGGGCGTCGTCGCCCTTGGCGACGCCGATGCCGTAGCGCTCCTCGCTGAAGGGCTCACCGACGACCTTGAGGTTGTCCGGGTCCTGAGCCGCGTAGCCGATGAGGATCGCCTCATCGGTGGTGACCGCGTCCACCTGGCCGTTCTTCAGGTCCTCGACGCACTTGGAGTACGTGTCGTACTCCTTGGTGGGCACGTCGGGGTAGTTCGTCTTGATGTTCTGGATCGGCGTCGAGCCGGTCGCCGAGCAGACGGTCGTCGAGGAGTCGAGGTCGTCGACGCTCTTGATATCGCTGTCAGCTGCCACCAGGAGACCCTGGCCGGTGACGAAGTACGGACCGGCGAAGGAGATCTGCTCCTTGCGCTTGTCGGTGATGGAGTAGGTGCCGACGTAGTAGTCGATGTCGCCGTTCACGATGGCCTGCTCGCGGTTCGCGGAGGCGATCGCCTGGAACTCGATCTTCTCCGGGTCGACACCGAGCGATGCCGCCATCCAGCGGGCGATGTCGACGTCGAATCCGGTGCGGTCACCGGTCACGGGGTCGAGGTAGCCGAGACCGGGCTGGTCCTCCTTGACGCCGACCTTGATCTTTCCGGACGACTCGATCCGGTCGAACGTCGGGCTGCCGTCGATGCTGACGTCGGTCAGGACTGTCCAGGGCGTGCTGCTGGAGGAGTCACCTTCGTCGCCGCCTTCCGGGGCCCCCGTGCTGGACGGTGTTCCGCTGTTGCAGGCGGTGAGCGTCAGCAGCGCGGCTGCCGCGATTCCGATGCCTGCCAGTGTCCGTGTGCGTCGCATGTGCGTCTCCTTCGTGTGCTGTGTGTGCAGGGTCTGTGTGTGAGTGTGCGGGCGCGTCAGTGCGTGAGGAGCTTCGAGAGGAAGTCCTTGGCGCGATCGCTCTTCGGGTGCGTGAAGAACTCCTCGGGAGTCGCCTCCTCCACGATCCGTCCGTCCGCCATGAACACGACGCGGTCGGCGGCCTTGCGCGCGAAGCCCATCTCGTGCGTGACGACGATCATCGTCATCCCGTCCTGGGCGAGTTCGACCATGACGTCGAGCACCTCGTTGATCATCTCGGGGTCGAGAGCACTGGTGGGCTCGTCGAACAGCATCACCTTGGGCTGCATCGCGAGAGCGCGGGCGATGGCCACGCGCTGCTGCTGACCACCGGAGAGCTGGGCAGGGAGCTTCGAGGCCTGCTGCGCCACGCCGACGCGCTCGAGCAGCATCATCGCCTCCTTCTCGGCGTCGGCCTTCTTGATGCCGCGCACCTTGATCGGTCCGAGAGTCACGTTCTCGAGGATCGTGAGGTGGGCAAAGAGGTTGAACGACTGGAAGACCATGCCGACGTCGGCGCGCAGATGAGCCAGGCCCTTGCCCTCGGCCGGGAGTTCCTTGCCGTCGATGCGGATGCTCCCGCTGGTGATCGTCTCCAAGCGGTTGATCGTGCGGCACAGTGTCGACTTCCCAGAGCCGGACGGGCCGATCACGACGACGACCTCCCCCGAGTTCACGGTCAGATCGATGTCGGTGAGCGCCTGGAAGTCGCCGTAGTGCTTCTGGACGTTCTCGACCACGACGAGCGGGGTATCAGAGGTCATCATTTCTCCAAACTAGCCACGTCGGGCGCGGGTCTCCAGGCACCTCGGTGAGATTTACACGTTCGTAATCACCTGATCGCGGCACCAATGCTGCTGTGCATGGGTACCCCGCGGCCCGCCCCCACGGGCCGCGGAATCGTCCTGCTGCGATGCCCCAACGACAGTTGTGCAGCAGGCGACGATCGTGCGCGATCGACCTCACAATGGCAGAGCGCCGGCCCCGCTGTCAGACTTCTTGAGGATTTCTTGAGCAGTCAACCGCGCAGGTCGCGGTAGTAGTCGATCGCACCATCGTGGAGAGGGACCGGACCGGTGAAGATCGCCGAGCGCCGATCCAGCAGCGCCGCGGTCGGCACCTCCCCCGCGATGCGCAGTCGCGCGTCGAAGAGCCCGGCCAGGACATCGTGCACGACGGCATCCGGCGTGGACGCGGCGGTGACGAGATAGTTGGGAACGGCCATCGTCGGCGCGGAGTCCGGCAGGCCGTATGTCCCCGCGGGGACATCGGCCTGCCGATAGGCATGCGAGTACCGTTCGTTCACGGCATTGACCCACTCGGGCTCGATCGGGAGCAGACGCACCGGAGCCCGCGAGGACAGTTCGGCCACGCCGGGAGTGGGCAGGCCCCCCACCCAGAAGAAGCCGTCGATCTCACCACGCTCCATCGCACCGATCGACGCGCTGAGGTCGAGCTGGGGGTCGCGGACGGAATCGAGCGCGACGCCTGCCGCGTCGAGCACTCGGCCAGCGATCACGTTGACGCCGGAGTTCTCGGCGCCGAGTGAGATGGTGCGGCCGGCAAGATCGCCGATGTCGTCGATGTCCGAATCCCCCCGCACCACGACCTGAACGTACTCGTCGTACAGGCGGGCGAGAGCCTCCACCTCCAACGGCCGCTCGAAGGCGCCGGTGCCCGACACCGCGTCGGCGGCGGCATCCCCCTGCGCGAATCCGAGCAGGGCCTCGCCCGAACTCACCCGCAGCAGGTTGTCGACCGATCCCGCGGTCTCCTGCGCGACCATCCGGAGGTCCAGCCGGTCCGACAGCTCTTCCGCCAGGTGGCTGCCGTAGTCGTAGTACACACCGGTCGAGCCCCCGCTGGCGATCGCGTACTCGACGTCGCTCCACTCGTCGGAGCGAGGGACGCACGCGGTCAACCCGGTCAGCAGCACGAACGCGAGTCCTCCCGCGAGAAGTCCCCTGGCGGCCGACCTCATGGCGTGGACCCGTCGTGCAGGACGAGCGCGACCTCGAGTCCGCCACCCTGTGCCGAAGAGACCGCCAGCTCTCCCCCGATCGTCGCCAGCAGATCGCTCGCGATCGCCAGCCCGAGTCCTGACCCCGGTGTATCCCCGGTGTCGACGTTGCGCCAGAACCGGTCGGTCGCCGCAGCTGCCTGCTCGTCGGTGAGGCCCGGACCGTGATCGCGGACCGTGATCCGACAGACGCTTCCTTCCCGTCTCGCCCCGATCTCGATGTGCGCCCCCTCGGGCGAGAACTTCACGGCATTGTCGATCACGGCATCCAGCGCGCTCTCCACGATCGTGCGGTCGGTCACGCTCATCACCGATGACACACCGGTGGGGCGCAGCCCGACTCCGCGCTGAGCCGCGACATCGCGCCATGCTTCCCGGCGACGAGCGGCCAGAGTCGCCAGATCCACAGCGGAGATGGTCGAGTCGCCACGGCCGCCGCGCGCGAGGCCGAGAAGTGTCTCGAGGATGCGGGTCATCCGGCGCCCCTCCTCCCTCGTCTCCTCGACGTCGCCCTGCCACTCGTCGCCGAGTCCCGTCGCCAGATGCTCCACTCTCAGGAGCAGAGCATTGAGGGGGTTGCGCAGTTCGTGTGAGGCGTTGAGCGCGAACTCCTGCTGCCTCGTCATCACCCGTTCGATCTCGTCGGCCATGCCGTTGAACACGTGCGCCATGCGGCGGAGCTCCGGCGGACCGTCGTCCGCAGCAACGCGCGCGTCCATCTCGCCGCGCTCAATCGCGACCATGGCCTCGTCGAGTCGGCGCACCGGCGAGAGCACCCAACGCGCGAGCCGGAACACCAGGAGCACGCCGAGCGCGATGAGCACGCCCGCGATCGCCGAGATGAGCAGGAGCTGGTGCAGGATCGCGGCGCGCGGAGCCGCCACATCTCCGGCGACGAGCACGGCGCCTATCACGTCACCGTCATCGAACACCGGCTCGGCCAATGCGGAATCCGAGACACTCCACGGGAACACCACCGTCGGCTGCTCGGCTCGTCGACCGGAGAGCGCCAGCTTGACGCGCTCGGCATCGTCTTCGCGAAGCACCGCCGGGTCCTGATCCGCTGCGGCCCACACGCCGCCCCCGAGATCGAACACGGTCACCTCGATCCCGTAGACCTCGCGGAACCGCTCCACCTCCGCCTCGATCACGGCAGCACTGCCGGAACGCAGAGCCTGGCGCGCGCTCGTGACGAAGTAGCCGAGGTCGCCGATCTGCTGCGCATAGAAGGCCTGCTGCACGCTCTGGGCGGCGCTCCACCCCGCGGCACCGCCGAGTCCGGCCAGGATCGCGACGAGCGGTATCAGGAACACGAGGATGAGGCGACGACGCACGACTCAGGACCCTGCCAGCCGATAGCCGACCCCGCGGACCGTCTCGATGACCCCGCGGACCCCGGTCTTCTTCCTGATCGCCCCGACGTGCACCTCCAGAGAATGGCCGAATCCTCGCCAGTCGGTGTTCCACACCTCGCGGATCAGCCGGTCCTTCGGCACCGCCACTCCCGGGTAGCGGGCCAGGACGGCGATGATGTCGAACTCCTTGCGCGTGAGGTCGATGGCCGCGCCGTCGACCAGCACCTGGCGAGCGATCAGATCGACCTGCACGCCGCCTCCGTGGAGCAGGACGCGCGCATCCGCCTCGGGCCTCATCGGCCTGGATCGCCGTGTGACCGCCTCGATTCGCGCCAGGAGCTCGTGAACATCGTAGGGCTTCACCACGAAGTCATCGGCTCCGGCGCGGAGCCCTTTGATGCGCTCCGCGACCTGACTGCGGGCGGTCACGATCACGATCGGGACCTCGGAGCGGCCCCTGATCCGGCGACACAGGTCGACCCCGTCGACGTCGGGCAGACCGAGATCGAGCAGCACCACCTCGGTGTCCGCTCCGAGAAGACCCAGTGCAGACGCTCCATCCGCCGCACGGACGGTCGCGTACCCGGACCGGGCGAGAAACGCCTCCAGTGCGCCTGCGACCCGGTCGTCGTCTTCGACGATCAGAATCCTCATCGACTCCGCTTCCCGCTTCCCCCGGCGTCCGTCACCTCAGTCGACGGACGTCGCCCGCTGAGCGAATGCGCTTTCATACAGGCAGACGCTGGCGGCCGTCGCCAGATTGAGCGACTCGGCTCGGCCGAAGATCGGAAGCTTGAGCACGCGGTCCGCGAGATCCAGCGCCTCGTCTTCGAGTCCGCGCGCCTCGTTGCCGAAGAGCCATCCCGTCGGCTCGGCCAGCACGCCCTCCGCGCGCGCTTCCAGCAGGTCATCGCCCTTCACGTCCGCCGCGAGGATGCGCAGACCTGCGGCGTGAGCACGCTTCACGACTTCGGCGAGGTCGCCCCCGACCGAGACGGGAAGGTGGAACAGGGACCCTGTGGTCGCGCGCACCACCTTCGGGTTGTACGGATCGACGGTGCGACCGGTCAGGACGACGGCATCCGCACCCGCGGCATCTGCTGCCCGGATGATCGTGCCGAGGTTCCCTGGATCCCGCACCTCCTCGCAGATCGCCACCAGTCGCGGCGAGGCGTCGAAGATGTCGCGCACCGACGTCGGCGTCTGCTGCACGACGGCGACGAGGCCTTGCGGTGTGACGGTGTCGGCCATGGCGTTGAGCACGTACTCGGTGACGTACTCGACCTCGATGTCCGCCTCTGCGGCCTTCGCGCGGATGTCGGGGTGCCGCTCCCAGCCGTTCGGCGTCGCGAAGAGCTCGACGATCGCCTCGGGACGGTAGGTGAGCGCCTCGCGCACCGACTGCGGGCCTTCCAGAAGGAACAGGCCTGTCTCAGTCCTCGCGCTGCGTTTGGTCAGCTTCGCGACAGCACGGACTCGGGGCGAACGGGGGTTCTCCAGCACGATCACAGTCTAGGGAACGCACGGCCCTCTCCCGCACCATCCGGGTAGGGTGCCTGCATGACGATCGATGCCGCGGTGAGGAGCTCCCGTCGGCGGATCGTCCTCGCAGTGCTCGCCGTCGCGACGGTCGCGATCGGGCTCGTCATCCATCGCAGTGCGGGCGGGGTCGTGGGCGACATCATCGGCGATGCGCTGTACGCCGTGCTCATCTATCTGCTCGTCGCCCTGATCGCCGTGCGGCGGCGCCCCCTCGCGCCGGCCCTCGTCGCCTTCGTGTTCTGCGCCGGCGTCGAACTGTTCCAGCTCACCGGTATCCCTCGCGAGTGGGCATCGGCACTTCCCCCGGTCCGACTCGTCCTCGGCTCCGGATTCGATGGACGGGACATAGCCGTATACGCGAGTGCCGTCGCCGCGGCCGCCCTCGTCGATCTCGCGGTCAGCCGCGCGGCAGTCCTCGCCACGCCGGGAAACGCCACAGGGCGCCCTCCCGAAGGAGAGCGCCCTGTGTGAAGAGGTGCTTACGCAGCCGACTTCGGCGCGTTGACGTCGGAGGGAAGAGCCTTCTTCGCCGTCTCGACCAGCGTCGTGAACGTGGCAGCGTCGTTGACCGCGAGGTCGGCGAGCATACGACGGTCGACCGTGACACCCGCGAGGCCGAGGCCCTGGATGAAGCGGTTGTACGTCATGCCGTTCTGGCGGGCCGCAGCGTTGATGCGCTGGATCCACAGACGACGGAAATCGCCCTTGCGCTTGCGACGGTCACGGTACGAGTAGACCAGCGAGTGGATGACCTGCTCTTTGGCCTTGCGGTAGAGGCGCGAACGCTGTCCGCGGTAACCGGAGGCGCGCTCGAGGATGACCCGGCGCTTCTTGTGGGCGTTTACTGCCCGCTTGACTCTTGCCATTTTCCTGTGTTCCTATTCGTGCGTTCGGCGCGCGTCAGCGACCGAGAAGCTTCTTCGCGACCTTGGTGTCAGCCTTCGACAGGACCTGGTCCTGGTTCAGACGACGCGTGCGACGGCTCGACTTGTGCTCGAGGTTGTGGCGCATCCCGGCCTGCTGCTTCTTCAGCTTTCCGCTGCCGGTGATCTTGAAGCGCTTCTTAGCACCCGAGTGGGTCTTCTGCTTCGGCATCTTCTCTTCCTTCGTATGGCGCCTTCTCAGGCGACGGTGTCAACCCGCGGTGCGGGAGTTCTGGGGCGGGTACTACTCCGCAGTGGTGGCGGCGGCCTCGTTCTTCGCCTCGCGCGCAGCCTGCTTCTTGTCCGCGCGCTGAGCATCGCGCACGGCGTTCTGCTCCTGCTTCGCCTCGGACTTGCTCTTGAGCGGAGCCACGACCATCACCATGTTGCGACCGTCGATGGTCGGGTTCGACTCGACGGTGCCGAACTCGGCGACGTCCTCGGCGAACTTGCGCAGCAGACGCACACCCTGCTCGGGACGCGACTGCTCGCGACCGCGAAACAGGATCATGGCCTTGACCTTGTCGCCGGCCTTGAGGAAGCCCTCGGCACGCTTGAGCTTGGTCGTGTAGTCGTGAGCCTCGATCTTCAGACGGAAGCGCACTTCCTTGAGGATCGTGTTCGCCTGGTTGCGGCGAGCTTCCTTTTCCTTCTGGGCGGCCTCGTACTTGAACTTGCCGTAGTCCATGATCTTGACGACGGGCGGCTTCGAGTTCGGGGCGACCTCGACGAGGTCGAGATCGGCTTCCTGCGCGAGGCGCAGTGCGGCTTCGATGCGGACGACGCCGATCTGCTCACCCGCGGGGCCGACGAGGCGGACCTCGGGGACGCGGATGCGCTCATTGGTACGGGGATCGCTGATGCGGAACTCCTTAGACGATGTGATTCGGCCACCGCGACGCTGTCTGCATCACGGGCGAAATCGGAATCGTCCCCACCCACCGGCATTCAGACGCCGGCTCCGCACCCTGTCTGCCGGCTCCTTCTTTCGAACGGAGCCGGTGGAGTGCAAGACCCGGTAGCCTTGAACGGCAAGCGCGGGTGGGAAGTGAATCCTCTTTCGTTCCGGAGCATGACGCTCCGGAGCCCGCCAAAGTCTAACAGAAAGCAAGGCGAAGTGACGAACCAGGCACCGGACGAGGCGGCACGCGAGCGCGAAGAGCGTTGGGCACGTCAGGAGGAGGCCGCATCGTCGGCCACCCGTGACATCGCCGATGTACCCGCAGTCGAGGTGATCACCACCGCCGCCGTGCACCTCATGAGCGCGGCAGCCGTCAAGCTCGGGCTCGCCGACGATCCGGACGCCGCAGCGCAGCTCGACCTCGACGAGGCGCGCAAGCTCATCAACTCCCTCGCCGGGCTCATCACCGCCGGCGCTCCGGAGATCAGCGACATGCACGCGCGGTCCCTGCGCGACGGTCTCCGCTCACTCCAGCTCGCCTTCCGCGAGGCGTCCACGATCCCCGATCCGATCGGCAAGGGACCGGGCGAGAAGTGGACCGGCCCGGTCAACTAGCTGCCGCGGGCTCGACGACCAGAGGGTCGGCCGAGGCCGGGCCGGGGCACTGCCCTTCGGTGCGAGTCCAGGAGATCTCCTGTTCCGACTCATGGATGACGGCACCCTGCGCATCGAACAACCGGATGTCGACCAGGTCGGGAGTGGACATGTCGAGGGACATGCTCCACGTGCCGTCGGCCGACGGAGACGCCGAGAACAGGTTCGCGGACGAGCTCGCATCTTCCCCCGGCCCCGGTGAGCACTGCCCGTCCGCGCAGAACTGGAGGTCGGTCGCCGCCGGGAAGGCGCTCACGTCGACGACGACCGTGCTGATGTAGGCGATCGTCGGGCACGCGTTGACCACGCAGCCGGAAGTGCCGGCGACGGCGCCTCCGAGCAGCACGACGGCGGCGAGGGCTCGCAACAGAGTCCGGGGCATGTCCCCGAGCGTAGCGAAGCGGTTCAGGCGCTGCGGCGGAGCTTCACGGTGAGGGAGTCGACGAGCACGGCGATCCGGTCGTCCGATGCCCAGCGAGACGCGAGACGCGAGAGCACGGCGTCGAGCACCTCGCGTTCGAGTCCGTCGACCAGCTCGAGGACCACGATGAGCTCGGGCCCGCGCAGACGGGCGTCGGGGTCCCCGGAAGCCACAGCCACGTCGATGACGGCCAGTTCGTGGGCCACGCTCTCCTGCAGCGCCGTGAACACCTCGGTCGACAGGAAGCTCGGCTCCCAGCGCTGCTCCTGAGCGATCGTCCACACGGCAGGACGCCGGATGACGAACTCGGTGTCGGACGTCGGGTCGAGCACGATCAGGTCGGTGTCCTCCGACGAGGCGGCCAGCGCCGCGCGGATAGCCTCGACGGGGATGGGTCGCGCCGTCGGGTCCCACGCCTGCATCGCCTGGACCGACGAGAACACCGGCTGCACGCGCCGACCATCCGGAGACGCGACCGTGACGATGGAGAGCTCCTGCGTCTTGTCAACGGTGAGGCCGTTGGGGGCGATCCCCTCCTCCCCCTTCTCCGCGATGAGGGGCACCAGCACACGGGCGGCACGGAAGGCGTCGACGACCTCGGACTGGCTGCCCTCGCCGGCGCGGAAGCGCAGCAGCGCCGCCAGCAGCGCGGGGTCGGCGGAACCGTCGTCCGCGGCGTGCGGATTCGACTCGAAGCTGCGCCCCTCCCACGGGACGCCTGCTGAATCGCCGTGGTTGTGCGGCTCGGGGCCGCACGCGTGCGCGTCAGTCTCCTGCGACATCCAGTGCCTCAGCCAGCGTGAAGGCGCCGGCGTAGAGTGCCTTGCCGACGATCGCGCCCTCGACGCCCAACGGCACGAGGTCGCGGAGCGCGGCGATGTCGTCCAGGCTCGAGATGCCGCCTGACGCGACCACCGGCTTCGGGGTGCGGGAGGTGACCTCACGGAGAAGGTCGAGGTTCGGACCGCGGAGGGTTCCGTCCTTCGTGACGTCGGTGACCACGTAGCGGCTGCAGCCGGCGTCTTCGAGGCGGTCGAGCACCTCCCAGAGGTCCCCGCCCTCCTTGGTCCATCCGCGGGCGGCGAGCGTCGTTCCGCGCACATCGAGACCGACGGCGATCGCCTCGCCGTAACGGCCGATCACGTCGGCAGCCCACTCCGGATTCTCCAGCGCCGCCGTGCCCAGGTTGATCCGCGTCGCGCCGCTCTCCAGAGCCGCCTCCAGCGTCGCGTCGTCGCGGATACCACCCGAAAGCTCGATGTTCACGCCCTTAAACTGCTTGATGACCTTGCGCAGGATCGGCGCGTTGCTGCCCCGACCGAAGGCCGCGTCGAGGTCGACCAGGTGGATCCAGGAGGCGCCCTGCGACACCCACTCCCCTGCGGCGTCCAACGGGTCGCCATAGCTGGTCTCGGTTCCGGCCTCGCCCTGAGTCAGTCGGACGGCCTTGCCCCCGGCGACATCGACCGCGGGAAGGAGCGTGAGCGAGGGGGACTGCGCGAAGTCGTTCATGGGGTCCTTGGATCGGGAAGCTCTTCGGCCCGGTGCGGGCACGAGAACCGAGGGTAGTCCGCCGGGCGGCGGGGAACAAAACGGGTGACGTCGGTGGGCGTCGTCAGAGACTCTCGACCCAGTTGCGCAGCAGCTGGATACCTGCTTCGCCGGACTTCTCCGGGTGGAACTGCGTCGCCGACAGCGGGCCGTTCTCCACGGCGGCGAGGAAGGGATCGCCGTAGGTCGTCCAGGTCAGGACGGGTTCCGGGAACGGCGGCATGACATCGAGCTGCCAGGACTGGGCGGCGTAGGAGTGCACGAAGTAGAAGCGCTCCTGCTCGATGCCGCGGAAGAGCACGCTGTCGGAACCGGGCGCGACGGTGTTCCAGCCCATGTGCGGAAGCACCGGCGCGTTGAGCTCGGTGACGGCTCCGGGCCACTCTCCGAGCCCAGCGGTATCACGCCCACGCTCGACGCCGTGCTCGAACAGCACCTGCATCCCGACGCAGATGCCGAGGACCGGACGGCCACCGGCCAGACGGCGGTCGATGATCTCGTCGCCTCCGTGCGCACGCAGGGCATCGCGAACCGCCTGAAACGCGCCGACGCCGGGAACGACCAGGCCGTCAGCCTCGAGGGCGGTGGTGCGGTCGCGCGTCAGCACGGCGTCGGCACCGGCAGCCACGAGAGCCTTGACGGCCGAGTGGACGTTGCCCGACTCGTAGTCGAACACCGCGACGCGAGGAGCCGACGTCACAGCGCGCCCTTGGTGGACGGAATGCCGTCGACGAGCGGATCCAGCGCCTTGGCCTGACGGAACGCACGCGCGAACGCCTTGTACTCCGCTTCCGCGATGTGATGCGGGTCTCGGCCGCCGAGCACACGCACGTGCACCGTGAGAGCGGCATTGAACGTGATGGCTTCGAAGGAGTGGCGGACGAGCGACCCTGTGAAGTGTCCGCCGATCAGGTGGTGCTCGAACCCCTCGGGCTCCCCCGTGTGCACGAGGTACGGGCGGCCCGAGATGTCGACCACGGCCTGCGCGAGCGCCTCGTCGAGGGGGACGAGGGCGTCTCCGTACCGGGAGATGCCGGACTTGTCGCCGAGGGCTTCGAGGATCGCCTGTCCGAGCACGATCGAGACGTCTTCCACGGTGTGGTGTGCGTCGATGTGG
Source organism: Microbacterium sp. Beta (assembly GCF_005502545.1). Lineage (NCBI taxonomy): Bacteria > Bacillati > Actinomycetota > Actinomycetes > Micrococcales > Microbacteriaceae > Microbacterium > Microbacterium sp. Beta. The sequence continues at coordinate 35,942 of NZ_SCOG01000025.1, forward strand.
GTGTCACCGGAGGCGCGCACGGTGAGGTCGGTCAGCGAGTGCTTCGCGAACGCCGTGAGCATGTGGTCGAAGAAGGGCACCGAGGTGTCGATGTGGCTCGCGCCGGTCCCGTCGAGGTTCAGCTCGAGCTCGACGGTGGACTCCGACGTGCGGCGCACACGGCTCGCGGTGCGCGGGGTCGGTGCGGAAGTGCTCATGAAGCCGATCCTATCGAGGCCAGAGCATCGAGGAACGCGGTGGTCTCGGCCTCGGTGCCCGCGCTCACCCTCAGGTGTCCTGGGATGCCGACATCGCGTACCAGCACCCCCTGGTCGTACAGCTGCTGCCAGATGGCCTTCGGGTCGGAGACTCCACCGAACAGCACGAAGTTCGACCAGGATTCGTGCGGCTGGTAACCCAGCGCCTCGAGAGTCGCCGTGATGCGGTCGCGCTGCTCGACGATCTCCTCGACCATGCCGAGCATGACGTCGGCATTGCGCAGCGCCGCGATGGCCGCCGCCTGGGTGAGTGCGCTCAGGTGGTACGGCAGACGCACCAGCCGCAGCGCGTCGATGAACGCCGGGTCGGCCGCGAGATACCCGACACGGGCCCCGGCGAACGCGAAGGCCTTGCTCATCGTGCGCGAGACGGCCAGACGCGGCCGCCCCTCGAGCAGCGTCAGTGCGGAGACCGCGTCATGCGGCGCGAACTCCTGGTAGGCCTCGTCGACGATCACTATGCCCCTGGCAGCCTCGTACACCGCTTCGATGACGTCGAGTCCGAGCGGCGTGCCGGTGGGGTTGTTGGGAGAGCACAGGATGACCACGTCCGGCTCGGCGGCCCGCACCTGCTCGGCCGCCTCCTCCGGAGTGATGGTGTAGTCGGGCTGACGCGTGCCGGCGATCCACCGCGCACCGGTGCCCTGCGCGATGAGCGGGTACATCGAATAGGTCGGCGCGAACCCGAAAGCCGTGCGACCAGGGCCTCCGAAGGCCTGCAGGATGTGCTGGAGCACCTCATTGGACCCGTTGCCCGCCCAGATCTGCTCGGGGACGAGACCGTGGCCCAGGTACTCCGCGAAAGACTCGCGAAGCGTGGTGAACTCACGATCCGGGTAGCGGTTGACATCACGGATCGCGACGGCGATGTCATCGAGGATGTCGCTCGCCACCGCATCGGGGATCGGATGCGTGTTCTCATTCACGTTGAGCGCGATGGGAAGCGGCGCCTGTGGAGCACCGTATGGCTTCAATCCGCGGAGATCGTCACGTAGCGGGAGATCGTTGAGGGAGAGGGTCACCCTTCCCATGCTAGGCGGCGCTTGAGGTTGATGACGCAAAGTCGCCGCCCCAGAAACTCCTCGTCTGAGCCCTCCGCCGGATCAGCGCGCGTACTGAGCCGGGATCGCCAGAGTCTGCCCGATCTGCAGCTCCCCACCGCGCAACAGGTTCATCCGGCTGATGTCGCCGATCACATCGCGCGGGTCGGCGTCGGGCGCGACGCCGGTGGCGATGGACCAGAGCGTGTCACCGGGCATGACGGTGACGGTCTCGACGCCGACGGGTGCGGTGTCGGCACCCGACGCGACCGCGCTGCCGCCGCTGAGCGCCGCGAACGCGATGCCGGCGGCGAGGGGCACCGACGCCAGGGCGAGCAGTACAGCGCGACCACGCGTCGTCAGCCGGAGTCTCGTCGAAGGACGGGGCGATGCCGAGATGACTGCTGCGGTGCTGAAGCCGATGCTGCTCATGTGGTGCTCCTTAGCCTGTCCCGGAGCGGTGAGGCTGCCGGGGAAGTTGGCGTAGCGTTCGCATTCACGACTCGGCCGGGAGCCGGGAATGCGAAGCTACGTACCGAAGATATCTTCGAGTTCGAACATCTGTCAAGTATTCTTCGAAACCACATCGGGGAAAGAGGCCGACACGCTCGAACAGATCTTCCAGATCGGCCCGATTCTCGGATACGGTTTCGATAAGGACACCCCACCACGGGCCTCCGACATTCGAAGAGGGACGTCGGATCACGCACTGAAGGAGCACCATGAGCGAGAACTCTGCCGCCGAGTCGGAGGCACCGCGCACGCGCCGCCGGAAGAGCCTCAGCCCGAAGCAGATGGCGATCCTCGAGGTCATCCAGAACTCGATCGCGAACCACGGCTATCCGCCGAGCATGCGCGAGATCGGAGACGCCGTCGGTCTCAAGTCCCTCTCCAGCGTCACCCATCAACTCGGACAGCTCGAGCTGAGTGGCTACCTGCGCCGCGACCCGGGGAAGACCAGGGCGATGGAGGTGCTCATCGATCTGCCGGGCGCCAGCACCGAGAACCCGGCCGACGTCGCGACTCCCGTAGGCGACGCCGCGCTCGTCCCCCTGGTGGGACGGATCGCCGCCGGCGTGCCGATCACCGCGGATCAGCAGGTCGAGGAGATCTTCCCGCTCCCCCGCCAGTTGGTGGGCAAGGGCGACCTGTTCATGCTCAAGGTCTCCGGCGAGTCGATGATCGACGCCGCCATTTGCGACGGCGACTGGGTCGTGGTCCGCTCCCAGAACAGCGCGGAGAACGGCGAGATCGTCGCGGCGATGCTCGATGGCGAGGCGACGGTCAAGGTGCTGCGCCGCCGGGACGGCCACACCTGGCTCCTCCCCCGCAACTCGGCATTCGAACCCATCCTCGGCGACGAGTCCGTCGTCCTCGGCAAGGTCGTGGCGGTGCTCCGCGCCGTCTGACCCTCGATCCGGTCAGCGCAGACCGGGCCTGGTCGTGTCGGTGACCGTCTTCCCTTCGCGCGCTTCCACAGTGGTCGGGCCCACGGCGTGGCCGCACACGCGGTGCGACGCCGCATAGGCTCGAGACATGTCGTCGTCCCCTTACGGTTCTTGGTCATCCCCGTTCTCCGCCGCCTCGGTCGCCGCGTCTTCACCGCGCATCGACGGCGCCCGTTTCGTCGGCTCGGAGATCTGGTGGGGCGAGTCGGTGCCGGCCCAGAAGGGCCGCGTGACGGTGCGGAGCTCCTCCGGAGCCGAGATCCTCCCCTCCCCCTGGAGCGCACGCTCACGTGTGCACGAGTACGGCGGGGGTGCGTGGACGGCGGACGAGCACGGCACGCTCTACTTCGTCGACGCGAACGACCAGCGGGTTCATCGTCTGAGCGTGGGAGGCGAGCCCGTTGCTCTCACCCCTCCCGGGCCCTCCCACGGCGGCCTGCGTGTGCAGTCCGGTCGACTGCTGGCCGTGCGCGAAGACCTCTCCCGCACGCCGCATCTCCGAGCGATCGTCGAGATCCCGCTCGACGGCTCCGCAGCCGAGGATGCGTCCGCGATCACGGTGATCGTGCAGGGCGATGGTTTCTTCGCCCACCCCGCGCTCTCCCCCGACGGCACCCGCGCCGCGTGGGTCGCGTGGGACAGGGGCCGCATGCCGTGGGAGGACGCGCACGTGCAGGTCGCCGAGGTCGGTGAGGACACTCCGCGCACGATCCCCTCACGGGCGGCGCTGCAGCCGGAGTGGCTGAGCGACTCGGAGCTGCTCTTCGCCGATGATCCGGGTGGGCGCTGGGCCCTGCAGCGCATCTCCCTGGACGGTGTGGTCCCGGTCGGCACCGCACGGCAGGTCTCACCCTCGGACGCCGACACGGGCTATGGACTCTGGGTCCTCGGCAACCGCTGGTATCAGCTGCTCGACGACGGCCGCGTCGTCGCCGTCCGGACGAACGGGCGCGACGAGGTCGTGGTGATCGATACCGATGATGCTGCCGACGACCGCGTCGACGTCATCTCGTTCCCCGGAGACGGCCATGTGAGCGTCGACGATGTCGACGGCACCCGCGTGCTCCTCTCCGGCAACGGTTCGCGTGCGAACGCCGGGCTGTGGTGCGTCGACGTCGTATCGGGTGCCACCGTGGCGGTGCGCGGCGGCGAACCGGTCGATCCGCAGTGGATGCCCGCTGCGATGCCGATCGAGATCCAGGGCCCGCACGGAGAGGTGCACGCGTTCGCGTACCCGCCGGCGAACCCGCACGCGACGGCTCCCGATCACGAGCTCCCGCCCTACATCGTCCTCGTGCACGGAGGGCCGACGGCGCACGTCACCGGGGCGGCGTCCGAGGCGATCGCGTTCTACACGAGCCGCGGCATCGGCGTGCTCGACGTGAACTACGGAGGATCCACGGGGTACGGCCGCTCGTACCGTGAACGTCTCGACGGCCAGTGGGGCATCGTCGATGTCGACGACGTGATCGCCGCGGCCCGCGGTCTGGCGGACGCGGGCCTGGCCGACCCCGACCGGATCGCGATCCGCGGCGGGTCGGCCGGCGGCTGGACCGTGCTGTCGGCGCTGGTGCGGGGCGGAGCCTTCGCTGCCGGGATCAGCCGCTACGGGGTCGCCGATCTGCGCATGCTCGTCGCGGAGACCCACGATTTCGAGGCCTCGTACATCGACGGTCTGGTCGGTCCCCTCCCCGAGCACGAGCACCTGTACGTGGAGCGTTCACCGCTCACGCACGCCGACCGGATCGACGCGCCCGTGCTGCTGCTGCAGGGCGGCGAGGATCGCGTGGTTCCGCCCTCGCAGTCCGAGGCGATCCGAAACGCGCTCGCGGCACGCGGAGTCGACCACGAGTATGTGCTGTACCCCGCCGAGGGGCACGGATTCCGCAGCGCCGACACGATCGTCGACGCCCTCGAGCGCGAGCTGACGTTCCTCGGCCGTGTGTTCGGCTTCGAGCCGCGTCTGTGAGGGCGGCTTCCCCCGCGAGGGTCACTCCCCCACGCGGTTGCGCAGACGCATGGCGCGGTCGGCTTCGCGGGTGTCCTGACGCTCACGCAGGGTCTGTCGCTTGTCGTACTCGCGCTTACCTTTGGCGAGGGCGATCTCGACCTTGGCGCGACCGTCGGAGAAGTACAGCTTCAGCGGGATGAGGGTGTATCCCCCTGCCGAGACGGCGTGGGCGATCTTCGCGATCTCCTCACGGTGCAGCAGCAGCTTGCGGATGCGCTTGGCCGAATGGTTCGTCCAATGCCCCTGCGAGTACTCCGGGATGTGCACCGAGTCGAGGAAGACCTCGTTCCCCTTGACGAACGCGTAGCCGTCGCTGAGGTTGGCTCGTCCCTGACGCAGCGACTTGACCTCGGTGCCGGTGAGCACCATCCCCGCCTCGTACGACTTCTCGATGGCGTAGTCGTGACGTGCGCGACGATTGGTCGCGACGACCTTCTCTCCGCGTTCCCTGGGCATGATGCTCTCCTGTTGCCGTGATGAGCCCGATCGATCGATCCGACCGCGCAGCCTTTCAGGCTATCAGGTGCGCAGCCAGCGTCGGATCGCGAAGCCCGCGGACAGGGCGGCGAGGATCACTCCGATGCCGATCAGCACCGGGACGACCAGTGCCGCGTCCTGCATCGTGACCCACGTCGTGATGAACGGCACCCTTCCCCGCAGATAGCCGTTGACGCCGAAGTGCACGCCGGCGACGACCGCGGCGCTGGCCAGAGCCGACCCCAGGAAGGCCGCGAACACGCCCTCCAGCACGAACGGGGTCTGGATGAAGCGGTTGGAAGCTCCGACGAGGCGCATGATGCCGATCTCCTTGCGCCTCGCATACGCGGACAGGCGGATCGTCGTGCCGATCAGGAGAGTCGCGGCGATGAGCATGAGCACGGCGATCCCGACCGCGATGTAGGTCGCGACGGTCAAAGCGGAGAACAGGGGCTCCAGGTACTGCAGCTGATCCTTCACCTGCTCGACCCCAGCTTGTCCGCTGAAGGCTTCGGCGAGCACCTGGGACTGGCCGGGATCCTTCATGGTCACGAAGAACACTTCGAAGGCCTGGTCGGGAGTGAGCACGCTCGCCTGGTCCGCGCCGAGCTGGTCGACGAGTTTGGCGTAGGTCTCTTCCTTGGTGTCGAAGGTCATCGAGCTGATGAGCGGTTTGAGCGCGTCGCCCTCGAGCTGCGCACGCACGGCTGCGACCTGCTCCTCGCTCGCCGCACCGTCGAGACACGTCTCGGATTCCGACACGGCCGAGCACATGTACACAGCCACCTGGGCGCGCTCGGCCCAGTAGCCGCGCATGACGCCGATCTGCCCCTGCATGAGGATCGCGGCGCCCACGAAGGTCAGGGAGACGAAGGTGACCAGCACGACGGAGATCACCATCGAGATGTTCCGCCGGAGTCCGACGAGGGCTTCGGTCAGGATGAGTCCGATTCTCATGAGGTCGGGCCCACTTCCTCGTCGTCCTCGTCGGAGAGACCGAGGCGATCCGCGACACCGAGTTCGGCGACGTCGACCGTCGGCAGGACGATCGGATGCGTTCGCGGGCGTGCCGCCGGAGCGGGTTCGACGGCCGAAGGCGGCTCGACCACCGCGGGAGGTTCGACGGCAGCGGGAGGCTCGACCACGGCGGGGGGCTCGACGACGTTCGCAGCTGCGCCCTCCTGCACCGCGGGCTGCGGCTCCGGCGCTTCGACCGTGCGCGGGGCGGGCGGAACCACCGTCTCCCCGTCGCGATCGACTGCTGCCGCAGCCTGACGCTGACTGGCGAGCTCTTCTGCGAGTGCGGCACGCACCACCGAGAGATCGGCGGTCTGGCGCTGCACCTCCTGGACGGCGGTCAGTGCGGCAGCGGCTGCCGCACCACGCACTTCCTCTGGCACGAGGCGCGGGATGTTGGACGTGTCGCCGTATCCGCCATGCACCTCATCGCGGACCATCTCGCCGTCGCGCAGCTCGATCACGCGGCGCTGCATCTGATCGACGAAACCGGCCTCGTGGGTGGCCATCAGCACCGTGGTGCCCCCCGCGTTGATGCGGGCGAGCAGCTGCATGATGTCGACCGAGGTCGCAGGGTCGAGGTTTCCGGTCGGCTCATCGGCGAGCAGAACCTGGGGCCGATTGACGAGAGCGCGCGCGATGGCGACGCGCTGCTGCTCACCGCCCGACAGTTCGTGGGGCATCCGCTTCTGCTTACCGTCGAGGCCCACCAGAGCGAGAGCCTCAGGCACCGCCTGTTGGATGAAGCCGCGGGAGGCACCGGTCACCTGGAGCGTGAACGCGACGTTCTGATGGACGGTCTTCGACGGGAGGAGCCGGAAGTCCTGGAACACCGACCCGATATGGCGGCGGAAGTACGGCACCTTGCGGTTCGCGAGGGCTCGCAGGTCCCTCCCGAGCACGGCGACCCGTCCCGAGGTGGGGACGTCCTCGCGCAGGATGAGGCGCAGGCAGGACGACTTGCCGGAACCCGAGGCCCCGACGAGGAAGACGAACTCCCCGCGCTGCACTTCGAAGTCGACACCGGAGAGGGCGGGCTTCGACGTCCCGCGGTAGCGTTTCGTGACGTTCTCGAACCGAATCATGGCGCTACGAGCCTAAGCGCGGGCTCTCCCCTGACGGCGAGCGACACCCCGCACAGGCACGTCCGCCCTCCGCCCGGATGGGGATTGCTCCCCATGCACACGCCACCGCCGCGTCACCTGCCACTGCTATACATGAAGATGCCGACCGCACGAAGCGGTCGCCGAGTTCTTTCGAGGGGGAGCCATGACGACACCTGCAGGTTGGTACGACGACGGATCCGGACGGCAGCGCTGGTGGGACGGCCAGCAGTGGACGGAACACTTCGCCCCTGAGGCGACGGATGCGGGGTCGGCCTCTGAGGAGCCGAAAGTCTCCGAGACCACGCCGATCGAGGACACGGTCATCGAGGAGACGGTGATCGGAGACACGGCGATCGAAGACACGGTGATCCGTCCGTCCGAGGAGACGGTGATCATTCCCGAGGAGCACGGCTCGTCGGCCCCCGCGGACCAGGGCGATGTCGATGCTGCGGGTGCGACCGCCGCGACGACCCCGCTCGGCGACGACCTCGGCGCCTACTCCGCGCCGGCGGCCCCTCCCGCATACCCGGCAGCCGCCCCCGGACAGTCCACGGACGCCTACCCCGGCGTCGCACCCGCCTACCCCGGCACCACGACGGGCTACCCCGCCGCCGCCCCCTACGGGCAGCCGGTCTCCGAGGAGCCGAAGAAGCTCTCGGTCCTGGGGCTCGTCGGTCTCGGTGTCGCTGCGCTCGGCACGATCCTGGTCTTCATCCCGGTCGTCGGATTCATCGGCTTCGTGCTGCTCGCGGCCGCCTTCGTCGTCTCGCTGATCTCGCTCTTCCTGAAGGGCAAGAAGTGGCCGGGCATCGCGGGCCTCGTCCTCGCGGTCGTCGGCACCATCATCGGGATCATCATGTCGTTCGTCTACCTCTTCGCCTTCGCACAGGGCGTGAGCGAGGAGATCGACAAGCTGCCCACCTCCTCCCCCTCGATCGAGGCATCGGCACCGCCGGAGAGCGAGGGGCCCGACGCCGGTGTGCGTCCGACCTCGCCGGAAGTGGCGCAGGGACTGACCGCCATCCTCGCCTCGTCGGGCGCTGAGGGGTACACGGAGCCCCAGGTGTCCTGCCTCGCCGATCTGCTCGTGGCCTCGGATCTCGACAACGCGACGTTGCGCACGATCGCGGACAGCGACGGCAATCTCACCGACACGGACGCTCTGTACGGTGTCGCCGAGGTGCTCAGCGATACCGAGGCGATCACGGCCTGCCTCGTTCCCTGAGCGACGTCAGCTCAATTCAAGAAGGCCTCGAGGGCAATGCTCTCGAGGCCTTCTTCGTGTGATCGAACCGGTATTCGACACAGGGGCGTCCCCGGCGCTACCGTCATCTTTGACGGCCGCCCCTCGCAGAACGGCCGGCGTCGCGAGGACGACCTCACCACGCAATCGCCGACCGAGAAAGACGCACGGGAACGCCTGATGACAACACCTGCCGGCTGGTACGACGACGGCTCCGGGAACCGACGGTGGTGGGATGGGCTGAGCTGGACGGAGCATGTCGTCACCGGGCACCCCGCTGCCGTCACGGAATCGGAGGTCACGACCTCGACTGCCGAGGACGCGCACGTCGCTGCTGACCCGACGGCTCCCGCAGCGGCGACGGACCCCGGGGTCCCGACGACCGCCGCCACGGGTCAGCCCCTCGGGACCGTGGCCGACCTCGAACCCGCGCCCTTCGCCCCGCCGTACACGCTCGCGCACCAGATGCCTGCCTCCCCCGCCGGGACGGTGCCCTCGAACGGTGCGATCTCCGCTCCATACGGCGGGTATCCGGCAGCCTCGTGGCCCACGCCTTCCACCCCGCAAGCCCGCCCCGGCGTCCCTGTCGTGGGCATCATCGGCCTGGCAGCCGTGGTCATCGGCGTCGTCTGCGCGTGCATCCCCGTGATCGCGATCGCCGGGTGGGCACTCCTCGCCGTCGGGTTCGTGATGTCGCTCGTCTCCCTGTTCCTGCGCGGGCGGAAGTGGCCGGGCATCACCGGTCTCGCCCTCGCTGTGATCGGAGCCGTGCTCGCGGCTGCCGTGTCGCTGCTGCTGCTCGCCGCGACATCGTCGGACGGTGCTTCGTCCGCGATCCCGAGCGAACGGCCGACGGATGGAGGCACGTCCACGGAACGTCCGGACCCGTCCGCGATCGAGGGCGCCGAGATGACGAACTTCGCCGATCTCGAGGTCGGTGACTGTCTGCCCCTGGTCGTGTACGACGAGGACGAGCTCGTCTTCGAGCTGCCCGTCGTGCCCTGCGAGCAGCCGCACACCGACGAGGTCTTCTTCATCTACGACGTGGAAGACGGTGAGTTCCCGGGCGACGACGCCCTCACCGAGACCTCGTGGAACGGCTGCTACGAGGCGTTCCAGGCGTACGTCGGCACCTCGTACGAGGCCTCGGAGCTCGACTTCTACAACTACCAGCCGACGAAGGGCACGTGGATCCGGGAGGGGGACCGCACCGTGCAGTGCATCCTCTTCAGCTATGACGATGTGACCGGCACCCTGCGGGACTCCGGTCGCTGACCACAACGATACGAAGAAGGCCCCGGATCGCTCCGGGGCCTTCTTCGTGGACTCAGTCCTCGGTCTTGCGCTTGCGCCAGCGGATACCCGCCGAAATGAAGTCGTCGAGGTCGCCGTCGAAGACCGCAGCCGGATTGCCGGATTCCTGGCCGGTGCGGAGGTCCTTGACCAGCTGCTGGCCGTAGAGGAAGTACGAGCGCATCTGATCGCCCCAGCTCGCGGTGATGTTGCCCGCGAGTTCCTTCTTCTTCGCAGCCTCCTGCTCCTTCTGCAGCAGCAGGAGTCGCGTCTGCAGCACGCGCATGGCGGCGGCACGGTTCTGGATCTGCGACTTCTCGTTCTGCATCGACACGACGATGCCGGTCGGGAGGTGCGTTAGGCGCACGGCGGAGTCGGTCGTGTTGACCGACTGCCCACCCGGGCCGGAGGAGCGGAACACGTCGACGCGGATGTCGCTCTCCGGGATGTCGACCTCTGTGGCCTCTTCCATCAGCGGGATGACCTCGACGGCGGCGAACGACGTCTGCCGCTTGTCGGCGGAGCCGAACGGACTGATGCGGGCGAGACGATGCGTTCCGGCCTCGACCGAGATGGTGCCGAAGGCGTAGGGAGCGTCGATCTCGAAGGTCGCCGACTTGATGCCGGCGCCCTCCGCGTAAGACGTGTCCATGACCTTGACGGGGTACTTGTGCCGCTCGGCCCAGCGCAGGTACATGCGCATCAGCATCTCGGCGAAGTCCGTGGCGTCGTCGCCGCCGGCCCCGGAGCGGATCGTGATGATCGCGGAGCGCTCGTCGTATTCGCCGTCGAGGAGCGTCTGCACCTCGAGCTGGTTGATCAGATCGGTCAGCGCAGCGAGCTCCGTGCGGGCCTCCTGCGCTGAGTCCTCGTCGCCCATCTCGTTCGCGAGACCGACCAGCACTTCCAGGTCGTCGAGACGCTGGGCGATGCCGGTGATGCGGGCGAGCTCCGACTGGCGGTGGCTGAGGGCGCTGGTCACCTTCTGCGCGTTCTCGGTGTCGTCCCAGAGGTCGGGAGCGCCGGCCTCCTCGCTGAGACGCGCGATGTCGTCGCGGAGACGGGAGACATCGACGACCTCGCTGATGTCGCCGAAGGTGTGCCTGAGCGCCTGGATTTCGGCGGAGAGATCTAGTTCGAGCATGACACCTCAGCCTAACGTGCCGCCTGCCCGCACGGGGACGCCATCGTCCGGGAGCTCCGGGCAACGGGAGTAGCGTGAAGTCGTGAGCAGCGCATCGACGGTCCTTCGGCAGTTCGGACCGATGGTGTATCTGCCGACCATCCTGTTCTCGCTCGGCGAGGGTGCGGTGATCCCGCTCATCCCGGTGCTCGCCGTCTCCATGGGAGCGGACGTGGCGTTCGCCGCCCTCGTCGCCTCCTGCCTCGTCATCGGCCAGCTGTGCGGGAACCTCCCCGCCGGATGGGCGGTCGGCAGGATCGGCGAGCGCTACACCATGGTGATCGCCGGGGTGATCTCGATCGTCGCCGGCATCGGAATGGTGTTCGCGCCATCGCTCGGTGTGCTGGCGGCTTCGGTGTTCCTGCTGGGCATCTGCGCGGCGGCCTTCGGCCTCGCCCGGCACGCGTTCATGACCACGCGGGTTCCTGTCGCCTTCCGCGCGCGGTCGCTCTCGCTGCTCGGCGGGAGCTTCCGCCTCGGCATCTTCGTCGGTCCGTTCATCGCGGCAGGACTGCTGCAGCTCTTCGGCAGCGAGAGCGCAGCGATCTGGTTCTTCCTCGGCTGCCTCGTGGTGATGGTCGCGCTGGTCCTTTTCGGGCCCGATCCGGAGAAGATGGTCCCGCCGGTCACGACGGCCACGCGCGAGCGCTATGCGGAGGACTCCGGCGAGGCCGTGAGCGGTTCGATCCCGACGGTCGAGCGCCTGGGCATCTTCCAGACGATGTGGCGCCAGCGTGCGGTGCTCGGACGCCTCGGCCTCGCCGCCGCTTCGCTCTCCGCCGTCCGGTCGGCCCGCCAGGTCGTGCTCCCCCTGTGGGGGCTGTCCCTGGGATTGGACGCATCGACCATCGCCCTCGTCGTCGGTGTCTCCGGGGCCATCGACTTCGCGCTCTTCTATGCGAGCGGCCAGGTGATGGACCGGTTCGGCCGATTGTGGGCGGCGATGCCGGCGATGGTGCTCATGGGAGCGGGTTTCCTGGCGCTGTCGTTCACGCACGACGGGGACGCGGCTGTGCTGTGGTTCGGCATGTTCGCCGCGGTCCTGGGTGTCGGCAACGGCCTGTCCAGCGGCATCCTGCTGACTCTGGGGGCGGATGTCGCGCCGAAGCGGGATCCCGCCGCCTTCCTCGGTTCGTGGCGCACGCTCACCGATGCCGGCGGGGCGATCGCCCCGCTGCTCGTCTCGGCGATCACGGCGGTGGCTTCGCTCCCGTTCGCCGCGGCCACGATGGGCGCCATCGGCCTGGTGGGTGCTCTCGGGTTCCTGCGCTGGATCCCGCAGTTCGTCCCTCGAGCACGGCCCGAGTCCGGCGAAGAGCCGCCGGAAGGAGACCCGGAATGATCCCGAACCTTGAGGCGGATGCTCATCGCCTCGTCGCGACCTTCGTCCCCCGATCCGCACGAGACCGCGCAGCGCAGGCGGACTTCGCCTCGTTCTTCGATGCCGACGGCGGGCCTGTGCACCGCGAGGCAGGCCCTGACCACCTCACGGCATCATGTGTGGTGTTCGATGCCACGTTCCAGCACACGCTGCTGGTCTTCCACCGCAAGGGGCAGTTCTGGGTGCAACCGGGAGGCCACGTCGAGGACGGAGACGCATCGGTCATGGCCGGCGCGCTGCGGGAGTTGCGCGAGGAGACCGGGATCGTGGTGGACCCGGCGGACGCGCCCCTCGCCTACGACCTCGACCACCACGGCCTGTCTTCGCGCTTCGGCGCATGCGCCTCGCACCTCGACATCGGGATCGCCGTCGTGGTCGACCGAGAGTCGGCGCTCACCGTGAGCGAGGAGTCGGAGGACCTGCGCTGGTGGCCCGTCGATGCCCTGCCAGCGGAGGTGCCACCCCAGCTCGTGCCCCGTCTCACCGGACTGCTCACGCAGCTGCAGAGCCCGCGCTGAGCGGGGTTCTCACCGCAGCGCCGTGCGGCTGGTGGCCGTCGACTCGAGCGGGAGTCCGTCAGGCACGAACAGGGACACCAACGGCGGATGCCATTGTGCGGCGACGGTGACGCGCGCCGTGACGCCGTCGGGCGTTCCGGCAGCGGTGAGCGAAGCATCGCCCGGCACCGCTACCACGAGCGACGCGGCCTGTTCTTCGACACCGGCGTCGGTCAGCTCGGCTCGCGCGCCGCCGTCGCGAACCATCAGCGTGAATCCGTCAGCCCCGGCGAGTGCAGCGGAATCGGCGAGCGCATCCAACCGCTTCTGGGCGATGTAGAGGTCGGTGGCGCAGACACACACGAAGATCACGGCCAGCGCGAGCAGCACATACCCGAGCGTGAGGAGAAGCACACTCCCCTCGTCATACTCGATCCCGGCGCCGAGGGTGCGACGGCCCGGCGTCACCGTTCGGTACCCCACTGTCTGGACATCTTCTGCACGGCCTCGGCCTGAACGGCGACGGCGGTTGACCTGTCGAGGCCGATCACCTCCGGCATCAGGGGCAGCCGTACCCGCGTGGAGATGGAGACGACGATCGTCGCGCCAGCCGCCGGGCACTCGAGAGACTGCGGTGTGCAGGAGAGCGTCAGGTCGACCGTGTCCTCGTCCAGACCGTACTCCTCGACGATGCCGGCGAGCACTGCGTCGCTCCGTTCCGCGGCCGTCGTCGCGTCCGGAGCACGGGCGATCACACGAGCGATGTGCCGCGCTGCCGCCTCCGCTCCGAAGGTCTGCTCCTGGATGGCGCCGAGCGCGATCACGAGATAGATGAGCGGGACCAGCAGGATCACCCCGGCTGCGATGAACTCGAGGGCAGCCGATCCCTCGTCATTCCTCCCCGAACGTCTCGGCAGGTGCATGCGCCTCCACCTCCATCGCGAGGGGAATGCCGATCAACCCCAGCAGGGGGAACGTCGTACGGACTCGGACGTCGACCGTCTCGTGCGGCGCGATACCGGAGACTCCGATGCGGACGTCATCGGCATACTCCGACCCGACCGCGCGCGAGATGACCTCCCGGGTGACATCCACACCCTCTTGCGGCGTCGTGTCGGCGAGTGCAGCGTGGTAGGCCCCCTCGACGGCGGCATCGTGGACCACGTTGCGCACGTACACCGCGAATGCGAGCTGCAGCACCGCGAGCGTGAGCGCGGTCAGGAGGGTGCCCACGAGCACGAACTCCACCGGAGCCGACCCGCGATCATCCGCGCACACACGCCGGTCGTCCATCTCAGAGTCCCGACACCCGCTGGATCGCCTGCTCGAACAGCGACGTGAGCGCGGGGCCCGCGACGGCCCAGATGAGCACCACCAACCCGGCGGTCATCAATGTGACGAGGACCCAGCCGGGGACGTCCCCGGTTTCATCCGCGAAGAATGCGCGGAGCCGAGCAGTGGTTCCCGTCGATGTGAGTCGCCCGCGGTCACAGGTGGGTGTCGTCATGGTGGATCCTTTCGTTGAGGGGTCAGCCGATGCCGAGACGGAGGATGAAGAGCCCGGGATAGACGGCGAAGAGCACGGAGAGCGGAAGTATCAGGAAGACGAGCGGGAGGAGCATCAGGATCTCCTTGCGCCCCGCCTGCTCGATCAGCACACGCTTCGCGTCTTCCCGTGCATCCGACGCCTGGGCATGCAGCACTGCGGCGAGCGGTGCACCGTGCTCGAGTGCGGCGATCACCTGATCCACGACACGTGACAGGCCGGGAAGCTGCAGACGTCGCGCCATCTCGTTCAGCGCGTCGGCCAGCGGCGACCCGGTGCCCACGGCGAGCACCACGTGACGCAGTTCGGCGGTCAGTTCACCGGAGCCCACCTCGGACACCCGGCGCAGCGAATCGAGGAACCCCTCCCCCGCGGAAAGACAGAGGGCCAGGAACTCGAGTGTCGTCGGCAGCTCATCCGTGAGCCGCACCCGTCGCGCCTTGGCCCGCGCGGAGAGCTGCAGGTCGTAGGCGGCGGCCGCCGCCGCCCCGCACAGCAGAGGCATCACGCCCGTCGGCACGGAGAGGCGGCCCGTGAGTGCGAGCACGGTCACCCC